>NZ_JBEOXR010000056.1:0-59925 GCF_040296665.1 Streptomyces sp. NPDC002057
CGATGCAGGTCCTGCAACACACACTTCCTCAGAGACGTAGATCATCTCCCTCTGCGATCAGAGGCGATAGTGCAGTTAACACAGTACGACCCGGCACCGAACTGGACCGGGTCGACGGTGGAGCGGTCCACGAACGCGACGATCTCGATGGCTTTCGCCGTCGGCAGCGGCATCCCGGCGAGGTCCTCGTCCGTGATGGGGATGATGTGGTCCTTCCGGTCCTCGTAGCCCTTCCCGATCTCGTCGTCGGTCAGCTCCTGGCCGTCGATCTCGCACGTCTTGCGGTACCGGATACGGCCGCCGTCCTCCGTGTGCACCTGCCGGAGGGACACATCGTGCCTCTCGGTGGCATTCACCAGCTGACACGGAACGGTGACCAGGCCGAACGAGATCGCACCGGACCACAGGGGACGGGGCATGCGCACTCCTCGCGGCCCCCCTTGGGCGTGCCATGTAGGGTCTCAAGTTTCGCTGCACAGTCTCACTCTCTGATGCATATCGACTGCATTTATGCAGCGGTCGTGAGACAAGCAGGTCGGCGTGTTCACCCTTTCGAGCTACCTCGCTCCTAGGCTAGGTGCGTTCTCTCGGCGGCGGGCAGTCTGGTCGTACGGACCATGGTCTGAACGGGGGTACGTCTTGGACATTGCTACGGAAGTCGTGGCCAGAGTGCGCTGCGATAACAGCGGCGCTGTCGAGGAGTACGCCTGGTCATCTGTTTCCGAGGAGCGGTTGGCCTCCGCAGCGCCGTGGCGGATGTTTCGCTGGTACCGAGGGCAGAAGCACTACTCGGGTACCTATTGGTCAGCGACTTTGCGGAACCACGTGATCTACGAGTCGCGTCTGGAGCTGGCTCGATTGCTTTTCGCGGATTTCGATCGCAGCGTGCATGGCATCGTTGCTCAGCCGTTCCTGCTTCAGACCGTGCTGGAGGGGAAGCTCCGCAGACACGTTCCGGACTTTCTCCTGCTCACCGATCAGGTACCAGTGGTCGTCGACGTCAAGCCTCTGCATCGTCTGTCCATGCCCGAGGTTGTGTTCACCTTCGGTTGGACCCGGCGGGCGGTAGAGGCACGTGGATGGAAGTACGAGGTCTGGAGCGAGCCTCCGACGGGAGAGCTGGAGAACGTCCGATTCCTGGCGGGCTTCCGCAGGGAGTGGCTGTTCAGTACGGCGCTGTTGCAGGAGCTTCGCGAAGCCGACCTCCATGGAGTGCCCTTGGGGCAGGCTGCTTCGTGTTTGCCTGTGCATCCGGCCTCCCAGGTTCGGTCAGCCATCCATCATCTGCTCTGGACGCAGAGACTCGTTACCGATCTTGACCAGCCACTGGGACCCTCCCACATCCTGTGGCAGGCAGCATGAGCAGGGCCGGGGCTCGTGTCGGGGTCGGTACGCGATTCCGCTACGACGGGGAGACCGTCGAAGTGGTCGAGCTGGCGGCGACGGCTGCGGGGAACGAAGTGGTCCTCAAGGATGGGCATGGGTGCGTCCGGCGGCTGTCCTTGAAGGAGCTGTTGTTCTCCGACCGTGCCGAGATCGTTCCTGACCAGGCCGGTCCGTCAGCGGAGGATGCCGGGGAGATCGCCTCGGTTGTCCTGAGTCAGCTGCGTGATGACGAGCGCCGGAAAGTCCTGGAGCGAGCGGAGCATGTCCGCGAGGTCCTGACGGGCTACCGCTCGGGCAGCCCGGAACTCGTACGCGAAGGGGAGCCACGCACGGAGTACCGGACGGGTGAGCCGGCCGAGGCCAGGTACGCGGCGAAGGCCCGGGAACTGGGCGTATCGGTTCGGTCGGTCAAGCAGTGGGTCGCGGACTTTCGGTGCCATGGTGAGGCCGGGCTCGTCTCGAAGCGTGGTCTGTCCGTGCCGAGGCAGCCGTCGGTCGATGACCGGTGGGTGGAGACCGCTCTAGAAGTGATGGTCGAGCACACCGGCCAGTCGAAGCCGTCGCGGACGCTGGTGATTGAGCGGACGCGGGCGCGGGTGGTTGCCCGGTTCGGTCCGGAGGTGGTGCCGCAGCCGAGCCGGGCGACTGCGTTTCGGGTGCTGAAGGGTCTGGAACGGCGGCATCCGTTGTTCCGGCTGAGTGCGAAGCGGAACCGGGACATCGCTGATCGTCCGGAGGGTGCGTACGGGAAGCTGCGGCCGACGCGGCCGGGCGAGTATCTGCTGATGGATTCGACGCGGCTGGACGTGTTCGCGTTCGACCCGGTCACGCTGCGCTGGGTGCAGGCGGAGCTCAGTGTCGGGATGGACTGGTACACGCGATGCATCACCGGGATCAGGGTGACGCCGGTGTCGACGAAGGCTGTCGATGTCAGCGCGGTGCTCTACCAGGCGTTCCGTCCTCGGCCAGCAGGGAGGGACTGGCCCCGGCACGCAGTGTGGCCCGAGCACGGGATCCCGCGGTCGGTGCTGGTAGACGTCGATGCTGTGGATGGGCCGGGTCTCGCGGGACCGGCGATGGTGCCGGAGACGCTGGTAGTCGACCACGGCAAGGTCTACGTCTCGGAGCATCTGACGAGTGTGTGCCGGCGGGTGGGGATCTCGATCCAGCCGACGCGGCTGAGGACGGGCCGGGACAAGGGGCCGGTCGAGCGGTTCTTCCGCACGCTGCGGGAGGACCTGCTGCAGGCGCTTCCCGGTTACAAGGGTCCGGACATTCACGGCAGGGGTGAGCGTCCGGAGGCGGAGGCGTTCTTCTACCTGGATGAGCTGGAGGCGATCATCCGTGAGTGGGTGGCGGTGGCCTATCACCACCGGCCGCATTCGGGGCTCGTCGATCCGGGGGTGCCGGGACTGCGGATGTCGCCGGCCACGATGTTCGAGCACGGTGTGGCCCGGGCCGGGTACATCGAGGTGCCCCGTGATCCGGACCTGGCCTTCGAGTTCCTCCAGACGAAGTGGCGCACGGTCCAGCACTATGGGGTCGAGATCGACCGGCGCCGGTACAACGGGCCGGCCCTCACGAAGCTGAAAGGGGTCCGCAGCCCCTATCGGGGGCCGGTGAAGAACGGCTGGCCGTTCCAGGTGGATCCCGACGACATCACCAGGATCTACTTCCGAGACCCCGATGACCGCAGGTGGCAGACGCTGCGCTGGGAGCATGCGCCCAGCGCGGAGATGCCGTTGAGCGAGGAGGCGCTGGCGTTCGCGCGGAAGCTGGCCGCCGCCAAGTACCGCTACCCCGACGACCGACTGGCTGTCGCTGACCTGCTGGAGCGCTGGAGTCTGGGGCTGGGTGACACCCTCGCCGAGCGGCGTATGGTCCTGCGGCTGTCGCGTGAGCAGGCCGCCATCGACCTGCCCACCACCGGGACGTCCTCTGCAGTGACGCTGCCGTCCGTCCGTCGCGCCCTGGGACAGGGCCTCCCGCTCAGCCCCAGCCAAAAGACGGCGCCGGATCAAGCGGAGCCGGAGGGCGGCGATGACGACGAGGCGGACCTCGATGCCTTCTACGCCGACGCCCTGGGCGACGCATGAGTGCCCGGCCAGAGCTGGCGTGCGCGTCGTTGTCCCGGAAGGAGGACTTCAAGGCGTTCGCGGACGCTCCACGCCGGCGCCGGCCGGACCCGCTCACCCGTGGACAGCTGGCCGCGCTCAGTCCGTTGGCACGGGCGGAGTACGACCTCGGTCGGCGTGAGTGGCACGCCAACCTGGGGCCGCTCCGTACTCCGCAGCTCGCCACGCTGCACGAGGACCTGTGGGACATCGTGGACAGCAACCTGCAGGACGGGGACAGGGCCAAAGGTGCCGTGGCCGTCGACGCGTTTCCGGGGCTGGGCAAGACCACTGCGGTGCTCGCCTTCGCCCGGGAGTTCCACCGCCGCGAGATCGCTGAGCACGGTCCGTTCACCGCGCAGGGGCATGAACGGTGGCCTGTGTGCCGGGTGGGGCTGACCGGCAACACCGGCATGAAGGACCTGAACCGGGCCATGCTGGAGTTCTTCGGCCACCCCGGACGCCAGACATCCACCGCCGCCCAACTCGGGCTCCAGGCGCTGGACTGCGTGCTGTCCTGCGAGGTCCGCCTGCTGATCCTGGACGACTTGCACTTCCTGAAATGGCGCAGGACCAGCGGCATCGAGGTCAGCAACCACCTGAAGTGGATCGCCAACGAGTTCCCCGTCACCCTCCTCAAGGTCGGCGTCGGGCTCGCGGACAAGGGCCTGTTCAGCGAAGGTGAGGCTCTCGGCGAGACAGTGCTGGCCCAGACCGGCCGGCGCACCACCCGTCTGGACATGCCTCCCTTCAGCATCGATACCGAGCAGGGCCGCCTCCAGTGGCGTCAGCTGCTGCTGTCCCTGGAACAGCGCATCGTGCTGACCGATGCCTATCCCGGCATGCTCGCCGACGACCTGTCCGACTATCTCTTCACCCGCAGCACCGGGCACATCGGCTCCCTGATGACGCTGGTCAACCGCGGCTGCCAGCGCGCCCAGCGCACCGGCACCGAGGGCCTCACCAAGGACCTCCTCGACCAGGTCCGCAACGACGAGGCCGCCGAACAGGCCCGCCGCGAACTCGAATACGCCTTCCACACGGGGATGGCCACCAGCCGTCCCCACGGCGTTCGGACGCCCAGGTGAGCCCGGCACGACGGACCTTGCCCATCAGGTACGCCCCGTTTCCAGGTGAAGCTCTGGACTCCTGGCTGGAGGCGATCGCCGCCCGGCTGAGCTGTCCCTTTACCGACGTCCTCGGCGCACTCGGCCTCCCGAACCGCGACCCAACCGCGGCAGCCCCGGTCCTGCCCCGCTGGACCACCTGGGCCACTGCCGACGAGCTGGCCGCCATCACCGACGTCACCGGAGTCGCCGCCGATGTTCTCACGGCCATGACTCTGCAACCGTACGACGGCCACGCGGTGGAGATCGTGCCCGGACAGCGCCGCGTGCACCGGCAGGCCCTGTGGGGACGGGCAGGATCTCGATTCTGTCCCGCCTGCCTGGAGGAGACCGGTGGCCGCTGGCAGCTGACCTGGCTGTCCCGCAACGATGCGTCGCGGGTGTGGGTACTGGTACACGAGCAGCCCGAAGGTTCATGGGATGCCGGATGCGCCGTCGTCCGCCACGCCGACCTGACCGTGCTCGCGGACGCGCAGCGGGCGGCCTCGTAAGCCCCTCACGATGCGCCCCACGGCACAGCCCGGATCGGTAGAACTGCTGGCCTGACGCGAGGGCAACTAACCCATCCCGGAAGCAGAGTTCATCGAGCCGCACCTGTCGAGCCGATGGAAACCGGCCCGGCCGGACGTGGCAGCCGGACCAGCGCACTCGCCGCGCGGAAGCCTCCCCCACCTGCGTCAACGCCGCGCCCCGGGCACTGAGGGCGAGGGTCGACGCAGAGGGTTCGTCTGCATAGAGTGACTATTTGATCGATCATTCGTATGCGCAGAGCTTGGAGGATCCGGACATGGCGGAACAGGGAGATCGGCGGCGGGTGACGGTGGTCACCGGTGGCAGCCGGGGCATCGGCGCGGCGATCTGCCTGCGGCTGGCGGCCGAGGGGCACGACGTCGCCGTCGGCTACCGGTCGGACGCCGAAGCGGCCGAGGCTGTGGCCGAAGGGGTACGCGCGCTGGGCCGGGCGGCCGTCGCGATCGCCGTCGACACCGCCGACGCGGCGGACGTGGACCGGCTGTTCGACACCGCCGCCGCGCAGCTGGGCCCGGTCACCGGACTGGTGAACAACGCCGGGGTGAGCGGACCGGTCGGACCGCTGGCCGACGCCGACCCGGAGGGCATGCGGCAGGCCCTTGAGGTCAACATCCTGGGCTACCTGCTGTGCGCCCGCCGGGCCATCGGCGACATGACGGCGGGCGGCGCGATCGTGAACATCTCCTCCGCCGCCGCGACCCTCGGCAGCCCCGGCACCTACGTCCACTACGCGGCGGCGAAGGCCGCCGTGGACGCCATGACGGTCGGCCTGTCCAAGGAGGTGGCGGCCGACGGCATCCGGGTCAACTGCGTCGCCCCCGGCACCATCTGGACCGACTTCCACGCCGACCCGCAGCGCCCCGCCAAGATCGCGCCCCTCGTACCCCTGGGCCGCGCCGGGCGGCCCGAGGAGATCGCCGGAGCGGTGGCCTGGCTGCTCTCGGACGACGCCTCCTACGCCACCGGCACGGTGATGAGGATCGCCGGCGGGATGTGAGCACGAGCGGCCCGGTGGCCTGTTCGTCGTCCCGGCCTCGCTTCGTACGAGCAGGCCGGGAGGATGTCAGGGGGTGACGATGGCGAAAGCCGGGTCGGGGTCGGTGACGTAGGAGAAGAGGCGGGTAAGGAGGCCGGGGTCGCCGTCGACGGCGACTCCGTCGAGGCCCTTGCCCGCGAGGACGCCGAGGAGTTCGGGCTTGGTCAGGGTGAGGGTGAGGCCCGGCTCGGTCTTCGGTCGTTCGGCGGCAGAGGTGGAGCGGTGGGTGAGGGCGCCGTTGTGGAGGGTGAGGCGGTGGCGGCGCTGTTCGTCGGTGAGGACGAGGTCAATGGTCAGTTCTTCGTCCCAGGCGCGGGGGCCGTCGATGCGGATGGCGACGGAGTCCAGGAGCATGTCGGTGGTCAGGGCCATCACCATCTCGGGGTTGGTGGTGTCGATGGCGATGGGGTTGACGCCGTGGCGCAGTTCCATGGCGGAGGTCAGGTAGAAGTTGCGCCAGGTGCCGTTCTCGGCGCCCTGGCCGAGGGTGTCGTAGACGCCGGCCAGGGTCTGCTTCGCGTCGGCGTTGCCGGGGTCGGCGAAGACCAGGTGGTTGAGAAGGGTGGCGGCGAAGCGGAGGTCGCCGTCCTCGACGTACGCGCGCGCCTTGGCCAGGGTCGGTTCGGGGCCGCCCATCGACTCGACGTACCGCTGGGCGAGTTCGACGGGCGGGTGCTCCCACAGGTGGGCGACGTTGCCGTCGAACCAGCCGAGGTAGCGCTGGTAGATCGCCTTGACGTTGTGGGAGAGGGACCCGTAGTAGCCGCGGGCGTGCCAGGACTTCTCCAGGGCGGGCGGGAGCTGGATCTCCTCTGCGATCTCCGGGCCGGTCAGGCCGGAGTTCAGCATGCGCAGCGTCTGGTCGTGCATGTAGGCGTAGAGGTCGCGCTGCGCGGTGAGGAAGGCGACGACGTTCTCCCGCCCCCAGGTGGGCCAGTGGTGGGAGGCGAACGCGACGTCGTAGCCGTCGCCGAAGTACTCGACCGCCTCGTCGAGGTAGCGGGCCCAGATCCGGGAGTCGCGGACGACGGCGCCGCGCAGGGTCAGGATGTTGTGCATGTTGTGCGTGGCGTTCTCGGCCAGGCACAGGGCGCGGTGGTCGGGGAAGAGGAAGTTCATCTCGGCGGGCGCCTCGGTGCCCGGGGTGAGCTGGAAGACGATCCGCACGCCGTCCACCGTCTCCTCCTGCCCGGTCTCCGTGATGTCCACGGTCGGCGGGATCAGGGTGATGGTGCCGTTGGAGGTCGTCATGCCGAGACCCGCGCTGATCTGGCCCTCGGGGGACTTGGGCAGCCGGTCGCCGTACATGAAGATCGCACGGCGGGTCATCGCGTTGCCCGCGTACACGTTCTCGCTGACCGCGTGCTCCAGGAATCCGGCGGGGGCGAGGATCGGCACGCCCTCCTCAGTGCCGCGGGGCAGGACGCCGCGGGAGCCGCCGAAGTGGTCGCCGTGCGAGTGGGTGTAGATCATGCCGGTGACCGGACGGTCGCCACGGTGCTCGCGGTACAGGGCCAGGCCCGCGGCGGCGGTCTCCGCGCAGAGCAGCGGGTCGATGACGATCACGCCGCGTTCGCCCTCGACGAGCGTCATGTTCGACAGGTCCAGGCCGCGGATCTGGTAGATGCCCTCGGTCACCTCGTACAGGCCCTGCCGGGCGCAGAGCTGGGCCTGGCGCCACAGGCTCGGGTGTGCCGTGTCGGGGCAGTCGGCCTTGAGGAAGGCGTAGGCGTCGTTGTCGTAGACGACCCGGCCGTCCTCCCCGGTGACGACCGCCGGGGAGAGGGCGTCGATGAAGCCTCGGTCGGCGTTGGCGAAGTCGGTGGTGTCCTCGAAGGGGAGGGCGGTCATCTCTCGCTCCGTTCTGCGGCGGTTGACGCCTGCGGCCAGGGGCTCCGGGCGCGGGCATGGCCCCATCTGAACATCACACCCACCCGGGTGCATTCTGGGGTATTTCAGTCATCGTTTCGGCTGGGTGGTTCACGGGCTCTCGGCGGGGTGGTTCACGGAGCGGAGAGATCGTCCGGAGGCTGTTCTCCCGGTGACGCCGGCGTGTGCTGCTGCTGCGCGATCCACGCCTCGGCGCGTACCACGGCGTCCTCCAGCGGGGCGAAGACCTCCGGCCGTGCCGGTACGATCCCGTCCTCCCCGAGCCGGGCGGCGATGCCCGAGCGTGCCAGGAGGCTCATCAGCGGGGGCTGGACCCCGCACAGGACGAGCCGGGCGCCCTGCCCGGACAGGCTCGTGGCGTAGCGGTCGAGGAGTTTAAGGACGGCCGAGGACGGCACGTCGGGCAGGGTACGGACGACCAGGACGAGCACGGCCGCGTGGGCGCCGTCCGGCCGGGGCAGCTGGTCCTCGATGCGGGGCAGCTCGGCGAAGAAGGAGGTGCCGGCGTAGTCCAGGACCGTGACCTCGCCGGGCACGAGCCGCTCGGGCGGGTCGGCGGTGCGCCATCGGCCGCCCGCAGTGCGCCGCAGCGCGACCAGCTTGGTCTGCCGGGCCGCCTGAACGCAGTACAGCAGGAGCGACAGCACGGCCCCCAGCACGATGGCCTGCTGGAGCGGGAGCTGGGTGGTGGCGAGGAACGTGAGGACCATCGCGGCCGACGACAACGCACTGGTGCGCAGGACGAGCAGGATGTCGTGGCGTTTGCCCCAGATCAGCTCCCCTCCCACGACGAGGATCAGGCCGCCAATCACCGGCATGGGGATCCGTTCCGCGAGCGACCCGCACACCAGCACGACGAGGGCGAGGAAGACGCCGGAGATCACCCCCGCCCAGCGGGTCCGGGCCCCGGCCGAGACCGCGACGCCCGTGCGTGACATCGACCCGCCCGACGGCAGCGCCTGGAACAGGCCGCCGGCGAGGTTGGCGTACCCCTGCGAGCGGAAGTCGCCGTCGACGTCGGAGCGGGTGCCGTCCGGGTTGGGCATCGACGGGGCGATCCCGGCCGCCTGGGCCAGGGCCACGAGCGCGACCGACACCGCGCCCCAGGCCAGGTCGGGCACGGCCGACAGGTCCGGCGCGCTGAACCCCGGCAGGGCGCCGGGGATCGAGGCGATGTCCTTCACCAGCTCCACATCGACGGCGAGAACCGCGACGCACACACTGACGACGCCCATCGCGACGAGGAGCGCCACCGGCTCCAGCCGCTTCACCGCGCGGGCCCCCGCCCACACGGCGACCGTCACCGCGGCGACGAGGGTCGCCGCGCCCTTCCAGTCGCCGACGTGCCAGAGCCAGTCGCCCAACTGGTAGAGCTTGTTGTGCCCCTGCGGCTTGTAGCCGGTGGCGTCCTTGAGGACGCCGGTGATGATCTGGAGCGCGATGCCGGTGGAGAACCCGGTCATCACCGCGTTCGACACGAAGCTCATCACCACACCGAGCCGCAGGACCCCCATCAGCAGCATCACCACGCCGACCATCAGCGTGAGCGTGGCGACGTTCCCCGCGTCCTTCGGGTCCAGCCCGGCGTCCGACAGCACGCTCTGCGAGGTCAGCGCGATGGCGCTCGTCAGGGTGGTGACCATCAGAACGGTGCGGGACGTCAGTGAACCGACGATCGCCGGGACGACGCCCG
Organism: Streptomyces sp. NPDC002057; assembly: GCF_040296665.1. Taxonomy (NCBI): domain Bacteria; kingdom Bacillati; phylum Actinomycetota; class Actinomycetes; order Kitasatosporales; family Streptomycetaceae; genus Streptomyces; species Streptomyces sp. NPDC002057. Next base: position 9,778 of record NZ_JBEOXR010000056.1, read on the forward strand.
CGTAGAGGCCGGCGACCGGATTGAACCCGGCGATCGCCGCGTACGCCATCCCCTCAGGGATCGAGAACAGCCCCGTCACAGCACCCGAGCTGACGTCGGATGCGGTCGGGCGCCCGAGCCTCTTAAGCCGCACCCGCACCGTGCACCCCTCTCGCCGGCAGCTCCCGTCTCTTGATCACAGAGCCTGGCAGCGGGCTCCGCCGTGCACGAGTCGGTTGGGCCGTCCCGGGGACGTTCGGCAGGCCAGGTAGACCCGGGAGGCGGTGGGCTCGCCACCGTGCGAGGTTGAAACCGGCTCGTTCCACGGCGCGGAGGAGTGGCACATGGGAGACGCGATCGGACAAATGCTGACCTCTGCCATCGGCATCGCCATCAGTCCGCTGCCGCTGATCGCGGTCATCCTCATGCTGGCCACTCCGAAGGGGCGGGCCAACGGCATGGCCTTCGCCGCCGGATGGATCGTCTCTGTTGCTGCCGTGGTGACCGTCGTGGTCCTCGCCGGTTCCGGCGCGGACGCGGCGGGCGACGACGGACCCGCTGCCTGGACGCTCTGGCTTAAGCTGGCCCTCGGCACCCTGTTCCTGTTGCTGGGCGTCAAGCAGTGGAAGGACCGGCCGCGCGAGGCCGATGAGGCCGGGATGCCCGGCTGGATGAAGGCCATCGACACGTTCACCCCCGGCAAGGCCGCCGCCCTCGCCGGCGCCCTGGTCATCGCCAACCCCAAGAACCTCGTCCTCGCCGTCGGCGGCGCCGTGTCCATCGCAGGCTCCACGGCCTCGGCCGACGGCAAGACCGTCGCCGCGAGCCTGATGGTGCTGATCGCCTCCCTCTGCACTCTGCTCCCCCTCGCCGTCTACCTCGCTGGCGGGGACAGAGCGGCCGAGGTTCTCGGAAGCTGGAAGACATGGATGGCCCGCCACAACACCGCCATCATGACAATCCTCTTCCTCGTCCTGGGCGTGAAGTACGTCGGCGACGCCATCAGCGGCCTGACCACGTGAGACGGCACCTGACCTCTGGCCGGCGCGACCCATCGGACCTTGAAGCCGGCCACCCCACGGCTCAGAGGGGCGACGTGCGGGTGATGCAGCGGCGCAATCACAGGACACAAGACAGGAACGCCGAGGATGTGTCACGGCTCGTGAGACCGAGTGGCGTGCCATCGCCGTGAGACAACTCGAAGCCACTGGCCAGAAGTTCGGTCGGTGCCAGGGGCTGCGAAACCCTACAGCTGTGCCTGTAGGGTCCAGCATTTCGCGGCACAGTCTCAGCTGCAACGGCACCAAGATGGCACTTGTGCCATCCCTCTGAGACTCGCAGGTCGCACGCGGCATCCGTTCGAGCGGCTCCGCGCCGTGGTGACGCCCTCGCGGGCATCCCGTTTGTCATTCATTCGAGTGTCGGAGCCTCTGAGCCGAGTCGCTGAGGGATGACTCAGCCTGCCAGCGGGCCCGCACGACTCCGTCGCTGTCAGGCATGACAGCGGAGAGCAGGGGGACGCGTTCATCGGCGTACATGGGCAGAAGCGCCGCAGCATGCGCACCGGTGATTCGGGCAGCCAGCTCCGGGAACTCATCTTCGTCAGCGACGGCGCTGTGGATCTGGCCGTCCGTGTCCTGCCAGACGCCTTCGACGAGACCCTCGGTGGGGAGGGCGTCGAGGACGGCGGAGGTGTCGGAGGAAAGGTCTGGCCACACGGCCAGACGCGCGCGAGGAGCGAGGGCGGCGCGAATCGTGTCGATAGTGTCGCTGGTGAGGCGATGCCACCGTGAGGCGTTCTGGACGTAGATCTCTTCCAGGAGTCCCGCGCGGCCGCTGGCAACTGCCATGTGCAGGCTGGCCCAGAATTCGTCGTCACCCGGCCGTCGAACGCCGTCCTCGTCGGGCTCGAAGTCGTAGGGGGACGCGTCCAGGCGTTCCGGAAATAGTCCGAGCTCGCGGGTACGGGCCAGTGCCCCGTGGCAGGGCCGGCTGCTGCCGATGTAGACGTACTGGTCCCATCCGACGTGCACGGCGAACGCCCCCTCAGCCTCCAGTCGGCACCAGGCGCCACTGTCCCGCAGCATGAGCCGCACCAGCTCCAACCCGGTGTCCAGCGGCACCTCTGCTCCGTCGTGGAAGCCGGCAAGACCGCCCAGAAGAAGCGTGCCGAGACCGAAGCCATCCAGAGGCGGTTCGACGCCGAAATGTACGAACAACGAGACCTCCGGCTCGCGCACAGACAGACGGTCGACGTCTGTATCCACGGCGAACGCCTGAACCGCCTGAAGATAGGCCGCCTCGACCTCGCCGTGATCGCTGGTGACGTCCTCGACACCGGTGTAGTGCCCGTGATCGTCACGGTCGGCTGGGTCGTACTTAGTGACGCAATAGACGTGGGAGAGCTGCACACCGACATCTTCCAGCGCTGCCCTGAGGAAGTGCCACGGATTTGAGACAAGGACGTCGACACGCACTGCGAGACCACCCAGAGACTTGCTGGTCAGCGTGCTGCGCTATGCCACAAACGACGAGACCCTACATGCCACCAGGCTAGGCAGACCCGGCCCGTGATCGCACGACTCGGCGAGCGGGAGAGCGACGGCCCGCTCCTGTCTCCGCCCCGCGGCTCCGCCACCGGCCCGGCCGCGACCAGACAGCCCTTTGGCCCCCCGGCACAACCCACGGGGAGGAGTTGCGTGCCTAACCCGCCGGTCCTCCACCGTGCTGCCCACGCCCCGTGGCCAGTGCACCCAGCGCCGTATGGGTCCTACCGGTGGAGGAACCAGCACCATGACTCAGACCCAGACCGTCTACCTGCTCGCCATCGTCGTCACCGGGATGGTGGCCGGCGGCCTCGCGCTCCTCGCCTACACCCGACCCCGGACCGGCATCCCCCTCACGATCGCCGTCGCAGTGGTGGCCATCTCCGCAGCGCTCCTCAAGCCCGGGTCATGACCGGACGAGTACTCATGGACGAGTTCGACAAGGCTTTGCTACACCTGGCGGACGACGTGCTACTCGTCGTCCTCCACCTGCCGCTCGCCGCCGTACTCTCCGGGATCACGAACGGCGCCCCCGCTGGCCGACGCCAGTCCGCCGCGCGACGCACGCCCGGCTTCGGCAGACCCGCCCGTGATCGCACGCCCCTTGGCTACCCGGTGACGCGTACCCGCAGCTTGTACGGTGCGCCGCTACGAATAGCCTCAGCCTGCTCGATCAGGTCGGCGGTGGCGAAGCCGAGCAACGCGCGGTCGGCGGCGGCGCGGAGCAGCGGCACGATCTCGGCTGTCGGCCGGCCGCGGTGGGAGGCGGCGAGTTCGGCGTAGGCCCGCTGGTACGGGGCGCCGTAGATGCTCGCCGGGTCGTGGAGACGGTGGCCGATCTCCTGTGCGCTGACGGTGATCTCGCCCATGACCCGCTCCTGTCTCGCGGCGTGCCATCGCCCTTGCCGCCAATCACGACTCGTGTTCTGGCCCCGGACCGGTCTGGAAGTGCCTGGACATCACCACCGAAGACCTCACCGGCCTGCCGGACCCCGCGTACGCCCTCATCACCTGCCGCCTGGTCTACCGCTGGATGGACGACAGCCGGCGTTCCTCGATCGCGTCCGCCGACTTCTTTCGCCCGGCGGCACATTCTGGGTCGTCACCGAAATCGCTGGCCGTCGCGCGACAACCGACCCAGTTCTCCACGAGCTCGGCATCACCCCTGAGGACGCCGAACTACTCACGAGCGGATGGTCCGTCGTTCGCACCGTAGATCTCGATGTCCTGCGCTGCTACGTCCTGCGCCCCTGAACGCACTGCTTGACGAAGCCGAGTCCCGGCCGAATGCGAGCTGACGGTGGGTGGCCGGTGGTCAAGGGTCCGCAAGCGTTGACTCTGTTCTCGCAATCTGATGCGCGCCGGCCAGCTCGTAGCCCTGAGCTGTCCCCTGGGCAGGGGGTGCGGTCCTCATCTGTGGTGCGTCGCTATGGCGTCGGGGCGATGAGCTCGATTTCGAACTTGTCGCGTGATTCGAGGTAGGCGGTGTGCTGGTGGGTGCCGCCGGCGTGGGGGTGGCGGTCGGGAAAGAGAAGCGTCCAGCCGTTCTCGCGGGCCTTGGCGGTGAGGAGGTCGACGCGGTCGGCGGTGTCGATGTGGAACGCGAGGTGGTTGAGGCCGGGTGCGCAGCGGTCGTGGCGTTCTGCGGTGAGTGCGGGTGACTGTTCGAAGACGAGGTAGGTGGGGCCGAGTTTCCAGCTGAGGCCGTTGTTCCAGTTCTGGTGGAGGGTGTAGCCGAGGTCTTCGAGGAGCCATTGCCAGTCGCTGACGGCGTGGTCGAGGTTGGGGACCCAGATCTCGACGTGGTGGAGAGTGCCGGGTGCTGGTGGGTTGTGGTCGGTCACGGTGTGTTCTCTCGTTGGGGTTGTGGGGGCGGCAGCCTATACCAGATGGGCTATTTTGCTTCTAGGTGGCCCATTCGGTCATATGCCGTTGTTGTTACAGACAGTTGGCGGCATGATGCACCCATTTTTCTCTTCCTGACGGTACGACAGCTCTACAGCGTCGTGGACCAGGTGGGTCCTGCTCGTTGCGCCCGGGGAAGGAGGCTGGCTGGTGGCCGTGCTGCTGTGTTCGGCTGATACCGCTGCGGGGCAGGCGTCTTTCATCCTGAAGTCCGGCCCCTCCGCCTACGGACCGGCCCGGGTCGTCCCTACGGGCCGGGGGCCTCTGGCCGCGGTGCAGTGCTCTGATGGGAGCCTCTACCTGGCAATGTCGGTTTCTGACGAGGTTCTCGTCCTGAGCCCGGACGGCACGGAGTGTGGCTGGATGCGGGTGGGGTGGGCGCCTCGGTGTCTGGCTTCGGTGCCGGGCACGCCGTTCCTGCTGGTGGCGAACGCGGGTTCCGACACTGTCTCCGTCGTCGAGACCACCGAGGCACGGGAGGTGGCCCGGGTGGCGGTGGGCCGGGAGCCGGGGGCGATCGCGGTGACGCCGGACGGCAACGGCGCGGTGGTGTGTGAGCGCGGGGCGGGCTCCGTGGCTGTTTTGGACTTGTCCGCCCTCGTCTCCGACCGGAAGGTCAGGGTCGGGTCCCGGATCGCGCTCGGCGCCGCGCATGCTCAGCCGCGGGCGGTGGCGCTGTGCGGTGATGTGGCGGTGGTCGCGTGCACCCGGCTGGACGTGCTCCCTGTAGTCAACGTGGCGGGCGGACGGGTAGTGGGCTCGGTGCGGCTCCCGGGTATAGGTGCGGCGCCTGCCGGTATCGCGGTCACGGGCGAGGGCGGCTACGCCCTGGTGTCGCTGGAGCGGGTAGGTGCGCTCGCGATGGTGGACCTGCTGGATTGGGCGGTGACCCGGGTGGTCCCGGTGGGGGCCGGCCCGCGGGGTGTGACGATCGATCCGGCCGACGCCACTGTGTACTGCGCGCTCGCCGGGCAGAGGTCGCTGGCCGTGGTGCACCTGGACGGTGTGGACCTGTCCAATACGGACGGCAGTCCGCAGTTCGAGGTGATTCCCGTGGGCGCCGGGCCGAGCTCTGTCGCGCTCGTCCACGTCGATGACGCTCCCCGCTGTCCCCGGCCGGCGTCCCCGCACGGCAGGCCTTGAGTTCCGCCGGGGCGGAGCGGTGGAACTTCTCGCGATTTGGAAGGCAGTGCGTTCATGCCCTTACCTCGAAGTTCGCCTGTGCCGGGGCGGCCGGAGCCTGCGCGTGTCCGGGCGTTGGCCGCGCTGCTGGGGTCGACTCGTGCGCGCATTTTGCTGCGGATCGCCGTTCTGGAGGCGGCGACGACCAGTGAGCTCGTGCAGGAGCTGGGAGTGTCCGCGGCGACGGTCTCGCATCACACCGGGGTCCTGCGGCGTTCGGGGCTGATCAGCACGGTCCGGGACGGGGTGAGTGTCCGTCACGCGCTGACGCCGCTTGGGCAGAGTGTTCTGGGGGCGCACGGTGTGCGGTGAGGGCGGCAGGCGCCGGGGAGGTCTGGGTGAATGTGCGCCCCCTGGCGGCGGTGGTGAGCGCCGCCCAGAGGGGCTCTTGGCGCGGGTGGTGCGCGATTTTACCTTCGCGGGATGAGGTATTGGCGTGCTCTCGCCATCTCGGTGTGGTCGGTGGTGCGGGGTGGTGCATGGAATTCTGTGCGCGCCCTTTTAGAGCAGGATCGAAATGCTTGCGGCTTTGAAGGATTCGGGCACAGACTGATGGCTGCTCTCAATAGCACAGGCCATTTTGGTCGGTGAAATCCGCCGAAAATGCGCGGGGGTTGCTGTTCTATGCCGGTTTCCGAGAAATCCCAGAGTGCGGGGCCCGATGTGGCTGCCGCGACCCGGGCGACCGTCCTGCAGTTGTTCGCGACCCCGGTTGCCCGTACCAGGTGCCCGTTCGCCGAGGAGATCGGCGGCCGGCTGGTTGGGCTGCTGGCCGAGCGGGCTGGTGAGGGGGCGAAGGAGTTCGGCTACAAGCGGGAGACTGCCGGGGAGTTCACCCGGTGGGGCGGCCCGGACGCGGTCCGGCTGAGCCGGTGGGTGTGCGCGGTGGCGGGGAAGTTCACGGAGTCCCTCACCGGGATGCCGCTCGCCGAGGCGTTCGACCGTTCCCTGGAACGGGAGGCCGAGCGGTCCGCGGGCGATGTGCGGGCGGTGTCGGTGGGTGTGACCCGTAGCTGGGCCTCGCTCTACCGGGCAGGTGACCGGCACGAGCCGCACTTCCATCCCAACACCGCTCTGTCGGCGGTCTACTACGTGGCCGCTCCCGGCACGTGCGAGATCGACCTTCTCGATCCCAGGCCGAACGCGGACTACTACGACCCGGGGATCTCGCTGGCCGGTGAGAGCCATCGCGTCCGGCTCGCCTGCACGCCCGGGGAACTGCTGGTCTTCCCGGGCTGGCTGAAGCACGCGGTGCCGCCGTTCCAGGACGAGACGCCGCGAATGTCCATCGCCTGGAACCTGAACTACACCCTCGGCTGACCACTCATTTTCACGAGTCAGCCATCCAGTCCGGAATCCACCCTGGATTTCGGCTTGCCGTCCCGCACAGAAGAAAAGGAAACACCGCCATGCGCAATATCCAGTTCTTCTCCACCGACACCGACGACGGAGTGGTCTCCGTCGTCGCCAAGACCGGTTCGGGCGAGCACCGCACCATCGCTCAGATCCCCATCGGCAACGCGCCGCGGGGCGGTGTGAAGTTCACCAAGGACGGACGCGGGTTCGTCTGCAACACCAGCCAGAACACGATCTCCGAGATCGACGCCGTCGCGCTGACCGAAGTCCGCCGCATCGAGGTCGGCCACGGACCCCGCGGCCAGGGCCTCCTGCCCGGCGACAAGTACCTCCTGGTCTCCAACTCCGGCTCCGACACCGTCTCCGTCGTGGACCTCGACCTCAACGTGGAGGTCCACCAGATCCCCACCGGCCGCGACCCCCGCCACATGGGCGTCAACCAGGACGGCACCATCGCGTACGTCTGTGTCTGGGGCGACGGCTACATCAGCAAGCTCGACATCAGCCCGCTCGCCGACGGCCACCCGGAGCAGGTCACCGAGATCGCGCAGATCCCCGTCGACCGCGAGGCCCATCCCTACAGCCTCGGCATCGACCCGACCGGCCGTCGCGTGTTCGTCGCCAACACCCAGGCCTCCTACGTGACCGTCATCGACGTCGCCACCGACGCCACCCACCGCGTCGACGTCAGCTCCACCGGCGGCCGCGGCGTCGCGTTCACCCCCGACGGCCAGTACGCCCTGATCACCGTGGAGAACTCCTCCACGATCGCCGTCATCGACGTCGACACCCTCCGCGTCACCCGGCACATCCCCACCGGCTCCGGCCCCCGTGGCCTGGTCATCGACCACGGCGACAAGACCGCCTACATCACCAACTTCTCCCGCGCCGGCATGATGTCGGCCGCCCACCCCCAGTTCTCCTCCAACAGCCTGACCATGGTCGACCTGACCTCCGCACCTCTGGACCGCGACGAGGGCACCTTCACCTACGAGGAGATCTCCGTCGGCTACGGCCCCTGCTCCGTGGTCATGTTCGACCTCGACACCCTTCCCGAGTCCGAGCGCCTGCGGCGACTGGACCGCACCGACACCCCGGCCTGACCCTCTGGTGGGGCCGGACACCAGCCGCCCGGCCCCACCAGCCAGCCGGTCCGGGTGCCTCCCGGCACCCAGCACGACAAGGCGCTCGGCCACCGGGCCCGAGAGGTTCCAACCCGCCCGGGCCCCTGACCCGCCGCCCTCAGCCCGTGCTGAACCGGACGGCGCCGCGCCGCCCCCGGGCCCGTTCCCTTCCGCGAGCACGGGCCCGGGGGCAGCGGTCCATGAACAGCCTGTCCAACGACAGAGAGCAGAGCGCATGGCCGAGGTCACCTTCCGCCCGCTCCAGCCCTGGGCGCTCCTGCCCGACAAGCCACGCATCGACCGGGCAGCGGCCCGAGCCGAACGCGACATCTACGAGGCGTCGTTCCGGTACCTGCGTATCCCGCGTCTGCCTGCGGACTGTCCGCCCTGGGTCCTGGGCCAGGAACTCGGCTGGAGCCTACGGTCCCCGCTGACCCTGACGATGAAGCCGCTCGACGACATCGGCTTCGCCGTTCCCGGTCCCGAGGACCCCCACCACACCGGCCGGCGGCTGGGTGGAGCGGGCATGTGGCAGCGCGGCGAGCACTGGATCGCCGCACGGGACGCCGACTGGCTCCACCTCGGTGACCACCGGGGCCCGAGGGGAGGCTGGGAGGGCATGTTCGTCCCCAATGGGCTGGGCACCGTCGAATGGCGACTGGGCTGGGCAGCCACGATCCCCGCCGGCACCTTCCTGATGGTGATGCCGCTCCCCGAGGGGGCACCCGATGGCCTGCGAGTGCCGCTCGGCGTGATCCCCGCCAAAGCCGTCAACGCCATGACAGCGCGCGGCGGGATGAGCATCGCGGTTGAACCCGAGCGACCGGTCACCGTCCACCGCGGCCAGGCCGTCGCCCGCATCGTGCTCCTGCACGCCGACTCCCTCCGTGCGGGCACCCGAACGGAAACCGCCACCAGAGCTGAGGAGCCTCTTCTCCATGGCGCGGGCCCCGTGGCTGAGGCTCGGCTGACGGCGGACGGCGAAGGTCCCGCAGACGAAACGGAGCCGGTACGGTGACCGCACCCGACGCAACGGCTGCCCGCATGGAATCCGCCGGTTTTCTCAAGCATCTGACCCGCCCGCCGGTGCGGGGCCTTCTCGCGCTCGCGTTCCTCGCGCGGACCACCGCAGCCGTCCTGCCGATCACCCTGCTCCTGGCGCTCGCCCAGTCCCACGGCTACGCGCGCGCCGCGCTGGTGGGCGGCGGCTACACCTTCGTCCTCGCCTTCTGCGCGCCTCTGCGCGGCCGCCTCCTCGACCGGTACGGCGCCCACCTCATGCTCACCCTGATGGGCGCGGCGACCGCGCTTTTCCTGGGACTGGTCGCCTGCAGCGTCGAGTTCCTCTGGCCGTGGTGGACGACATTGCCCCTGGTCATCGCCGCCACCCTGACCAGCCCGCCCCTCAACGCCGCCCTGCGCTCGTCCTGGCGCCGCCTGGCCAGCGGCGACGCCCAGCTGAAAGCGGTCCACAGCGCCGACTCCATGCTCGAGGAAGCCGGTTTCGTCCTCGCCCCGCTGGCCGCTGGCGCCGCGATCGCGATCCTGGGCCCGCGCCACGCGTACGAGATGGCGGCGGCCTGCTTCGTCGCGGTCACCGCCCTCTACCTCACGGCAGCCCGCCGCCACCAACTCGGCACCGCCCCACCCGCCGCCACTCCCCCGCCCACGCGTGCAGGGCGTCCGGGCGGGCGGACGTGGCTCGGCCCGCTCGCCACGCGCGGGATGCCGGCGATCCTGCTGCCGCTGCTCGTCATGGGCTGCGTCTTCGGTGGCACCGGCGTCCTCGTCCCCGCCTACACCCAGCACCAGGGCGCCACCGCCTGGTTGGGCCCCCTCCTCGCCGCCATCAGCACCGGAGGCGTCATCGGCGGACTCCTCTACGCCACCATCGACTGGGAGACCAGCCTGTGGCGCAAGTACCGGCTCCTCACTCTGGGCTTCACCCTCCCCTGCACCGCGCTGTTCCTCGCACGCCCCCTGTGGCTCCTCGCCGCCCTGCTGCTCCTGGCAGGCCTGTTCGTCACCCCCCTGTTCATCAACGCCTTCCTCCTCATCGACGCCACCGCCTCCGACGACACCCGCGTCGAGGCGAACACCTGGGTCGGCGCCTCCACCGACATCACCAACGGCATCATGGCCATCGTCATCGGCGCCCTCGCCGAACACCAGAGATGGGACCTGGCCCTGCTCACCCTCACCTGCTGCGCCGCAGCCGGCGCCGCCAGCACGCTCCTGACCTCAGCCCGCCACACACTCCCGCCACCGGCCTGCCCCCAGAAGCCGGCGCCACCTGAAGCTGCTCCCCCCACGGTCACACCTCCAGCCACCGGGACACGTACAGGTGAAGCCACAGAGCCGATAGACGGCACAGCCTCGATGCCGGAGCCGCGCCGATGACCGCCCCAACCCCACCACCCGCGGTGGACATTTCCCTGGCGGAGGCGCGGGACATCGCCGTCGCCGCGGCACTGCCCGCCGCGGGATTCCCTGACGTCACCGCCGCCCTCGCCCACCTGCACATCATCCAAATCGACAGCATCAGCACCCTCGCCCGCGCCCACCAGCTCACCCTCACCGCCCGCGTCCCCGGCACCACCACCCAGGACATCGAAGCCGCCCTCAACGCCAGCGGCGAACCGGTCGCGTTCGACTACCCGGCCCACGCCCTCGCTCTCGTGCCACTCGCCGACTGGCCCCTATGGGCCTTCCGCCGCCGCGCGGCACGCCGCCGCCCCGATTACCCCGACCAACAGACCCGCGCTGCGCTCATCTCCCGGATCACCCGCGACGGTCCGCTCCCCCTCCGCCGCCTGCGTGCAGAAGCCGAGGCAGGAGCCGGTTGGGACTGGAGCCCGACCAAGACGGCCGTGGAGTTCCTGCTCTGGGCCGGGGACATCACATGCACCCGCCGCACCGGTGGCCAGCGGCTGTTCGATCTCGCCGAACGCTCCATCCCCGCCGCCTACCTCACCGACCACACCACCGACGACGACTGCCTGAGCCAGCTCCTCACCCACGCCGGGACAGTCCTCGGCGTAGCCACGACGGACGACCTCGCCGACTACCTCCGCATCCCGGCCTCCGTCGCCACGCGAGTCCTGCCTGCCACTGCTCTCATCCCTGTACGGGTCGAGGGGTGGGGAACATCCTGGGCCGACCCGAAGGCCCTGGAAGGGGCTGTCCACCCATTTCGGGAGCCTGTGTTTCTCGGGCCGTTCGACAACCTCATCTGGCACCGCCCTCGGGTCCAGCGCCTGTTCGGATTCACCCAGGTCTTCGAGGCATACAAGCCAGCAGCTCGCCGCATCTACGGCTACTACGTGTGCCCGCTGCTCGCGGACGGCCGGCTGATCGGCCGCGCCGACTTCGCCCGCCGCGACACCATACTCACCATCCAGCGAGCCAGCCTCGAACCCGCCGCCGGGCCGGACGCCGCGACCAGCTTCGCCCACGCATGCCGCAGGCTCACCGCGGCCACCGGCCAGGCCGCCATCAAACTCGCCGGACCAGCCACAGACGCCGCAACGGCGTCACTCCTCGGCGGGTTCGGGCGCCAGCAGAGTCAGCCGACAGACCAGCCGTGACCGCCGTCGCGGCCTCAGTGTCCTTCGCCCGGCGTGCCTCGGCGACGTACGCGTCTCTCGACACGGTGAACTCGCCCGGCTTCAGGCCGTACAACTCGTCGGCGACCTGCTCAACATCCACACCCGTGGCTGTGCCCCGCCTCGCCCGGGCGATCGAGCCGAACCTCGGCCAGGTCTCCGTCACGCTGACCATGGGCCGGGGAGAGGCCAGCTCAGCGGTCGATCTACAACGGGGACGACGAGTGCGGAAAGCATGCCGCGCCTGCGTCATCTGCGTGATCTGCTGCCTGTCGCTCCACAGGGACGCGGGCGTGCAGCCTGAGGTCATCGCCGTAGGGAGGCGAAGCGTTCAGGCTGCACGCGGGTACCTCTCAGTGCCGGGGCGGGACGGGTGGTCTGCGCCCGGTGAGGCTTTCAGCTCGGTTCATGAGTCCTTCGGCGATGTCGATGTAGTCGCCGCGGGCAACGGACTGAAGCAGTTCGCAGAGCGCGGCGAGTTCCCCGATCCGTCCGGCCGGGGTTTCGAGGACGTCGGCGAACTCGTCCCGAACGCGCGCTGCGACTGTGGGGACGCTCAGGCTGTAGGCGTGGAGGAGGCCGGCGTCGTAGCCGACGGGCACGTTGCCCCACCGTTCCCAGTCCATGATCGTGAGCGGGGTGCTGGTGAGGTTGGCCCAGTGCAGGTCGCCGTGCCCGGTCACCCGCTCGATGTGGTCCGGGGCGTCGACTCCGAGGAAGAGGGGGAAGGAGCGGCGCATCCAGAGCGTCCGGACCGTCTCCCGTTCCGTCGGCACCCCGGCGAGGACGTTCAGGGCCTGGTGGAGCTGGTGCCACCACGCGTCGGTCAGGTCTGGGTCGGTGAGGAGTTCGGGGGTGTTGCGGGAGATGACGGGGTGGTGGATGTAGGAGATCAGGTCGGCATCGTAGGTCCAGCCGTCCTTGGTCCAGCGGACTGTGGCACGCGTGCGGGGGCGTGGTACGGCGTCCGGGATGTGTTCGGCGCCGGGGATGCCCTCGTGCGGTGAGCGGGCCGTGGCCCGGTTGTCGGGGGTGGCTTCGACGCGGAGCCAGTGGTCGGTGCCCGCGCGGGAGCTGATGGTGCGGCCGTTCCAGCCCCAGGCGTACGGCGGGCTGGTCGCGGTGGCGAGCCGGCTGGCCGCTTCGGTGTGCGCTGCCTCCATCCGCGTACGGGTGGTGTCATCGGGGGGCGAGTACATCGAGCACCTTCCTGAGTTCCGTGTCGGTCAGCGGGGTATCAAGGGCTGATGCGGCGGTGTCCCAGTGCTCTGGTGTGCTGGCCGAGACCAGCAGGACGTCCAGGCTGGGGCAGGAACCGGCGGCGAGCAGGCAGGCGGTAGCGGGGGGTGTGCCGGGCCGGATCAACTCAACCAGTTCGGGCGTGATCAGGTCCAGGAGTTCTCCGCCGTGCAGGGGCGCGGAGCCGAAGGTCAGGAGGCCGGCGGAGCGGGCCTGGACCAGGGGGCCGCGGCCGTCGAGTGCGCGGCTGATCGGCTGGGCCATGACCAGGCTGACGGGCTGCTGGACGGCGGCCAGGTGGTGGCCGGGGCCGCCCGCGTCGCGGGCGAGGGCGAGGAGTTCGGGGACGGTGAAGGCGTCCTCGGTGAACCCGGACCAGGTGGCGATGCCGTATCCGCCGATCAGGCCGGAGCCGGCCAGGTCTTCGAGGACCTCGAAGGCGGCCCGGATTTCCGCGTGCAGGCGGTCGCGGTCGCTGTGACCGGCGGTTTCGGGGTTGTGGACGAAGACTATGTCGGCGCGGCCGAGAGCGGTGGCGGAGCGGCGGGTCTGCCAGTCGATGAAGTCCGGGGCGAGGCTGTGCCGGGCCTTGCCCTGCCCGGGGCTCAGCACTCCGGCCTCGACGGCGGCGTGGCCCTGGGCGCGGGTGTGGAAGCCGGTCTTCGTCGCCACCCTCACCGCCGGGAACGCTTCCAGTACCGGGCGGAGTTCCGGATGTACGGTGCCGGCGCCGTAGTTCGGGGCGGTGTCGATCCACCTTGTTCCGCCCTCGCACGCGGTCCGCGCCGCTGCGGCGGCGGCGCGGACCCGGTGGGTGCCGAGGGCCGCTTCGGCCGTCACCGGCCGGCCCCGGTCACGGCGGCGGCCTGGCCCTGTACGAGGACGGTGAGCAGCGCCGCGGTGTCGGTGACGGGCAGGCCTGCGTGCTGGGCGAGTTCGCCGAGCGTGGCGGGCTGCCCGGTCTCCAGCCGCGTGAGGACGGGGCCGGCCGGGGTGGCGAAGTCCCACGCGGTGCCTGCGGCGGTAAGGGTCCACTCCCCCGTTTCGGGGTTCTGGTGGAGGCGTGCGCGCGGGCAGGTCAGCCGTACGGTCAGGTCGGGATCGGCGGGGATCTGGTCGAGGTGGGGCAGGGAGGGGTGGGGGCGGCCGTGGTGGGTGGCGTCGAGGGAGCGGGCCCAGTGGCCGGTGACCGCCGGGTCGTCCAGCGCCGTCACGACGGCTTCGCGGAGCGCGGTGACGTAAGCCCTCTGGGCGGCCAGGGTGTCGAAGCGGGGGACGTCGGTGCGGAAGCGGACGTCGCCGCGGAGCTGGTCGATGATCCAGTTCATGAAGTCGGCGCCGGTCTGGGTGGTGAGGCCGAAGGTGAGGTGGAGGGAGGGGGTGCCCTGGTCGGCGGTGACGGCGTGCCACCAGCCGCGGGGCAGGTAGAGGGTGTCCCCTGGGCTGAGGACGACATCGGCGAGCGGCTCTCCGCCGGGGATGTGTGGGGTGTCGGTGTCGCGCCACGTGGGGGCCGGGCGCGTGGGCCCGTAGATCCGCCACCGCTTGGCGCCCTGGACCTGGCAGACGACGACGTCGTGGTCGTCCCAGTGGGTCCCGAAGCCCTCGGTCGCGGTCCACGACGCGTATGCGTTCGCCTGCACCGGGGTGCGGAGGAATCGTTCCAGGCCTTCGGCTGCGGCCGTGATGGGGGCATGGATCTCGTCGATCGAGTCGATGACGAGGGAGGCGCCCTCGCGGATGCGGGCGTGGAGTTCGGCGGGCTGGACGCGGTGCCAGACAGTGGCCCGGCGGGTGGTGACGGGCACCGCGTATCGGCGCAGCGGCACCATCTCGCCGCCTTGCGAGAGCCGCAGCCGCGGCGGCTCCAGTCGGTGTGTGGCGATCACCTGGTTGAGGGTGGTCCAGGAGACGAGGTCGGCGAAGTCGTCGGGCTTGCCCCGGACGACGAGGTGGGAGCGGAAATACGACTGGGCGAGGAAGACGTCCCCGCCCAGCCGTTCCGCCCACGAAGGGGCGTCGAACATCAGAAGGTCAGCTCCTGCCGTTAGTCGTTGCTGTCGGATCGGCCGGTGCCGCCGCCGTCGGACTCCTGCTCGGCGCGCGAGCGGGCGGCGTTGATGCGGCGGGACGCCAGGAGCAGGCCGCTTCCCGGCTTCGTGTCGGAGGTGGTGCTGTCGGGCGTGGTGCTGTCGGGCATGTAATTCCTCCTGCTGCCGTGAGGCGGGCCGGTTGCCCGCCCCGGGTGCGCGCCGCGTAAGACCTGGCGCGGTTCCGCCCCGGAAAGGGGCGGACGTGGTGACCGCCGGCGTAAGTCGAGGGCGGAGTTGTGCTGGCCGGGCCGTGCCTCGAAATGGGCTGAGGCACCGCCCCGGCATGGCCGCGGCAGCCTGAGCGGCCGGTGGCCGCTGCGGTGGATCAGGCCGCCGGGCTCGGGCGGAGGATCACGGGGCGGACCGCTCGGCCGGCGCGACCAGGGCGCAGCCCCGTATGGCGAGTCGGCGTTCGGTGCGGTCCGCGAGGCGTACCCAGAGGTAGGCGTGGGCGGCGTCGACGCCGTTCCAGCCGCTGCCGACCTGGACGACTTCTCCCTCGTAGGTGTCGGGGGTGCGGTGGTCGCCCGGCGGGAGGGCTTCGGGGCCCCGGACCACGTCTCCCACCGCGTAGGGCGCGGACATCCCTCCTGGGCGGTGTCGGGTGCGGGCGGCCACGGCGGTCATCCCTGAGCGCGGGCGGCGAGGGCGAGTTTGACTACCTGGGCCAGGTGCGGGCGCACTGCGGTGGCGGGCGGGAGGGGGAGCTCGTGGTCCGGGGCGGTGTCCCAGCGGATGCCGTGGGATGGGGGCATGGCCACCCAGCTCTGTGGTCCGGAGCGGACTTCGACCTGGGGGCAGGCGTCGAGAAGGGTGCCGGTGCCGGCTTCCACCAGCAGGGTGGCCGTGGTGTGCCCGGCGGTCAGGCAGGGGATGTGCAGGCTCTTCGCGTCGGCGCGGAGCATGACGCCCATGCCGATGGCGTGGGCGACGACCAGGGCGTCGAACCGCGTGCACGGGATGATGATCCCGGCGCCGGGTGCGGCGTCGAAGGCGGCGGTGAGTTCACCGCTCTCCAGCGGCCGGACGGTCTTTCCGGCCGGGTGGGCGCCCGGGGTGAGGCACGGCGTCGCCGTGGGGTTGTCATGGCAGGTGCAGCCGGAGCCGGTGCGCTGGCGGTGTCCGATCGCGACGGGCCAGCCGAGCCGGTGGTATACGGCGGCGCTCTCGGTGGTGTCACGGCCGTGCAGGACGTGCAGGATGTCGCCCATGTCGCTCCCCGTGCCCGGCTGGGAACCGTAGGTGATGGTCACGGTATGAGGGTCCCGCCGAGGACGAAGGGCGACCCACAGGATTCCTGTAGGCCGCCCAACTGGCATATGCGCCCCGGTGTCAGGACCCGAGTTCCATCCCGCGCACCAGCCCCGACAGGGCTGCGGCCTGCGACGGGACGCCCCGGCGGACCATGTCGCCCACCAGCTCACGGGCCATCGGATGGGCGTGCACGTAGTGCGGTGCGCGCTGCGCAGCCGCCCGCAGGGTTACCACGGCTTCACCGGAGCGGCCCATGCGGTGCATCGCCCGCGCCTCGTCGATCCGGTAGTGCGTGATGCGCTCCCGGCTCGGCATCGCCGTCACGTCGACGTCGTCGACGAACGACAGCCCCGTGGCGGGGGCGTCCACTTCGACACCGGCCTCGGTCGTGTGCACCAGGACGTTCGCCCGGGAGAACACGGTCTGCCACCGCAGATCGTGATGGCCCTCGGGGAGGCGCTCGGAGACCTCTACCGCGCGGGCGGCCTGGCTCCAGGCTCCGTCGGCGTCGCCGGCGCGAGCACAGGCCACGACCTGACGCAGCACCAGAGCGCCCTCCAGCACGAGGGCGTCGGTGTCCCCCGTCGCCGAGACCGCCTCCAGATCGCGCAGAGCGGCGTCCGCGACCGCCTGCGTCTCGCGGGCCGAGCCCTGGTGGAGCAGGGCGCCGCACCGGTCCCACGCGACGGCGGCCTTCACGATCGGGTCGTCCAGCTGGGTCGCCGCCCCGGCCGCGACCTCCGCCGCCACCCACGCCAGATCGGGCAGACCGGTCTGGTTGAGGGTCTGGCGCGCGTTGCGGGCGGCGTCGACCAGGAGGCGCAGGGCTTCGTCCCACTCGGCGGTGCCGCGCTCGTGCATCAGGATCGTGGTGTTGAGGTCCTCCAGCAGAGCCGGCAGGAGTCCGGCGACCGCGGGGAGGTTCGCGCCCTGGCGGTGCCGGTTGGCCGCAGCGGCCTGGTCCCGGACGCTCTGGACGTCGGCGGCCGGCGCGGACGGCACCAGACCGGGGTGGCCGGAGAGGATCAGCGAGGAACGGCGCAGCGCCGCACGGAGCGCGGGCACGTGCGGGACGGCGGAGCCCTGCTCGCGGCGCAGACGGTAGGGCTGTCCGAGGAGCCAGACGACGTCGACCTCGCAGACCGTGGCCACGGCCGTGATCAGGGAATACCGGTCCAGAGGGAGGCGGCCGGCCTCGACGTCCTCGGCCCAGCGCTCCGAGCGGCCCACCAGACCGGCCATCTCCGCCTGCGTCAGGCCTGCCGCGATCCGGGCCACACGCACGCGCGCCCCGATGCCGGTGTCAGGGGAATGGGTCATCAGCGGCACCTCTCCGTTCTGGACTCCTCACCCGGACGGTACTCCCCACGAGCGAACTGCGGACACGCCAACTGCTCGACAGAGGCCGCCTCTACGTCCGCAAGACCGTCTCCGGTGCTGTCATTGGAGGGACGGAGAAGCGGCCGGATGGCCCACGAACCGACGGCATCGGGACGGGTTCTCGGTCGTCCGGGGCCGGTGCGCGGAACACGGATGGCGGCCATGACGGTCTCGAAGACCGGGGCGTCACCCGCCTGGCCTGTGGTGAAGGGTGAGTGCCTCGCCGGGATTCGAACCCGGGTTTCCGATTCCGGGTGACCCGGAGACCGGTGTCCTTGGCCGCTGGACGACGAGGGATGTGCGGCAGCATACGGGCCGGTCCGGCGTGGGCACACCAGATTTCCGGCAGCGGCAGAGCCCGGCAACACGTACCCGGAGTTTGTACGGAGAGCTGCGCTGCTGATCGCCTGGGGCTGCTCGGACAGGTCGGCACCGGTGAACGCGAGTAGCGCCCCGTCGGCGGCCGCGTAAAGCAGGGGCACAACCTCGGGCTTGTGGCCGGTCTCTCGCCAACGTGCCGGATCAGTACAGGTCGTACAGCAGCTCGGTCATCGCGTTGCGTGCGTCGACTGCTGCGGGAGTCAGTGGTCCGGCCGGGTGCGGGGCTGGCCCCTCGCGAGGGGCGAGCACGGGTTCCAGGGCGCGGAGGTGGCGAATCATGGTCAACCCGTCGCCTTAAGATCGCAGGGCCTGAAGGTGGCCGCTGGCCTCAGGACCGAGCGCGGCCCATGCTGGCGCCGTGGCGGCCACTGCTTCGGAGACTGCCCGAACACGGGTCTCGTTGCGCAGGACCCATGCGTCCGTGAGTCGCTCATGGGCTTCGCGGAGGGCTTCGACGGAAATCGCCCCACAGGCCTGACCGTGGGCGACGGGCTGGCTCATCTTCATCACGCCCTCCCAACGCTCCACGACCGCCTTCGGTGACTGCCCCCCCCCGCCGCCGTGTTCAGTCGCACCGGCGCGGGCACGGCATCGTGTTGATGCCGGGCCGGCGCGAACTCGGCTGTGCTCACCCTGCTGGGTGTTGGCGTGCTGCGGAGAGCAGCCTTTGCGCGGTGCGGTCGCTGACTTCGTAGCGGTGGGCGACCTCGGTGGTGGTGACGTGGAACCGGCGGGCGCGCTCTGCGATCTCGGCGATGCGCGGGTCGTGGCGGGGACGGGGCGTTCGGTTGCGGGGGCCCAGCTGCCGACCGGGATTCTGGTGGCGCAGGTCCCCCGCGTCGCCTCGCGCGGTGACGGCTCGGCGCGGCCACCAGGTCCGGCCGTGCCGGTCGGTGCCCTTGGGCAGGTAGCCCGTGGTGGCGTAGGCACGGACGGTGGAGGGGGCGATGCCGAGGAGGGCTCCGGCTTCCTTGTCGGTGAGGAGGTCGCTGGGGTGGAGACCCGTAGGGGGGAGGGTTGGGATTGCCTTGCCCGCGATGTGAGCGAGGGCTTGGGCCGCGTCGTAGAGCCGCAGCCGTGCGCGGGGGTCGACCACCTCTACGCGGGCGCGAAAGTCGGCGCCGTGTCGGCGCCGCCAGGTGTGCAGGGGAAGGCCGCTGGCGGCGGCGATGTCGTCCTCGGTCATGGTGGGGCGTCCGTGGGGGATCATCCGTGTCGCTCGCTTTCGGTGGGACGGGTTCAGCGTGCCGTACGCCGAACCCTTCGGTTGTTGAGGTTGCGAGACGGGCGCGCCGCGGGCGCTGCGGTTTGCGCGCATCGGGAGGTGGCCGGCGGACCCGCCGTCGTCCAGAGACTTCCGCCGACGGCGGCGTGCGCGCCTGTCTGCGGCCCCGGGCGCGACCGCCGCGTTCCCGCGCTGCCAGCGGATCGGAGTGAGCCATCGGCGTGCGCGCCGGGAGAGGTCCGACGGGGCGAGTGCCGCCCGGCGGGATGCCATTGACGGCGGCGTGCGTGCCCGGCGTTCGGCTCTTGGGCGGCCGTCGCATCGCGCCTTGGTCTCGGGCGCGGGGTCGCCCGGCCGGGGCTCGCAGCTCCGACCGGGCGAGGTGAGGCAGGTTCCTTGGTTGTGGACGGGTGCTGCCCGGCCGGATGGGTCTCCGGCCGGGCTAGGTGGGTCACGCGCTGCGAGCGCTGTGCTGGTGGGGGCTGGTGAGCGGGCGGGGCTCGGCCTCATCGGTGAACTGCGCGATCGCGTCGCAGGCCGTCCTCCAAGCGCACCCGTCCGGGATGTGGTGTGCGGACGCGGCGAGCAGGTCGGCGATCGCACCGGCGAAGGCCGTGTCGTCGAGTCCTTGGACGGGGGCCGGGCGCTCAGTGGTGCGGGCGTAGTTCAGTGCTCGGTGGAGGATGTCGGCGGCGTCGTGGTGGTCGGCGGTCGCGGCGTGCAGGACGTCGCAGACGGCGTCGGTGAAGGCGGCCTGTGCGGAGGCTTCGTGTCGGTGGTCGCGGGCGGCCTCCGCGACGAGCTCCGTACCTCGGTCGATGTCCGTCGGTGCGTCCAGGTTTTCGCTGAGGTCCATGTAGATATGGACGGTCGCCCGGCCGTTGCAGGCGTACGCCTCCCGGAGGGCGCCCCGGATCGCGATGACGGCAGCGGCGGTGTCGGCGTCGAGGTCGGCGGCGGCCGGACCGGAGTAGATCCGCTCATGGTCTTCGGCTTCTCCGGTCGGGCTGTAGGTGATCCCCCACCCTTCGTGCTGGCACGACGGGTAGCCGGTCTCGCACTCGACGCCGCGCTGGCCGGAGATGATGATCTGGCTGCCGAGCGGGCCTTCGATGCTGATCCAGTCGGCTCCGGCGTTGATGTGCCCGTCGTGATCCCAGCGGATTCCGGCGGCGGCGAGGGCCTGCTCCAGTACGGTCCTGGCGGTCGGGGCGTCGGTGGCGGTCGTCATGGCGTTCCTCCGTGCTGCGTGTGGAGGGTGGGGCGGACTTGTCGCCCCACCCGACGGGAACTGATTTACAGCGGTAGGCGACTGATCAGAGGACGGCGGCCACGGCGGCACCCAGCCACTGGGCGACGTTGCACGAAACGGCGTTTCCGGCTTGCATCGTCTGCTCGGTCTTGTTGCCGCGCATGATGTAGTCGGCGGGGAACCGCTGGGCGGCCAGCTGCTCGCGTGGCTGCAACATCCGGAAGTGGCAGTCCTCGACCCGCAGGGGTTCTTCGACGGCGTCGGTGGGGGTGAGGACTCCGGCGGAGTCGCGGGTGGCGAGGGTGAGCAGCGGCTCGCTGGTGGGCTTGGCCGCGCCCTTGCGGTAGGGGATGACCAGTCCGTGGTGGCGGCCTGCGGCTGTGACGGTGGCGAGGGGCCGGTCCACTCCGTCGGTGCGACCATTGCGGCGCATGGTGACGACGAAGGGCATCGTGACCAGGGCTTCGCTGTCGCGGGTGGTGCGGGTGCGCATTGGCTCGGCGAGCATGGTGCCGGTGTCGTTCCAGGTGCCTCCGGCGGGGACGAGCATGCCGTGGCGGCTGGGGATGAGAATGCCTTCGCCAACCTTTCGGGTGCGAGCGGGCAGCGGTCCGTGCTCGGGGAGCATGGCTCGGCCGTCGTGGCCGGAGTGGTTGAGGGTGAGCAGACTGGCGCGCTGCGGGTACTCCGCGAGGCCCTTCTCGATGCGGCCGATGGTGTTGGCGGCCAATGGGCGGGTTCGGTCGCCGATCCGCTTGCCAAGGTTGGTCCAGTCGATCGCCTCGGCGGCGGGGCGGGTGTAGGGCTCGATGAGGCTGTTGCGGCACTTCGCGTTCGGGCAGCGGTAGTCGTACTGCTGGCGGTACTTGCCGATCGTGCGGTTCTTGCGCCACGCCTGGACGGCGTGGACGTCTTCGTCGCAGGTGGGGCACCAGGCGAGGGGGCGGGGCCGCAGGTCGGGCCGCTTGATGCCGGTGCGGGTGAAGCAGATGTAGATCCGGTCGCGCCACTGCGGGGCGTGCTGGTTGTCGGGGCTGCCGACGTGGGCGGACGAGACGGAGACGATCTGGCTGTTGTAGCCGAGGAGTTCGATGCCCTGGCGCCACCACTGGAACAGGCGCCAGTCGGTGGCGAACTCAACGACGTTCTCGCAGAGGATGGCCTTGTAGTAGTGGACCTCGGCGGCGCGCATCACGTCGTAGGCGGTCGCGCGGGTGCGGACGAAGCTCTCAGGGTCGGCGGGCTCGTACTCGTCGCCGATGCCGATCTGGCCGCTGTTGCGGGTGCGGCGGGTGCCTCCGGCGGGGCTGATCTCGGTGCAGATCGGGGAGGCCCAGAGGATGTCTGTGCTGGGGAGGCGCCTCATGTCGTAGTTGTTGATGTCGGCGCAGATGTGGTCCGCGTCGCGGTGGTTGGCGCTGTGGGTTTCGATGGCGATCTTGCTGTGGTTGGCGGCGAGCTTCAGCTCGTATCCGGCGGCGACCAGGCCGGTGGAGCTTCCTCCGGCGCCGCAGAAGATGTCGGTTGCGGTCAGGGACATGCCTGCTCACGTTCTGTCGAGATTGATCTGACGGGCTGCCAGGGTGGGTACCGACCACCCTTAGCGACAAGATCAACTTTACAGCAATAGCAGACATACGGGCGGATTCTCTGTAGTGCAAACGGGTGAATAGTGATCACCGGTAGAGCCGGAATTCGCGGCGGCGGCTCGCCGAAGTGCCGGGCGAAGCGGGGTGGGTCCCTCGTTGGGCGGCGCTCTCGGTGGCCCTGCGGGCGGGTGGGGGTGGCGGAGCTTGCGGAGCTGGCCCCGCCCGGTCGTGGGGCATGGTGCGGAGGGACGTCCAACGAGGGACCCGCCCCGCGCACCACACCTCTCCCCCACTCAGCGCGCGCTGTCGTCGACCCCCCTCAGCAGGGTGGCCAGGGGTGTGGGGGCGGAGCCACCGCTGTCTGAACCTGCGGGGGGCGGCCCGGCCGCGCCACGTCGGCCGGGCCGGGAGGTCAGCGTCCTGGCCGGGGGCCGCGCTTGGGGTCAGCCGCTGTCCGTCGCAGGTGCCCCAACTGGTCGGCAGGGGCACCTCTGGGCTTCGGCGGCTTGCGGACCGTGGTCGAGCGGGCCCTTGCCGCGTTGACCTTCACCTGCGATGCAGCCAGGCCATCGCCCAGCAGCCGCATCCGCTTCTGGAGTTCGGACTCTTCGCCGCACGGAGGAACGGTGGGCCGCCCATACCGGTCGGCAGCCTCGTGTAGACGTTCCATACAGGCTGCCGGCTCCAGCACGTCGCCACGTAGCCGGTCGGCGGCTCGCGTCGCCAGGTTGGCGATCCTCTCGCAGATCCGGATGGAGGTCCTCTTCCACCAGGCCTGCACGCCGTCGTCGCCCATGAACTGCTGAAAGTGCACGCCGGTCTGCCGCTTGATGACCTCCCACAGGTTCCGGACCGCACCGCGCACGGTCTGGATCTCCTGCCACTCGGGCGTCGAGTGCAGCGCAGCTTGGTGCTGGTCGGCAGCGACGAGAGCCCTGTTGACCGCGGCGCCGTCATGCCTCGGGGTTGATCCCGGCGATTCCCCTTCAGGTGAGTCCCCTGTGGCGTTCTCCTCGGCAGCAGTCTGGACGGCGACGGGGCCGTTCAGCGCCTGCTCAAGGGCGGTCAGCTCGTCCTGGAGTGCTTCCCGAAAGTCTTGTGGGACATCACCGTTGGCCAGGACCGCAGCTGCTGCCTGGAGCATGCTGAGGTCGCTGCCAAAGGCCGAGTCGGCGGCGTCGGGCTCGTAGGAGGTGATGTCGTCGGGGTCGCTCGCGGCCCACAGGGGAAGATCTGCAGCTGCTTCCCCGGCGGGCTCCACCGGAGCAGGCTCTCCGACGCTCGGCGAATCGACCCCGGGCTGCTCCGGCACCGCAGCTTCCTGCTCACGGCCTGCCGGAGTGGAGGTGTCGGAGAAGTCACCCACCGCGCTCGGTGAGACGACCAATTCCGCCGGCTCTTCGTAGGGCGGAGCCGATGTCGACTCGGCTTCGGCTTCGGCTTCGGCTTCGGCTTCGGCTTCGGCTTCGGCTTCGGCTTCGGCTTCGGCTTCGGCTTCGGCTTCGGCTTCGGCTTCGGCTTCGGGAAAATATCCGCCAGCCACTGGCAGGTAGTCCGGTGACGGGTCGGGCTCGGCATTAGGCTCGGCAGAAGCGTTGGTACCCAGATCCTGGTCGGGTCCGGTCGGCACGCTGGCCTCAGTGTTCCGCTCAGCCACTGGCGCCTCGGCTGAATCTGCCTCCGCGTCGGCGGCCTCCCCAAGAGCCTCCCGTTCTTCGCGAACTGCTGCGGCTGTGGCCTGAAGGCGCGCCTCCAGGCGTCGGGCATCGCGTGCGAGGTAGGACAGCGGAAACATCATGTGCTGCCGCTCAGGGCCGGCTTCGACTGGCAGGTAGGAGACCCAGGCCATGGCCGCCGCGTCCACGGCATTGAGCCGCTCTTCCATCTGGTTCACATACAGGGCCTCCTGGGGCGCGGCGGCCAGACCCGCAAGCGCTTTGGTGACGGCCTGCAGGTGAGGGTTCTGCTCGCGCTTGGTCGGCCAAGCTCGCGCTGCCGCGTCGGTGATCGCGTCACGATGCCGGGCCGCCAGGTCGGCCATCTCGGCGCATACCACTTCGGCACGGGTCGCCGCCTCGGTGTCCCGCGCCGGGGCGGGCACATCTCCGTATTCGACGCCGTAGCCGATTGAGTAGAGGATCGCGCCGTGGTGCGCCGCCTCTTGAGGGGTAGCGACCGGCGGTGTGACGTCGAATCCGGCTGCCGCATCTGTGATCTGCCCGTACCAGCCTCCGGCTGCCGAGTAGCGCACGATGGCAAACTCGGCCCGCCCGTTGAGAACCTCACCGTAGTCCGGTTCCTGGCCGACCTCGCCCGACATTCTCAGGCTGAACCGGCCGTCCTCGTCCAGAGCCGTCGTACGGAAGTACCGCTCCGGCTGGGACTCCGGTACGTCTGTTTCCAGCTCCATATCTGGGTCCGGTGGAAGGTTCGGCTCCGGCTGCGTTTCCACGGGGTCGGGGGCGGCGACGGCCATGTCGCGATCGGCGCTCGCGGCCGGCTGTTCTCGTTCCGCAGGCGTGGCTTCCAGGGCCGCGCGCAGATGGTCCTGGAGACGGGCGGTGTCGTAGAGGAGGTGGGCAAGGCGGTAGCCCATGTGGTGCCGCTCAGGAGCAGCCGGGTCCTCGGACAGGGCGCCGCGAAGCTCGACGGCAGCCTGCTCGACCGCTTCCAGATCCGCTGCCATCCTGTGTGCGCCCGCCGTGTCGATCAGGGCTCTCTGCATCTCGAAGAGTCGCTCGACCAGGTACTGCAGCTGTGGGTTGCTGCCATAGATTGTGGGCCATGCCCTCGCCGACGCTGCGATGATCAGATCGCGGTGCGTGCTCGCGGCGTCGCGGAAGGCCGTGCGGACGATGTCAGCGCGTGACAGCTGACCTACCGGCTGGGCATCGGGGATCGGCTCCCCGTATGGAGTCGCGGTGAGCGACGAAAAGTAGACGGCTCCCTCGTGTGCCGCCTGGAGCGGCGTAGCTACCAGTGAGGTGACGTCGGCTGGCAGGCCTTCGGCGGACAGACGGGCGAACCATCCCCCGGCCTGGCTCGGTCGCACCGCGGCGATGGCGGTCTCTCGGTACAACAGCTCGCCGGACTCCGGTGGCTGGCCGTCCCAGCCGTACAGCCGCAGCATGAACTCCGTGTCCATGGGAAGAGCGGTGGTCTCGATGTATTGCTCGGGCTCCGGTGGATCCTCCACATCAGGGGCGGCGGGCTCGGTGTCAGACGTCCGCGTCATGTCGTGCTCCTCCAGACCTTCGGTAGGCGAGTCCGCTGGGGCGAGGCTGGGCTGATCTTCCGCGTGGGTCTCGGCTGTCGTGCTCGCTTCAACGGGGCCCGGGTCTGGCGTCAACGGCTCGTCGGTGTCGGGCGCCGATGCGTCCGGTGCCGCTGGGCTGTCGCCGGAGGCCGTGGTGCCAGCAGACGCCGCAGGGGCTGCCGGGTGGTCTGTTTCCTCGTCGCCGCCGTCGGGCCCGGCCGGTGGTGGGCCTGCCATGATGTGATCAATCTCTGCTGGCGTGTGGTCCGGCCACGGCGTGGGCGTGGTGCCGAGCCACTCGGCCACATGAGGATGAGGCACCCCGGGGTGAGCGTGGGCCCAGATGATCGCCGACTCGTGGGGCCGACCGAATGCACGGCCGACCAACTGTCCATCCGCGTCGTCGACGATGATCGTGTTGAGCACGGCCGTCGGATGTGTTCGTGCGAGCTCGGGAGGCAGCGTGGTCGCGATGTAGGACCGGCCCTCGTAGGTGTAGCGCCACCAGCCCTCTGCGAGGTCTTCGGTGGTGACGGGCGGCATGTCGGCTTCTGCCACAACCTCGGCGGTCGGTAGGTCGTGACCGCCGAGGGTGTGGACGACAGTGCCGTCGTGCGAGATGCCCTCGACTACGTACCGCATGGCGTCGTGGAATACGCGGTCCTGCGGGGCGAACCGCTCCTCGTGGGGGCTGGCACTTGTGGCGTCGGCGGCGGATTCAGTGGCTGGTGCGGGGACGGCGGGCGGCGCTGCCTCAGGGGCTGGCTTCGGCGGGCGGGGTGCGGAGCGTGTCGGTGACTTCTCGTCTTGGTTCGGGGACTCGCTGACGGGTGGGGTCGGCGGGCTGTCGGCGGTCGGGCTTGGCGGCGCCGTCTGGTCCTGGTTCTCCACTGCGGCCTTCTCGGTCTGGGCGATCGGCTTCCCCGACGGAATTTGTTCTGTAGGGGCCGCGGGGGGACTGTCTCCGGCGGTCCGCCGCTTCCGGTCGAGCGCGCCTTCGTCGGGCGGTGTGGTCTGGTCGGCTGGTTCAGGGCGGGGCGGTGGCGGGGTATAGGGCCCGGCGTACGGGTCTGGTTCTCCGATCGGTGGAATCGATGCTCCTCGGCGGGCCGTTTCGTATTCCTCGTAGTGGAGCCGGTCAGCGGCGTTGCGCAGCACCTTGCGGGAGCGCCGTCCGATGGTGGTGGTCGTGTCGCAGGTGTCGGAGGCGGCCTCGGCTGCTTGTCGCAGAGCTTGCATCTGGGCCACGCTCATGACGTACCGGCGGTGTTCACCGACCCACGGCGGTGTGGGCAGCTCGGTGCCGTCGGGGTATGTCCCGACCAGCGGGAGAGAGCGCAGCAGGGCGACTTGGGCTGCCGTGAGCTTGATTTCGCGGACCGCGTACGGCGGAGTGACTACCTGTGTGTGCCCCGTCAAAGACGACGGATTCCTGTCGGTTCGGACGGTACCGGCGGCCCTGATGGCAGGCACTCCTGCTTTGGCAGGCAGCGCCTCGTGGAACGGCATGTCGTCGGGCGGGCCTCCGGCAGCGTCCTGCGCCCACCAGTAGCGCTTGCCGTTGTCACCGATTCGGGCACGGACCCAGCCGACGACCTCGCCTGGCTCGTGGACAGTCCCGTCCCAGTCGGAGGTCATGCCCTCGACGATGGTGCCGTGGCCGGCCTCCTCGTCCAGGTCGCACAGGCGGCGGTAGTAGGGGTATTTCAGAACAATTCCTGCCGAGGTGGAAGCCTTGGCCGCGTCTGCCTCGTTCTGCCTGCGCTTGGCCGCGTCCGCCGGGTCGATCAGCGCGGCGTGGGGTTGTCCGGGTCGGTGGAGTTCCGACAGCTGCCAGACTCGGCTGCCGGCCGTCTCGGTGGCGACGAGGGCGAGGTCGCCGTTCAGGGCCATCAGGCGGCCGGGGCCGTCGGGGGTGATCACGATGACCTTTTCGCCTGCTGTAACCCGGGCGGCCAGGTCGTGCGCGTCCTGGTCCCTCGCGTGCCCAGCGTCGGGGTCTGCCTGCTCGATACCGGTCGCGGGTCCGTCCGGCTCCGGTTCTGCCTGCGGCGGTGCTGCGGCGTCTGAGGTGTCAGGGTTGGCGTTCGGATCTGGTGCTGCCGGGGTGCGATCTGGGTTGGAGGGGTGGCCGGCTGAGGCCTTCGCTGCTTTGGCCTCGGCCAGCTTCGCCGCTGCGGCGGCCTTCTTCTCCTCGGCCGCTGCTTGGGCCTGGGCGTCGCGGTCAGCGAGAGCCGAGGCCTGGTGAATGCCCGGACTGCTGTCGATGCCGCGCTCGCGATCGCAGGAGGCCCGCACCTCTGCGATGGCCCGGTCCAGTCGGTAGCCCTCGGACGAGCGCCATTTGCGGGGCGGCGGCCAGGTGAACGGTGTCCCGTCGTCCGCGTGCAGGGCTTGGTCCAGCCTGCTGGCGAAAGCTTCCGCGTGTTCGCGCTCGGTTGCGCTCTCCCACGATGCGATGCCCATATAGGCGCCGATCTTGAGCCGCTGGCCGTTGGCGGGCACCACCTCCCATCCCTCGGCCACCGTAGAGGTCCGCTCGATCAGGACGTATCCGGGCGTCGAGGCAAGGTGAAGTCGTTGGCCGCTGCGCCCTTCAGCAGCGGCTCTGACCCACCAGTCCTTCGATTCCAGCCATAGGCGCCTGACGGCGTCGACCTCAGGATCAACCAAAACGCTGTCAGGGTCCTCACTGGGCGTTTCCTTCCCGGCATCCAGGGACGACTCGTCTACGGGGATCTCGCGGCTGCTGGCGTGGACGGATGCGGCAGCGACGACCGCGATTTCCTCTACCTGTTTGCGGGTTGCGCGGTGCAGGAGGAACCGGATCAGGACCGGGAGATCGTCGGCGTCCGGCTGGCCGGCGAGGTCAAGCAGCCACGCCTCGGTCCACTCCGCGAACTTCGCAGCGAAGAGGTCAGGCCCCGCCTCGCGCGCCCACCTGGTGACGACGGCGTCAGCCATTCCTGCGGAGGCGATCAGGGCGGCTGCGCCGTGCGCTCCTTCTTGGAGCGCGGCCTGCATGAAGGAGGACAGGTGAGGCTCGGTGTCCCGTCGCGCGGCCTCCGGCTCGGCTCCAGGCTGGTGGACTGTGGCTTGGACCGCCTCAGCGACTCTCGCCACGACCGCTTTGCGGATGTCCGCAGAGGCCTGGAAGTAGAGGGTGACCCACTCCGGCCGTTCCTCTGTGTCCAGGCCCTCCCAACGGTCACCAAGGTGACCGTCCGCCCACTTCCCCAGGGGAATCACGAAGTCTTCGACATCGTTGGCTCGCGCCCAGTTGGTGACTCGTTCGTCCAGGAGTGCGCCCGCCGTCAGCTCCCGTAGGGCGGTCTCCCACAGGTCCCCCGTGTTCCGGTCCCCCGCTGCGGCCGGTGGGGAGGATGGTTCCGTATCGGGGTTGTTGCTCGTACGCGGTGCGAGGGCCTGAGCCCTTTTCTTCTCCTGGCGGTCGCTGTCTCGTGTCCTGTCGGGCCCGGTGGCGGGAGGGTTGTCCTCGGCGGTGGCCGCCTCGGTGACGACAGGCAGCTGTCCGGGCGCCCTAGCGGAGCCCTGCGCTGGGGCCGGTGCCTCTTGGCTGTGCGCGTCTGTCGCCTTGTTCTGGATGTCCTGCTCGGCACTGACGAGGGCCCGCAGCTCGTCGGCCTTCTCGCCGAGCTCCTTCATCTGGTCGGCATCTGCCGGTTGCGCGGTACGGCCGGCCTTCTCGATCTTGTCCGCGAGGGTGGTCTTCTTCTCGTTGATGATGACGAGCTGGGCGAGGAGCTTCTCCTCACGCTCCTTGGATCGGGCCTGAATGCTGTACGGGTTGGCTTCGTAGGGGCGCAGGTTGTTGGCGGCGTCGGTGCGGTGGCCTCGCTGGGTGGCGATTTCGCGTTCCAGCTTGTCTGCGTCCTCCTCCAGCTTCGTGAGGAAGTTCTCCAGGCTGACGATGGCACCGCGGGCGTTTGACTCGGTGACGCTGGTCGCCTGCCACTGTGCGCGGTCGTCGCGGTGTCCGATGGGGACGGTGTGGCCCCAGGCGAAGCGCAGTTTGAGTTGTCGTCGGCCGCTGTAGTCGTAGGAGACCTCGCCGTGGAAAGGGAGACCGCCGAGCTGTCCGATGGGTACTCGTTCACCGGGGCGCAGAGAGCTGTCGCGGGCGAGGGCGACCATGCGGGTGCCGAGTGCTCCGGCGGCGGTGTCCCGGCCGCGCAGAGTGCGGCCGTCGATGGTGAGGGCGAAGGCGTCTCCCGCGGTGGGCCGGCGGATCGGGATTGCCTCGCGCATTCCGGCCAGGGTGGTAGTCGCCCGCGCGATGTATTCGTCGAGGTCCTTGACCGTCTGGACCCGGGAGTCCTGCTGCCGGTTCCAGGTGCGGGCAAGGCCTTGCATGCGGGCCCGGTCAGCTGTGGCTTCGGCCAGCTGCAGGATGGCCGGGTCGCCAGAGGCCAAGGCGGAGAGCATGCCCAGGTTGAGGGCTTCCTCGCCGATGTCCTCAATCTCGCGCAGGGAGAAGTTCTTGCGCTGGATCTGCGCGATGAAGCGGGCCTTCCTGGCCAGGGCGTTCAGCCGGAACTCGTCAAACGATCCCGAGGTGACGTAGTAGAAGATCCGGACGTCGTCAGGGGTGCCCTCGATCCACGGAGCGTTGAGGTTGCCCTGCCGCTCGACGCGGCCGTCCCGCTGCGCCATGTCGGCTGGCCGCCATGGATAGGACAGGTGGTGGAGAGCCACGCATCGGTCCTGGATGTTGGTGCCTGTTCCCATTTTTGAGGTGCTGCCGACAAGCACGGAGACGCGTCCGGCGCGGCAGTCGGAGAAAAGCTTCTCCTTCTTCCGGTCGGTCGATGCTTCGTGAACGAAGCGGATCTCCTGCCGGGGAACGCCCTGCTCGACCAGCTGCTCGCGCAGCGAGTCGTACAGGTCGACGGGGTTCACTGCGGCGGAGCCGGGTGTGCCCTCGTCCAGGAAGACCAGCTGGAGTCCACCGGGCTGCTTCTGGGGTGTCGGATCGTCCTTCGAGGTGGGGTAGACAGTGTCCTTGGTCTGGCGCCAGATGCCCGCGATCTGCTCGGCGGCGTAGGGGAGCTTGCTTCCCTCTTCTTCGTCTTTGCCGATCAGCCTCATGTCCAGTGAAGCGCGAAGGCCTAGGCCGAGGGCTTTGAGGACTCCCCCGGGCTCATTCACCCAGCTCTGGTGGGGCAGGGCGCGGATGAACTCGCGCTGCGCGCCGGTGACGGGGAAGGCGATGCTCTCGCCGCGCTGCCCGTCGGAGCCCTTGCGTACGGGCGGTGTAGGCAGGTTGAGGTCTTCGGCGGTCTGGACGTCGGCGAAGCTGCGGTAGGCGGCCATCAGCTCGGGGACGTTGAAGAACCTGCTGAACCGTGCCTTGTACTTGTAGCCGTCACCTTTGGCGTCGGGCTCTAGAGCGCTGACGACCTCGCCGAACGTCGCCGCCCAGGAGTCGAAGTTCGACAGTCCCTGCTTCTCCAGGAGGTCCGGGGCTAGGTAGCGCTTGAGGACGTAGGCCTCGGTGACGGAGTTGGCGATCGGAGTTCCGGTGGCGAGCGTGCATACGCGCCCGCTGCCGCTGCTCTCTCGCAGGTGGCTCAAGACCATGTGCAGCTTGGTGGCCTTGACCGAGCCCTGGATGCCGGCGCCGGGAATGGCGGAGATCGTCCGCAGATTCTTGTACCCGTGCGCCTCATCGACCATGAGGTAGTCGATCCCGGTGTCTTCCAGGAAGACGCCCGCCCCGCTGGCGGAGTCGTCGACCTGCTTGAGCATCCGGGCCTCGACCGCCGCGAGATCGTTCTCGATTTGCTTGATGGTGCGCTCGTGCATGCCGGCCTCGCTGGCCGCATCGAGCTGTTCGCGCAGGGCGCCCAGTTCCGCGTCGATGTACGCGCGCTGGGTCTCGGGGCGCAGCGGCACCCGGTTGAACGCCTCGTGGGTCATGACTACGGCGTCCCAGTCTCCACCCGCGACCCTCGCCATGAACTTGGCGCGGCGCTTGACGTTCAGGTCGCTCGCGCTGATCGCCAGCAGTTTCGCGTTCGGGTAGATCTCGCGGAACTCGCGGGTGATCTGCCGCAGCATGTGGTTCGGGATGACGATCGCCGGCTTGCGGGCCAGGCCCGTGCGGCGCAACTCCATGACGCCGCCGACCATGGTCGCGGTCTTACCTGCTCCGACGACGTGGGCGAGGAGTGCAGTGGGTTCCGACAGGATGCGCCGGATCGCGGCGTTCTGGTGCGGGCGCATCTTCCAGTCGCCGACGCCGGGCAGTGTCAGAGGCGAGCTGTCGTAGTCGGGCAGGACCAGCGCGTTGAACGTCTGGTTGTAGATCCCCGCGAGGCGCTCGGAGCGGGCCGGGTCGGCCCAGATCCAGTCGTCCCAGGCCTCCCGGATGAGGCGCGCCTTTTCCCGGGCCGCGTCCGTGGCCGGCTGGTCAACCACGACCTTGCCCTGGTTATCGCGGTAGGTGACCTGGATGGTCGAGTCGGCCTGCCGCAGGATTGACAGCATCAGGTCCTGCGCGCTGCGTTCGGGTGTGCCCCACTCCGAGCGGGCCAGGTCTCCGACGTGCGCCCCGCGGACCTCCCACAGGGTGCCGCCAGCATGGCGAACTTCGGCGTACTCGAACCCGAGATGGTTGAGGAAGGCCAGGTAGTCCTCAACGGGAATCCACGGGGCGCCGCAGCGGGCCTTGATCTCGGCCGGGGTTAGGGCCTCTGGTTGGACTCTCTCCAGCGCCCCGACGTTGGGGTCGTACGCGGGGTCCTCGGCCGCGCTCGCGCGGGCGAGCTGCAGTTTCTCGCGGACGTTGCCCGACAGGTAGCGGGCGGCCGGCTCCCAGAAGCCGTTCTGAGCTGGGTCGCGGAAAGCGAGGTAGCCGACCTGGAGGGCGGCTTCGTCTTCCTCGACCCCGAGGAGGGAAGCGACCCGGCTCATGTCGAGTCGGCCGCCGTCCCATTCCATGGCGAGCGCAACGGCGTCCTCGGGGCTCTGTGCGGTATCGGGGATCTGACGCGGTTCCAGGACCCGCTCGTGAAGGACCTTCTGCTCGGTGGCCTTGCCGGTGCGGTCGTCCCAGATCTCCAGGCCGAACAGGAGGCTGGCGTCAGGGTCGTCGTCGATGAAGGCGAAGGCGGTAGTCGCCTTCCACTGGTCGGGGACCGACGCGAGGCCGAGCAGGGCCGCGCGTTCGGTGGCCTCCTTCGGCGTGAAAATGCGACGCTGTCCGGGCTTGCCCGGCGGCGGGTTCGTCTTGCGATACGCCCGGTAGGCCTCCCGCAGTCCCGCTCTCAATTCCGCGAGCTGCGGGGTCTCCCCCGGCTGTTCGATGGCGGCCTCGGTCTCGTACAGGGCGATGGTGCGCGTCTTGAGCCCGATCAGTTGGACCAGGCGCTCGCGCTGCTCGGGGTGCACCTCCAGCACGACAGGGCGGCCGTCTTCCACGATCGTGGGCCGGCCCTCGACGTCCAGACCGAGCGCACCCTCGGTCAGGTACTCGGTCACCAGTGCCGGCCGGGGCAGCCCGGGAGCCGCACTGTTCTGGCCCGGACCGGCCGCCACGGTGGCGGTGAGCCCGGAAGTACGGGCGGCTGCTGCGATGGCGTCGACGGCTTCGGCCAGTCCCGCTGCGGCGTCCCGCTCCCCCGTGACGGTCACGTCGGGACCGAACGGGCCGATGCGGGAACGCAGCTCCCCCAGCACGTACCGCGGGTGCTCGGCGATGTAGTCGTTGACGACGACGGGCTCGCCGATGCCTGGCAGCACCTGCTCCGAGGCCGTCAGCCAGCGGGGGTCTCCAGGCGTCTCGCCCTCGGCCCGGCGCCGCAGGAACAGGACGTCGGTGACTACGTCGGTCCCGGCAGCCTCGCGGTGCGCACCGGCAGGAAGGCGGACCGCGCCCACGAGGTCGCCGAGCTCGTACATCCGCTTGCGGGCGGAAGAGTCCTTGCCGTCCAGGGTGAAGCGGCTGGTGACCAGAGCAACGATGCCGCCGGGCCTGGTGAGCGCGAGGCTCTTGAAGACGAAGTGGTCGTGGATGGAAAGCTTTAGGTCCTTGTTGTGGACCTTGTCGTAGCGCTGGTAACGGCCATACGGGACGTTGCCGACCACAGCGTCGAAAGCACCGTTGGTGAAGGCGACGTCCTCGAAGCCGGCCGTGACTACGGTGGCATCCGGATACAGGCGACTGGCGATCCCTGCGGTCTTGGCCTCGACCTCTACGCCCGTCATCTCGACAGGGACCGAGGTGTCCGTCGGAGCCAGCCCAATGAAGTTGCCGCTGCCAGACCCGGGCTCCAGAACCTGGCCGCCGTCGAAGCCAAGCCGGCGGAGCCCCTCCCACATCACGGCGGCCAGGGCGGGGTCGGTGTAGTGCGCGTTCAGTGTGTTGCGGCGGGCGTCAGCCCACTCTTCCTCGGTCAGCAGTTCACGCAGCTCCTGCCGGGCTGGTTCAAGCGCCTGCCACCGGATCGCCGCTGCGCGCGATTCAGGAGCGGCTCCCGGCTCATGGGCACCGGGCTCCGGCGCGAAGACGACCGGCAGGGCTCCCCACCCCGACCACGCCGCGAGAACCTGCTGCTCCTCAGGCGTCGCCGCCCGCTCCTCCCGGTCGAGCAGCGCCAGGGTGGTCAAGGCCCGCACGTTGGCCATCGCCCGCTCACCGAGGTGCGATGGCACCAGGTTGCCGCGCGCACCGGGACGGAACCGTGGCGCCCCTACATCTCGCGGTGCTCGGTCCCGGGCTCCTTGGGCAGGTAGACCTCCTGTGCGTACACCATTTCCTGCGCCTGTGCCCGCACCGCGTTCCTCGCCCCCGCCCGCTCCTCCATGGGCACCTCCTGGAGCATCTGATCTGACAGTGACCCGATCTGCTCCTGCAGCCGCAGGTCCAGAACCACGAAGTGTGTCTCCTGTTCCTCGGACGACCCCAGACTCTCCAAAGCCTGTGGACGGTACGTCTCCCAGTACTCCCTCGCCAGCCGGCCGTGCCTGCTCATGTGCGCCACTGCTGATCCCTTCTTCGTCTGTACGGAGCGACCGCTCCACGTCCTCGGTACTCACAGATCCTCCCCGACGGCTGTCCGGTCAAGTCACGCCGCCGCACGACGAGACCGCAGCAAGAGACGTGATCGATGTCCATCGGAAGCAGGAACAAGGAGGTAACGGGTCGGTGATCGTTTTCGCCGAACCAGGGGAGCGTCATCACCGCCAGGAGTGAAGAGGTCACCGAGGGCTGGTTCGTCAGGACGCCGAAAGGGCCCGGCCACCTGGAAGGTGAACGGGCCCTCATGCCGCTTCGTCAAGCCGGGCGGGTCAATCAGGGGGATTCACGCCGGTCATCAAGCTCGAGATTCTCTGACACCGCACGGCTCTGCTGCAGCAGGATTTTGTCCGGGTGTTCCTCCTCGGGGTCCGTTCAGGCCGCCGAATGCCTATCTCGGGATACGGCCAGCGAGGTCAGGCGGCGACTACGGATGCGGCTTCGGCGGCTGCGTCGATCACGATCTCGTACTCCCGGTTGTCGAGGAGGACTTCGAGGCCGAAGTTCGTTGCCCACGCGATCTGGAGGGTGTCGGGCAGCTGGTGTGAGTCGCCGAAGAGGAGGCGCCCAAGCCGTTCACGGCGCACCTGGGAGGTGCCCACTCGATCCTCGCCGCGCCGCTCTTCAACGGCGCGCTGGGCGCGGTCAATGAAGGTGGTGTAGTCGTCGCCGATGAGCTGCTGGAGGGTCTGGAGCTGCAGGTAGGCAGCCTGGATCTTGAGGGGCCAGTCGGCGGGCCGGCCGAGGCGTGCTTCGAGGGAGCGCTGGAGTAGGTGCTGCCGCTCCAGCGTCTGGGCAAAGTCGTTCATGGATCTTGGATAGCGCCGGCCGGGTCGGGGCCAGAAGGGAATGACTGCTTGCCACTCGATCGGGCGACGACCGTTGCCCTGCCTCGTACGGGTCCCCTCCGGTGTGCGGACGATCCCTCGTTGGCTGCCAGAAGTCGGCTGAACCGCCGTGGAACCTGTACAGAAGGCCCCTGATCTCGGCCTCAAGGCAGAGATCAGGGGCCCACGGCAGGTGAGCTAGGCGTCCCTGAGGAGGCCGGCGGCGACCTGCTGCAGGATGTCAGCGAGGGAGGCACGGTCATGTGGGGCGAGCTCTCCCCGCATGTCTGTGATGACGGCCTCGACTCCTTGGCTGCGCCTGAAGTAGCGCAGGATGAACGCGCTCCGCTGGACAGGGTCCAGTCGCTCGAAGGCAGCGTTCATCAAGGCTGCTCCGTCATGCCACGGAACCACTCCGGTGGAGACGTCTGCAGGAAGGTCGGCGGTCGGCCGCGGTTCAGGCAGCAGGCGTGCAGCTGGCTTGTCCTGGTCATTGACATCGAGGGCGCCCTCGCCCCCTCCCCCGCTGCCGACAGGCGACGCAGGAGCCGAGTTCAAAACCGGGTTTTGAACCGCTGGAGAGACCTGAGCAGGCGTCGCGCGTTTCCGGGGGGCCTTGGGCTGCTGCGCCTTGAGGATCTCCTCAGCGGCGAGTGCCTTCTGCTGCTCGCGGTCCTGGACCTTGGCGATCTTCTCCGCTGTCTTCACCGTAACTTGCTTGGTGTCAACAACGTCGCGCAATTCGGGTGCCAGGTTGAGAAGGCTCAGGCGGTTGGAGACGTACATCTGCGACTTGCCGATGCGCTCCGCGACCCTCTCCTGGGATCCGTGCCGATCGACCATCCTTTGCAGGAATTCCGCTTCCTTGTAGGGAGGGATGTTCTTGCGGTGGATGTTCTCGATGATGACGGCTTCGTCGACCTTGTCGTCGTCCTGGCTGCCGAGGCGGTCGCGGACTCTGATCTCGAACTTGGTCCAGCCGAGCTGCTTCGCGGCGTGGAATCTGCGGTTGCCGAGGATGACGATCCACTGTGCGTCGCCGATGCTGGCGCCGTGCTCGGGCTTGATACGTAGGAAGGCCTCGCGGGACATGGCGACGGCCGGCTGGAGCTGGCCAACGGATGTCATGGACTCCTTGAGTTCGCGAAAGTCGGAGTCTGCGTCGGTGTAGTCGGCGTCGGTGCGGGGGTTCTCTGGGTTGCCGACGAGGGTGTGCATGTACACGGTAGTCGGCGGTGCTTCAGCCTTGACGGCCTCAGCAGTGCTCGTGCGCTTGGCGCCAGGCTTGCCGGGTCCGTCGAGGAGGTCTGCCCAGGGCTTCTTCGCGGCGGCCATCAGCGGCGGTCCTTCTTACCAGCGCCCAGCTCGAGGGCGAGCTGGTAGAAGTCCTCGCGGGCTTCCATGGCGACCCGGTTCTTCTTGTACTGGGTTACGACGGTTCCTTCGAGGGCCGCCCGGGTGTGGACCTTGTAGTGGCGAACGACAGTGTTCGCGAGGTTCCAGCCCTGGGAGCGGACGAAGTCCTTGGTCTGATCAAGGTCGGCTTCACCGTCGCGGGGGTCCCAGTTGTTGATCACAACCAGGTAGGGGATCCCGAGGGGCTTCACCACTTCCTCGATGGTGTCGCGGGTCGGCATGAAGCCGAGGGGCTCAGGCTCGACGGGCACGATGATGTCGTCGGCGTTGGCGAGCACGGCGCGCATGGCGTCGGCGGCGGTGCTCTTACCGAAGGGGTCTCCGGCTTCTTCCTTCTCGTCCTCGGGGAGGTCCATCCATCCGGGGGTGTCGATGAAGGCGTGCTTGATCTTGCGGGACCTCTTGAGGTGGGAGAACAGCTCGAGGTCTTCTCTGGAGTTGATCTGCTCAAACGAGAAGGGCAGATCGTGACCGACTCGTTCCGACCACCAGGTTGTGGAGCCCTGGGGGTCGGCGGAGACGGCGGCGACGTAGTTCGGGTCCCCCTCGGGGGATTCGCCCAGGACGTGGGCGGTGATGGCCGCTGTGTTCACGGTGAGAGTCGACTTCCCGACTCCACCCTTGCGGTTGATGAGCGCGGTGATCCGTGCCATGGGTGGTACTCCTGATGCTCCGTATGCTTCCCGGCCCGGGTGGGTCGGTACTAGCGGACCGGGACAGGATGCCACGTATCGCCCCTCATGTTGGAGTCCAGCGCATCGGTTTCAAAACCGGGTTTTGGAGCTGCCGCACCAAGGAGGCGGCCAGGGTGGACTCCCGGCACCGAGGCTGGTCTTCAAAACCGGGTTTTGAAGACGCCCCTGGGAAGTGCCTTCTGCGCTCACGGGTGGGCTCGGGTCGATGCGTAGAGGTAGGGCAACTCTAGGCTTCGTCACAGGCCTATGCCTCGCGGTTCAGGTTCAAAACCCGGTTTTGAAGGCAGCCCCACCCGCCCCGGTTCCGGGCTTGAGGGTCAGTTCTGAGGATTTCAGGGCGGATTACGTTACTCCGGTGCCTGCGGCGTATGGATGTCCTGCCTCGCGCACTCGCTCGATGACCGCTAGGACTGTGATCACAGCCCACACATGAAGATCATCGCAGTCGCTGCCTGGTCTCCCTCACGGGTCCAGACCTGCGGGCCCTGGATCTGCCGGCCGAGCTCAGTAGAGCCAGCGGTCCAGGAGCCCTGGCCAGAGAAACCCCTCGTAGCCGTTGAAGGCCGCCGGGTCGATCTCCTTCAGTTCCTCGGCCAGCCGGTTCAGCTCGGCGAAAGCCTGCTCTTCCTCCCCTTCAGAGAGGTACTCCTCGGGGCCGTCCGGCTCGCGGAGAAGCTCTGAGGCCGTTACGCAGCTGCCGTAGCGGTGAAGGACGTCGAGCCACACGTCGACACCCGAGTTGGCGAACCATGCCTCCCCGTCCGGCATGACGAAGTAGACCGCCCCGGTCACCGGCTCGACGCCGAACCATGACCACTCGGCCTGATCATCGGGGTCCGCCTGCTCGGTGAGACGGTAGAGCGGACCACGGGACGTGAGAAGAACTGGCTCAGCCTCGCTCTGCATCACGACTCGTTCGATGAGGCGCGGAGCTACTGGAACGCCCACCTCAACGAGCTGTGCCTTCATGAAGCCCGGAATCCGCCAGCCGGCCACAACGTCCCGTCCGGCTCGCGTGACATGCCCCAGACCGGCCCACTCGGTCAGAAGGTCGTACGTCGTCATCGAACGATCCTCTTCCGCCGGCTGTGTTCCTGATCCTATCGAGCCGGTCTCAGGTCGAGACACGGCCGCGCTTGCGGGACGGTCCTTAGTCATCACCCAGTTGCTTCGCCGGCTACGGCTGGAGGACGAGGCCATCGCTAACAGTGCAGGGAAGGGGGGCCGTGCAGGCGGCGGTATGCCTGGGACGTCAGGGCCGCAGGAGGTGAGGCAGTTTCCCTGGCGGCCGATCTGCGCGCCAAGTTCGGCAATGCGCAGCTACACGTTGGCGGAGACGTCGAGGTCGGTCGTAAGGTCGGCGACGTGGCCGCATGCCAGGACCAAAGCTGGCCATCGCCGCCGATCTGCGATACACGATCGCGAGGGCGTCGCTCCGCTCGTGAACGATGGTGGGCGGCGCGCCGTCGTTGATAATCCGGCAGGACAGGCAGCTGGAGTGCGAGAGCTTGCGGGAGACCGGGGTCCGGTTGATGCGGGGGGTGACCTGAACGCGGGCGCCGGTCTCATGCATCCGACCGCCTAGGGCCTCCGCGATTGCGGATGCCCTTTTTCGGACCATGACCGGTGGAGGGCTGGGCACGCAACGGCCCCACGACAGCTGACCCCAACGCTCTTGATCAACTTCATGAATCAGGCCCGACACCCCGAAGAGGGGAGCCGGGCTCTCTGATACACACAAGATTCTGAGAGCGCCCACCCAGGTCTGCGCTACGGGTAAAGAATCCTGCCATGCCAAGCAAATCCCGAGCGCGATCCACGGATGGCGCAAAGCTCCGACTGACCTCCCCCCTCCGTGACAAGCTCAAAGCCGTCGTGTTCGACGCGAACGCCTACGGCTTCGCGCGACCCGATTTTGACCAACTTGAGCGATTGGCTCAGCGGCTGGCCGGCATAGGCGTCGAGACCTGGGTGCCCGAGACCGTCGCGTGGGAGTGGGCT
Source organism: Streptomyces sp. NPDC002057 (assembly GCF_040296665.1). Classification (NCBI taxonomy): domain Bacteria; kingdom Bacillati; phylum Actinomycetota; class Actinomycetes; order Kitasatosporales; family Streptomycetaceae; genus Streptomyces; species Streptomyces sp. NPDC002057. The sequence continues at coordinate 49,123 of NZ_JBEOXR010000056.1, forward strand.
GAGCACCTGGTCATCGACTGGCAGGTACTTAAGAACGCCGCGTCCACCGAACGTCGGCGACTCCAGGAGGCTGGTCTCAACGTGCCCCCGACTGGCTACACCGACCGAAACGAGGTGATCGAGGCCGCACTCGCCAACCTCGCCAAGATTCCCAACGTGAAGATCATCGAGCTCACAGGCCGAGGCGCCATCGAGGGGTTGAAGGACCAGGTCCTCCTGCGTCCCCCGGCCAAGCTCAAGGGAGGAAAGGGAAGCACACCCGACGCCGGCAGGGGAGACAACGACTCCCGGGGTGTTAAGACGGGGGCGAGCGACAGTGCTTGGATCCGCGACGTTCTGGACCTGGCCGATTCAGACGAGATCTTGATCGTTTCTGCCGATCGTGACGTCCTGGCCGCCTTCAGGGCCTGGAACAAGCCGGTGCCGAAGACGCGAAGCCTTGTCGACCTCAAGCCCACGCTCTTCGACTTCACGGTGGACGATGGCCACGCGCGCTCCGCCATCATCCGCTACCTCCGTGAACAGCTGCCGACGCAGCTCGACAGCGACGTGATCGACATCGGTCGCATAGAGGGGCTCGAACGGGCCTACATGCACACACGGGACGGCGACGGCACCAGCGTGAGCAGCTACGGTGCGAGCGTGACGCACCTGCTGGCACTGGCCGGGATCGATGACGTCATGATCGAGAGGATCGAGCCCACCGCGTTGGTCTCGACCGGCCGCGGAAACCCTCAAGTCGATCCCGGTACGGCCAGACAGGAGACCGTCTACGCGACGGTGGAGTTCCTGGCCGCGGGGGAGACCACCGTGCAGTCATTGCTGCACGGTGGCGACCCTGAGGTGGAGGTCATCTCGATCCCCAACGTCCTGGTGAGCTCGCACCTCACGTTTCAGTTCTCCGACGGAGTCATCACCTCCATGGCGGCCGACTCCGAGGCCATTGCGGCAATCCTTGAGGATGCCTACGACGACCCCGCTGAAGTAGAAGCGGCACTCGTCGACGCGCTGAACATGGTGCCGGGGATCGCATTGGATCATGGCCCCTTGCTGGATCAGGAGATCAGCATCCCAGGCACGGATGCACACGTCGGACTGGTCACGACCCGGAGGGATGTAGACGGCCGGTGGGAGGGGAAGATCATCCTCTGGGTCGGTGGCGACGAAGCGCAGGAGCAAGCAGAGTCCGTAGGAGCGGAGTACTCGTACGAACCGTCGTCCCGGTGGAACGGCGCGGACGACTTCCGAGTGCCGGGCTCCTACCCTGTATCTGTCTGGGGAAATGGCGTCTACGACGACCACGGCCTCTGGTCGCTGCCCGCCTGGCTGATCGAACGCATCGAGTGGCCGCTGTTCTCCGCTGTCGCCACGCAGTCCACAGAAGCGACGGACGGCGAGTTCGCCGACGACTGACGCGCCCCGCGGCTCAGAGCTGCCTCCAGAAGGTCCCGGTCTCTCCTGGGCGAACCTCGACGTGGCCAGCCCAGGTGAGACTCGCATTTCTGGAGCACGTCGGTGCGACCAGCTTCAAAGCTGGTCGGAGGACGAGCCGAGAGGGCGGCGAGGTCACTCCCGCGAGGATTCCTGCAGAGTTCGCCGGGCGACATGGGTCCGTACAGGGGCTGGCGCTCCACACCTCATCAAGCGGGCCGGGCTGCGCTGCTGAGGACCGGCCCGGATGCCCCGACCGCGCCTCCGGCGGGATGGCCACCGACGCAGTTGAGCTGGCGCGATGCGGCTCATCAGGGGTGAGCACCTGAACTGAGAGCGGCTGTTCTGCAAGGATCAACGACCATGAGACTCAGACCCGGATACACACTGGACATCGCAGAGAAGGACCTTTCAGCCGCCCTAGTGAAGTGGGAGAACCTCTACAGCGATCAGAATCAGCTGTGGACGCGATACTTCCAGACGGTCACCGATACACACCGTCAGCTCTCGCAGTGCCTGATGGATCCAGACCTCGGGGCCGGTCTCTTCGAGGGAAACTACTGGAATCTGGCCACTGTCGCAGGCGCCTCTCCAACACTCCACGGCACTCTGGTCCGTGAGGTTCAACAGCAGATATTCGCAATCAAGCAGGCCCAAGAGTCGCTGAAAGAACTTCGGCTGTACGCGGAGCGGCCGGGTGTCGCCATCGTGTACGACACCAATGCGCTCAACCACTGGCCCCGGCCGGACGAGGTGAAGTGGTCCGAGGAGCTGCGCGCGGCAGGGCTTGACCAAAAGCACGCTCGCCTCGTCATACCTCTCGTGGTGATCGACGAACTCGATCTGCAGAAGAGCGGTTCGAACGCCCTGAGCGAGAAGGCCACCAAGGCCATCCGGTTCCTGGAGAAGGAACTCGACGGTGTCGAGCCCGGCGGCACAAGGCAGGTGCGGCAGGACGCGAGCCTGGAGGTCCGGCTTGATCCACGAGGGCACCGCCGCGGCGACCCGGACATGGAAATCTTGCTGTGCGCCGCCGAACTTGACGGACTGGGCGTGCAGACGCGAGTGCTGAGTAATGACTTCGGCCTGCATCTGCGCGCCAGGAACATGGGCCTGGTACCGATGAGACTGTCCACGGCGCAGCGCCGGAAGGCGCCCCCCAGCCCCTGACCTTGGCAGTCAGAGGCAACCCACCCCTCGACATGACAGGTACGGGTCGTAGTCACAAGGAAACTCCAGCTCCGCCGTCGGGAGCGCAAAGAGTAGATCAATGGGTAGGTCTCGATTCCTTAGGATCGCTCCTGGAGAAGTCATTGATCACTCAACTACCTCTCCGTTCCGCCAGGAACTGGTGCAGAAACTGCTCCAGCCCCACCGCTGGTCTGCCGGGCCGCCATGGCCCGGTCCAGGGCATACTCCTGGGCGAGCGTCGGGATCCGTCTGGGGCGCGCGAAGTGGATGCCGAGCAGGAAACCGCGGGCGGGGTGGGTGCAGGGCTACTGCGGCCGCGCCGGGTCGCTCACAGCAGCATGGGCGGCAGAACCGCAACCGGGCCTTCTTGGCGCCGGGCTCAGTCCCATGTCGCGCAGCTGTCGGCGGGTGGCCAGGCCCTCAGGGATCGCGTTCTGGCCGAACTCCTCAAGGGACGCGGCGCTGCGGTACCCGGGTCGCCTCGTGGCCCCTTCGACGGGGCCGGGCCATCATCGGCTCCAGGAGTCGGGGGAGCCGACCGGGGCGCTGGGGGTAGGGCGGCGGCAAAGCGGACGTGGGCGTCCGATCCGGCGGCACGGGCGAGGCGTGAACACGGCATGTCCTCCACCAAGGGGTGATGGCGGACAGCGCTGCGCCCCGCCGTCGAAGAAGCCGTCGGCGGGGCGCGGAGGGGTGTGGATGGGTGGCCGATCGGCCTGCCGGGTTCTCACTCTGCGGAGACGGGCGAGGGTCAGACGGTGCAAGTGGGGAAGCGGTGGATGGTCAGGTGAAGCAGGTGAACTGGCTCGTGACGTCGGTCCCGTTGTCGTCCAGGACTGCGATGTCCCAGGCCTTTCCGGCGTCGCCCAGCGAGTTCGCCGTGGGTCCCTCCAGCACGCTGACCTCGCGGCGCAGAAGCCGCCGTTTCACAACGGCACCGGCATCGGTGATGTAGCGGAGCGTGAAGGTCGGATTGATGTCCCGCAGGTCCATGGCATTCCTAGAAGGGATGGGCAGGGTGCGTGCGATGGCCGGTCGGCCTGTCCGGTCCTCGCATACCGCGGGAGGGTAGGCGAGGGCCAGGCGGAGCGACCGGGGGTCAGCCGTTAGGGAAGCGGATCACTGTCGGCGGGGTGTCGTCGCCGTGCAGGGTAGGTGCGGGCAGCGTGGCGTGGAGGTGGAGTTCGGGGCGGAACTCCGGGCCGAACACCGGAGCGGCCGGGGCCGCCTGGTGGTTGTGGATGACGGGGCGGAAGGACAGGCCGCGCAGGGCGAGGGTGCTGGCGAGTGCCCAGATGATGGCGGCGAGCGCAGCGGCCAGGATGCGGTCGCCGGCCAGGGAGGCGGACCACACGGTCCAGATGGACGCCAGTCCCCACAGGGTCCACAGGATGCGGGCACCGGTGATGCGCAGGAACCCCGCCGATCAAGGCGATCAGGCAGTGGCCTGCCACAGGTGTAGGCGGTGGCGCCGGACAGGACGGGCAGGTGTGCGGCCTGGGCGTCGAGGAAGGTCCGGATCGGGGTGGTGAGGGTGGGCCAGATGCCGCTGGTGTCGTGCTCCAGGTTCATCTGGGGGCGGGGCACGCTGCTGGTGACGGCGTCGCCGATGGCCCTTGGTCCCAGGCCCGGTTCCACCAGGCTGCTCCGGCGGCGTCCAGCCGCAGGCGCGCGTTGCTCTTCAGGAACGGCCTTGAGGTGGGGAGTTCGGGGGTGTTGTTCGGCCCGGTCTGCATGGCCAGGTCTCCTTCATGACGGGGGTGCTGGGGCCGGGCGGACTGCCCCGCTCTCGTCGTGCCGACGCCGTGGGGGTGGGGACGAGAGCCGGGCGAGGCGATCGGCTCCAGCGGTGGGTGATGCGGCAGGGAAGGCCCCGGGCGGTCTGCTCGGTGTGCTGCACGTGGTGGGTGACCGGGCCGGTGTAGTGGTTCTCGGTGCGGGTGACGGTCGCGCGGGCGTGCTGAAGAGCGCTGCCGATCGTGGTGGCCAGGGCGGCGAGCGCTGCGAGCGGCAGGGTGACCATCAGCACGCTGGTGAGGGTGACGGCGGCCAGTCCCTGCAGGACCAGCCAGGCGCCGCAGCCGACGCCGGTGATCCCGGCGCCGATCCCGATGGAGCCGACTGCGGTGCCGGCCGCCCAGGCCGGGACAACCCGGGTCTCGGGCTGGAGCACCGGCGGCGTAGGCCCGAACGTCGGGAGCGGAGTGTCGTCCCGGAATGACGTCGAGGCCGCGCCGGACGACCGTGGCTGGTCGTGGAACTCGGCGCGCAGGATGCGTTCGGCCTCGGCAGCGGCCTCCGGGTCGGACATCGGTCGGCCGGGAGTGGGGCAGTAGTCCATGGTGTTGTCCGATCGGGGATGGGCGTGCCCGGCCGTGCAGTACGCGGCCGGGCACGCAGGGGGTGGGGGAGTGAGGCTGAGTCAGGGAACGAGGATCTTGATGGCTTCGAGGGCCTGGCGGGCGGAGGTGACCTCGGCCCGGCGATTGCCGCCGGGCTTGCCACGTTCGTGCTTCCGGGCGCCACGCCGGCGGGGCTCGGCGCCGCCGTCATCTCCGTCGTCGGGGACAGGGTGGAACTCGCCCGGCCGCTCGGGCTCGTTCCAGTCGAACCACAGGCCGCGCTTGTCCAGCTCGCTGATCTCGTGGTCGGTGAGCCGGACAACCTCGTCGGGGAAGATCTGCGCGAGGTCGGTGTCGAAGTCGGCGTACAGGCTGCGCATGAGGACGGCGCGGCCGTTGTCCAGGACGATGACCGCGACGCCGCCGGTGGAGACGCCGTTCTCCGGGTCGGCCTCGCCGCGCATGGCCCGCTCGATCACCGAGCCCTCCTGCTGGGAGTAGCGGGTCGGAATCGACGGCACGTCGTGGGGGTTCTCCATTGCGCCCTCGACGGCCTTGCGGGTGGAGGCCGGGTTGCCCATGTTGAAGACCACCGCCCTGCTGTTCTGGCGGAGGTTGGCCTTCATGCCGGAGGAGAACCCGTCGTGCGCGAACGGGGACTGCCCGGCCGGGAAGAATCCGATGCCGTACTTCAGACCGGTGACGGTGAGGTCGTCGGCTTCGGTCTGGATGAACTCGCCGTACTCTTCGTCCTGGGACGCGGTCATGAACTCGTCCGCGAACACCGCCAGCTGTGCGTAGGGGCAGCGCGGGTCCCCGGGCTTGAAGTCATGCGGCTGGCCGTCGTGCGACCAGGGCATCTCCGCCCGGATCTCACACAGCGCCCTGGCCGCGCGCAGGGAGCGGGCCATCCACAGTGCGTTGGAGCCTTGCCGGTCGATGTACCGGCCCAGCACGGAGGTCTTCTCGTCCTTGCGGACTGTGGACAGCCACGACACGCCGCCTCCCAGCGACTGCGCGGCCATCGCCACGGCGAAGAACTGGGTCTTGCCCGAGCGCGAGACGCCGAGGATCAGGCCGTGGCAGGGGGCGTTCTTGTCGTGCTGGTAGATCATGTTCTTCACCGGCTGGCCGGTGGTGGTGTACCCGCACACGTACATGCCCTTGGCGTCGGGCGTGAGGAGCTCGCGGCTCGCGGGGAATGTCTGGCTGAGTGGCGGGGTGTCGAAGACGCTGATCAGGAACTCCGAGCCGTCGACGAGGACGAAGACACAGGAGTCGTCGGCGGGGAGACCCAGGCCCCGGCACACCTTGGCCAGGTCGATCCGCGGTACCTCGGTCTCATCGGTCATCCGCGCCCTGTAGAAGGACACGCCCCGTACCTCGTCGCGGGTACGGGTCACGAGCTCGGAGCCCGGGGCACCGCCCTTGGCCCCGGCGACCTTGTCGGCCCACCGCTCCTTCAGGGTCGGGGCCTTGGTCCGGCGGGCGGTGGCGTCGGGCGTGATGTGGGCCTGCAGCCAGCCCGGACCGCCCTGCCGTCCGTCCCTCTGCTGCTCCACCGGCGCCAGGGCGACCTCGTCCTCGAAGACAGCGAACGCGGCGGCGACGTCGGCGGGGGAGAGGGACTTGATCGGGCGCCCGGGGTCCTTGGAGCGCAGCAGGATCGTCAGATCCTTCGCCGTGTCCGGGTGCGGGATCGCCTTGACCAGCAGCGTGCCACCGGGCAGGCCGGCCCGCTCCCACACCTGCCGCGCGCTGCGGGTGTAGAGCGAGGCACCGTCCTCCGGGTGCAGCGGCGCCGTCTCCGGCTCGGCCGGGGCGGGCAAGGCCGCCGCCGTGGGTGCGGCGGCCGGGAGGACGGGGACCGGGGCGGACAGAGCGGGACGGTGGCCGCGCCGTCCGGTACGCGAGAGCGGGGCGAGCGTGCCGCAGAGCAGCGCCCATCCGGCCGCGAGCAGGACGTCGGTCTGCCAGGGGCCGTATCCCGGCGTCCACACCGCCGCCAGGTCGGCCCCGGCGGCCAGGGCCAGGGGCATGGACCGCAGGATCCGCTGCCCGGAGCCGGGCAGGCGGCTGATGCTGGCGTGGAGGGCGTTCGCGGTTCCGGCGGCGCCCGCCAGGAGCAGGACGATGTTGGCCGGGCCGTCGGGGGTCAGGTTCGGGGCGAGGGCCACGGCGGGGGCGGCCAGGGCGTAGGCGAGGCGTTCGAGCGCCACACTGCGCGGCAGGACCATCGGGGATTCTCTCCTGGGGAACAGGTCAGGGGCCGGACCGCGGTGGCGGTCCGGCCCCTGACACGGGCGAGGTGGGGGAGTGGCGGGGGGTGCTACTCGGCGAAGAAGCCGGCCTTGGGGGTCTTCTCCCGGCGGCCCGAGCGGATCTCGTCGAGCTGGCCGTAGAGGCGGGCGTGCGAGTCCTGGACCACGCGGGACTGGGCCGCGCCCGCAACCGCGTCCTCGGCCAGGCGCTGGATGTGGACGGCCGCGCCGCCCAGCGCCGTGGAGACCGCTACGGTCAGCTCCACGAACCGCGGGTCCAGGTCGGCGGTCTCGATGGTCTGGGCGGTGTCCGCGGCCTTCTTCGCGTTGGTCTTCATCCGGCGCAGCAGAACCTCAAGGTCGACGGCCTTGTCGTCCAGGGCCTTCGACAGCTTCGTCAGCTTGGCCTGGACTTCCTTGTAGCCGTTGTCGTCGCTCTTGATTTCGGTGGTGCTCATCGGGACGGTTCTCCTCTCGATGTGAGGTGGGGTCAGTTGTGGTGGGCGGCGGCTGAGGCGTGGGCCAGGCCCGCGTCCCGCTTGGCGTCCATGTCCTGGCCGTAGACGCGGGCGACACCGGCGGCGGCCTGCACGGCGGCCTCGGCGGCGTCCGCGCACTCCTGGGCACAGCGCACGGCCTGGGCCGTCATCGTGTTCAGCGCCTCGGACAGCTCGCTGATCTGCGAGGTGATCCGCTTGTCGACGTTGTGGTCGTCGGCCAGGTCGTCGGCGATCTCCTGGAGCGCCTTGGCCGTGGCCAGCAGGCGGCCGATCATGTCGTCGGCCGTCTCCTTGTCGCTGAGAGCGGTCAGGGCGATGTTGGTCATCTCCACCAGGTACTGGTCGAGAGTGATGTCCGTCTGGTGCTTCGCGGCCAGCTGCGAGCCGGCCGAGGCAGGGGTGTTGCCCATCGACGGGGCCTCCTTGGGGGTGGTGTCAGGTGGTAGGGGCTGAGCAGAGTTCCCCGCCTCGGAATCCATTCCCGGCCGGGCGGTCTGGCCAGAGCCGGAGGGCTCGCCCTTCCCGGCCGGCTCGCTCTCCTTGCCGTACTCGGCGTCCGGTGCCGGGGTGCCGCCGCCCGAAGGGGCCTTCCTGGGAGTGGTGTCAGGTGATGTGGACTGCGCCGGGATCCCCGCCCCGGGCCCGGGCCCCGCTGGGGTGCTGTTGCTGTCCCAGACAGGCGTCGAGGGCTCGGCCGGACGGGTGTGCCCGGGGACGAGGAACCCCAGGAGCTGGCCGTCGGTGAGGCCCGCCAGAGGGTCGGCCTTGCCGACGGGCGCCTCGCCGGAGCCGGGGGGCTTGCCCTTCCCGACCGGTTCGCTCTCCACGGCCGGTTTGCCGTCCCTGGCGGCCGGCGTAGCCGGGTTGAGGGGCTCGTCAGTCGCCGCGGCGGTGGGTCGGTCATCGATGACGTCGGCGTCAACGATGTCGTCGCCGGACTTCGCGCGAAGCGGCGGGCGGGCACGCTCGCCCTCCGGCTCCATCCACAGCGGAGCCCGCGTTCCCTCCTCGACGGGGGGCCTTTTCTTGGTGAGGCGGTCCTTGACGCGCTCTCCGAACGACCGCTTTCCCGGCGCCGGTTCGGTGCCGTCGCCCGTCCTCTCGGAGCCGTCAGACGGCTTCTCCTCGACGATCTGAGCCTCTTCCGGCTCCGTGTCCGCAGACGCGCCTGCCGACGGCTCTGAGGGGCATTCAGGCCCCTTGACGGCGGTCGTGGCCTCCTCGGGCCCGGCAGGCTTCCCGGTCTTGCCGCCGTCGCTGCCGGACTCCTTCTCCTGCTTCTCCTCCTTCTTCTCGGCGGCCTTGGCCGTGCCGGGCTCGCCCGGCTCCTTCTTCTCGGCCTTGTTCCTCTCCGGCCCGCCGGTCTCCGTCGTCGTCTTGTCGTCGGAACCCTTGGCGGCCTTGGCCTCGTCGGCTTCCGCGCTGCCGGACCCGTCCTTGCCGTCTGCCGTCGTGCCGCCCTCGGAGTCGGACCCCGGCTTCCCGGTCCCGGTCTCGTCCTTGACCTTCTCGGACCCGGTCTCTTCCTTCTCCGTGCCGGACTTGCCCTCACCGGCCTTGGCCTTGGCGGCCCGGGCGTCCTCGGCGGCCTTGCGGCGCTTGTCGAACCGCCGCTGCGCCTCGTCCCCCACCGCCGCGCCCAGTGTCGTGCGCCCGGTCTCGGCCGTCTTCCTCTTCTCGCGCCGGGCCTTGCGCTCCTGGCGCCGGGCCGTGCGGGAGGCGCCGCGCTCGGCCCGGTCCTTCTTCTCCTGCTCCTGCCGAACCTCGCGGTCCGCCCATTCCTTGTCCCGGGCCCGCTGCTTCTCGGCGCGTGACTGGTCGCGGTCCTTGGTGCGGTCCTGCAGGCCGGCGGCGTGCTCGGCCGCCCGCCTCGTCTCGCGGGCCTTGCCCCGCTCGGCGTGCCGGTCGGCGCGGGCCGACTGCTGGGCCGCCAACCGCTCCTGACGCGGCGAAGCACTGCCGGAGCCCCTGCCGCCGTCCCGGCCAGCGGCACCGCCCCGGCCGCTTCCGCCCGGGGACTGGTCCTTGGCGCGCTGCCGTTCCTGGCGGAGCTGGTCCTTGTGGCGGCGCTTACCCTCGTTCGCCGCCGCCGCGGCCTGCCGTTCACGGCCCTTGTCGTCCGCCCGTGCCGCGGACGGCGAGCGGGCGGCGGAGGACCGGGCGTCCTTGCGGCCACCCTTGTCCGCGCCGGATCCCGCGCCGCCCCGCCCACCGCCAGCCCCGGAGGCGTTCGGGCTGCCTCCGGGGCGACCGCCGCCCGGGCCACCGCGCGAGCCGCCGGACCCGCCCCGGCCACCGCCGGAGGCGGAGGTGCCAGAGCCGGACCTCATCGCGGCCGCGTCGCCCTTCCCCTGGGCGGCCTTCTTGTCGGCCGCCGCCTGGATACCGGCCTGGCGCAGTTTGTTGTGCGCCTCCAGCAAAGCGATTTCACGGTCGCTTTCCGATTTCAGGCGGGCGACTTTCGCTTCGATGAGGGCCTCGCGGTAGGGGCCTTCCGCCTCCAGGCCGGCATGGCCGCGGGCGATCCGGTATTCGAGCCAGTCACCGACCCTTTCCGTAAAGGTCCGGCTCGGCTCGCACTCGAATTCACCGCCACCCTCTTCTTCACTGTCGGAATACTCCGGATCCGGGGAATATGCCGGAGCGGATTCGGTGCGCAGAACACTTTCCGGGGAAATGGGCTCCCGAATGGGCGGCAGTTCGATGGTCCGCTCCATCGGGGTTTCCGCCGGGGTCTCGCTGGGCGGGGGAATGAGGCGGTCGATATCGGCGAGCGGTACGGGCCGGTCGGTGACATCGCCTCCCGGGGGGAAGGGGATGAGCCGGCCGGGGCCGTCGCCGGGGCCGTTCGAAGTGCTGGACACCGGGTGGGGCTCCTTCCTTGACAGGGTCGAAGTGCCTCGCGTATACGCGTGTGCGCGTCTGGGCGTGCGGGCGTGTGGGCGCCTGGGCGTTGGGAGCACGCCGGAGGGGGCCGGCCGTGGCGGCCGGCCCCCCCCCGGACGGAGGCGGGGGGCGGGTCAGATGGGGGGTGGTTGACCAAATTAGCGCGCGGGGGGGGGCCCCCCCCCACCACCA
>NZ_JBEOXR010000057.1:0-59407 GCF_040296665.1 Streptomyces sp. NPDC002057
GACACCGGCCAGAATCTGCGTCACAACATCGACGACGAGGCCGCACCCAAGACGACCACCGTCGACGGCACGCTGAAGAACCCGGCCACACCGCCGTCCACCGAGACACCCACCGCGATGGGAGTCACCGGCGCCGGGTACACCAACAACGACCTCAGCACCGACACCGCGACCACGCTGTTCGACATCGACACCAAGGCCGACCGCGTCTCCCTGCAGTCACCGGCCAACGCGGGCAGCCTCGCCCCCACGGGCGGGCTCGGCGTCAAGGTCGGCCCCTCCGCGGGCTTCGACGTCCACTACAACACCAAGGCCGGCACCAATCACGGCTACGCCACCTTGAACGTCGACGGCACAGCCGGCCTCTACACCGTCAATCTGCTGACCGGAGCAGTCGGCCACAAGGGCTCCTTCCCCAAGGCCCTGCAAGTCACCGACCTCGCCGTGACCCTCAACCGCACACCGCAGGGCGCCATGAACACCGGCGGCGGCGCCCTCGCCGCCGCCAGCAGCACCGAGCTCAACGCCACCGGCGCGGCAGTAGGCGGGATGGTTCTGCTCGGCGCGATCGCTGCCCGCAAGCGGATCACGCGAGACCGGGAGACCGCGGGAACACCTTCCGTCTGAAGAGCGGTTCCGACTCTGCGGCTGCCGTATCCGCACCGTAGCTGTGGTCGCAGAGCCATGGGACACGGAGCCCTGCCGCAACGAGGCAACCGCCGATAGCCCGCCCAGACCCTGCCGGACAGAGCACCACCAGGATCTGGGCGGAAGCCCCAGGAGCATCCTCTGCCAGGAGGAATACGCCTGTGGCCCCACCGCTTTCCGAGCCAGGCACCCGGCACAGGAAGCGGAAGACGCGTCGCCGCAGGCGGGCTGGCCCCCGGCGGCGCGTCACCAACGGCGAAACCCCAAGGGCAGCGCCGTCGACATCCCACATTCGACACACCATCCGCAATGGATGGCCCAGTGGGTACACGATCACCCGTACAGCCCATCGCCAAGGCCGGAAGACCTTCAGGCCGGCTGCGGGACTGGTTCGTCCGGAAGGCATTTGTCCGGAAGGCAGCAGAGCGAAGACGGCGACACAACTCCCTGCCAGCCCAGAGCTGGGTCACGGTCCTCCCGGGTGCGTAGGACACGGTCGACGCCGCGCACCGCGAACGCGCACGGCACGCGTGCAGACGTACCGTTTCCATCCTGGTCGAACGGGCGTGCGGCGAAGACGCTCGACGCGCCCGACGCGGCCAAGGCCCCGCAACAGGCCTGATAAAGGGACCGCGATGACGGACACCTTCGGGAGCCGGCTGGCGCAGTTCGCCGACAGCCCTACTCCCCTCGGTGAACTGGCCTGCCTGGCTGCCGACGATCCGGACTGGCCGAGCGAGCCCGAGCGGCTCCTGACTTACATCACCTACGTGGGACAGGCCGCCGTGCGCTCGGAGCACCAGTCGTCCTCCAGTGAACCCGAAAGGGCGGGAGGTCGGTATGGAGCTGGCGAAGGTAGCTGTGGGGCGTCCGGCGGACGGTGTGGTGTCTTGGAGAGACGGAACCTACGGTTTGTGGGTTCCCCAGAGCAGTTCCGCCGGCCAGCGGTGTGCCCAGTCGGGCGGGTCGGTTTCGTTGTAGCCGTTGGGTGTTCCGAGTTCGGGTCGCGGCTCGATGAGGTCGTCGATGACGAGACCCGCGCCGCGCAGGACCTTGACCCAGCCGCCGTAGGTGAGCTGATAGCTGGTCGCGCCGTTGTCTTCGGCGATGCTGTTCAGCCCGAAGTAGTCCTTCTGCAGCGTCGTGGTCACGTGGCTGGCGGCTTCGTCGTAGCAGGCTTCGAACCATGGGCTGGCGACGTTGAACACCAGGCGCCCGCCTCGGACCAGGACGCGTGCGGCCTGTGGGACGGCCAGGTGCGGGGGCGCCCAGCTGAGCCCACCGAAGTCGCAGAACACCAGGTCGAAGCTGTCGTCTGCGAAGGGGAGTTGCTCGGCGGCACCTTGCACCAGCGGGTACCGGATCGCTCCCATCGCGCCTGCTGCTGCGTCGAGTTGGGCTTCGGACAGGTCGAGCCCGACCACGGTGGCGCCCTCGGCGGCGAGCGCCCTGGACCACTGGCCGGCGCCGCAACCGAGTTCGAGGACTCGCTTGCCGGTGACGTCGCCCAAGGCGTGCAGGTGCGCGTCGGGGATGGAGTACATGCCCCACAGCCGGGGTGCGGCGCCGATTTGTGGGTCGTGCTCGTGCTGGTAGGCGCTGCTGATCTGGTTCCAGAGCCGCCGGTTGGCGGGGATGCTGTCCACGTACCGACTCCAGCACTGCCAGCCGGGGGCGTCAACACGATTTGGGCACGGCTGGCCCTCGCCCCGGCCCGGACCAAGATCCGCCAGACGAGCCACAGCCCTGCACGACGTCCTCGCCCGTCGACGCCACTCTGTTGCCTCAGCCAGCAGAACAATGAGATACGGCATGAACTTCGTCAACATGCCGGAGCCGCACTGGGCGGGCGAGTACCCGTTCACGTTGGTGCTTCAGCCCGAAGACAAGCCGGGCGGCAGAATTCCTCCGCGGCTGGGCGGCTTCCGCCTTCAGGACGACACCAACGCGCGCTTGTTCGTCACTGCGTCAGACACCGCGATCCCTCTCGGGCTCGACGCCCCCTCCTCGACCTGAACGGTCGATTCCGTGCCGGGAACACGGCCCTCATCGCCGCAATGCCCTCACTCGTCCCCGACGAACTCGGCGGCAACCGCTCCCCCGGCGTAGACCCCTATCCCCCTGCCGGCGTCTATTACCTCACCCTCTGGTGAGACACCCGCAAGAGCGCTTGGCCTGGCCCTCATGACTCCGTTCAGACCGGACTGAGCACCTTTGACTACGACGTCGTTTCTTATGGTGTCCCGATCGGTGGGGTCCGTTGTTGCGGTCAGTGCTGATGCGTGGTGCCGCGCACGTACGTCGGGTCGGCGTCATGAGGGAGAAACCCTTTGCTTCCGTATTCATCAGAGATCGAGATGGAGAGGTACACACTGCACGTCTGGCCGGTGGCGGCGCCGGGATAGTCGAGCCTGATCCCCGGAGACTCGTCAGGGAATGTGTCGAATACCCAGTTCGCCGGACCGGTGTGAACCCTGCTCTCAGCCTCCCCGCAACCCGGCCCGGGATCTGGCACCTCCTCCAGCTCTGCAGAACCGTCCGCCCTGACCGTCAGACGTCCACCGTCCGAGGCCGACCAGACCCCTCGCACGTCGCTGACGGTGAGTGGAGGGTCGTCAGGGGCCTCGGTCAGGTCTATGAGGAAGTTGGCCAGTGCCGCAATGACGAACGCTCCGGCAGCAACCAACAACCAGAGAAATACCCTTGGTCGATCATTCACTGAGCCCCTCCCTCAAGGCAGGTGACCTGGGCGTCTCCCAGTTCCCACATTCGCCACAATCATGATCCCGACACGGATCAGAGGGAACCCGGCTTGAAACCTTGGCAACTGTTGCCGGGTTGCGAGGCGAGCGATCGAGCCTTCCGGCTCGGGCCTTGCTGCCGGAAGCCAGCCGCCGATAGCCGATGAGTGCCGCTGCTATGCCGACGAAGGCGAGGAAGTGCTCCGCCTTGCGTTCGTAGCGCCGGTGGAGTCTGGGGCAGCCGGCCAGCCAGGACACGGTTCCTTCGACCACCCAGCGGTGCCGGCCCAGCCGTTGTGAGGACTCGATGCCCTTACGGACGATGCGAGGGCGGATGCCCCGCTGGCGGAGCCATCGGAGACATGTGGTCGTAGTCGTAGCCCTCGTCGGCATGCAGTTTCGCCGGCCGCCGACGCCGGGGCCCGCGACGGGACGGCACCATCCCGGCGGGCGGCGGCACCATCACCATCGACAAGCAAGAGGTGAAGACCACCGGGACAGGTTCACCAGCAATTCATTCGCGGGTTGGTCCGGCAGGATCCGAGGGACGTTGAGACATCGACCGGCTCTTGCCGCCCTGAAGCGACCTGCACCGGCGGCCTGGCCGACAACCAGTCAGTCTCGTCCAACACCAGGCGGGGCCTGGTGCCGACAAGTACCTTCACCGTCATGACGATCCCCCTGCTCGAGCGCCACCCGAAACCCAGGCCCACCTCCACACCACCACCGGGGCGGCCGTCCACATACCCGCCCACCCGGCCGGACAAGAATCCGCCCTTCCCACCGAACCACCCCCAGCAGCCCCCGCCGGGACGCTGAGCAGGCATGCGGGTGAACCGCCCCCCGTTCGAGAAGCTCCCCGAAGCAACCCGGCGTGCCATCGCCGACCGGGTCGGCAAGGACTGCCCCAGAGCCGAGGTCCAGAACGGCACCAGCTCCGCGCTCGCCTCCTTGTTCTGGCCGTCCGAGACGCAGATGGTGTTCGTCAAGGGCCTGCCGCTGGAGCACGAACGGATCGGTGAGCTTCAAGCGGAGGCGGCCGTCAACCCCTTCCTGCCTGACAGCGCCCCAAAGGTGCTGTGGCAGGAAGAAGCGGGCGGCTGGCTCCTGGTCTGCTTCGAAGGCGCCGACGCGAGCGCGTGGGCGTGGTTCGGCGAAGGCAGCGACCATCTGGAACCGGTCGCCACCGTCCTGGATGAGTTGAGCCGGCACCCCGCTCCCCAAGAAGTCCACCTCACGCCGTGGGAGCGGTGGGGGGAGTACTGCGACCCGGCTGATGCGCCCCTCCTGGCGGGAAACCGGCTCGTGCACTCCGATCCGTGCGCCACCAACTTCATGATCGAGCGCAGCGGGCGGGTATGGATGACCGACTGGGCGTGGGCGATGCGCGGGCCCGCCTGGATCGACACCGCCCTGTGGGGGATGCGGCTTGTCCTGGACGGCAAGCAGACCTGCGAGCAGGCCGCCGCCTGGGCCCGGACCGTCCCCGCGTTCGCGCAGGCGCCGCGCGAAGCGCTGGTCGTCCTCACCGAAGCCGAGGCCCGTTCCTGGGAGGACTGGCAGGCGTACGGAACGGCCGGGCTGGAGGAGACGATCCGGGCAGCCAGGGTGTGGGCCGCGTACTGGGCTTCGCCCTGAACTCCGGCCGTCGGCAGCTGTACCGCCGAGGTGCTCCGGCGGGCAGCGGAGCTGCCTCGCAGGGGTCAGGTGACGACGATGCCGGCGGGCCGGCTGCGGGGCAGGGGGGTTATCCGTTCCCGCTCGGATGGCATCTCCCCGCAGCAGGGCGCCTAGCCCGCGGCAGCTCCGGCGTGTCGGGCCTCCATCGCGGCGATCACCCGCTTCCGGGGACGGCGAAGCCCGCGCCCTGAGCCGCTTCTGCCAGGCGCCCTGGCGTCGGCTGTTCCGTCCCCCAGCTCACCCCGGCAGGGCCGAGCCCCGCCCCGCCCCATGTCCACAGGCACGACTCCGGCACGGAATAGTCACATGCTCGGCCGGACAAGTACTAGCTGTTCAGCTGCTACTTGTTCCCCCTTACGTCACGTCCCTCCCCAGCGGTACAGCACCTTTCGACCTACATCTGAGGCAGGACGAATTGGTCCCGCCCGGGGGCGGACGTCTCAGCGGGCCGGGCGCGGGACGCTGGCATCGAGCCGGGCCGGATTGGTCACCCTGTACCTCGCGGCTCAGGTACGACGCGCTGCCGGCCATCTGACCGATCACTACGACTGGATGGGGACCACAGCGAAGAAGAGAAACGTTCAGGTGGCCGTGTCGACGGTAGCGGTGGCCGTCTTCGGACTGGTGACCGCGTCCCCGGCAAGCGAGCCGGTCCTCTTCCCTTAGGGGGCTGCTCCCGCCGCGTCGGCGGCCGCTGCCGCACCGGCGACGACCAAGAGCGCACCGCCCCTCGGCGCAGATCCGTGAGCTGCATCATGAGCGCCACGGGGTCCCAGCCGGGCTTTCCCAGAGTCAACAGCCACTGCAAAAAGGGGAGATACCAGCATGAAGATGCAACTCAAGCAGCGTGTCGCAGCCCTCACGACGACTGCCGCGATGGTCGTCGGTCTCGGTACGGCCGTGGTCGCCACCGCCACCCCAGCGTCTGCCGTGGACGTGTGCATGGGTTCCTGGTACCAGAACCCGGCGCTCCCGTACACGCTGTGGACCCCCACCCGCACCCTCAGCTACAACACCAACTACGACGCCTGCGTGCCCAACGTCCAGAGCAGGATCAACCAGATCTACGGCAACGTCCTCACGGTCGACGGCTACTACGGATCGCAGACCCGAGCTTGGGTGAAGCGGTTCCAGAACGACTACAGCTGGTGCAGCTTCGGCGTCGATGGTGTCGTCGGACGCAACACCCACACCTGCCTCGGATACGCGACCGACCAGGCGCACTGACACGCCGCCGACCCGACAGTCCGGGACGGCGCCGCCCCAGGAACTCCCCCGCCGTCCTGCTCATGGCCCTGTTCACCGTGGCCATCGCCGCCGGTGACTACGAGCTCGCGGCGGCCCTCGGCACCCTGCCCATGGCCCCGCTGTTCACCCTCATGAAGGTCTGACCTCTCCGTTCTGACCTCACTCCGGTGGCCCCGCACTCGCGCGGGGCCACCGGCATTGCCTGGACCGACACGGCCGCGCCCTCAGTCAGTAGTCCTCCCCGGGGTCTATGTCATGACCCGGTCCATTGCCTCCAGGTCTCATGCTGCCCCCGGCCCCTTGGGTGTGGCCGTGCCGGTCATGGTCCCCAGCCGTTCGGGGGACACTCGGGCGGCATCCGGCGCCTTTCCCCGTCGCTCCGGGCATCCCTTGGTGGAACGAAAGGGAGATCCCATGCCGCTCTATCTGTCGAGGTTCAGCTACACACCGGAGACTTGGGCGAGGCTGACTGCCCACCCCGAGGACCGCGCGCGGGCCGCTCAGGCGTACATCGAGTCCGTCGGTGGGAGACTCCACGGCTTCTGGTACGCCTTCGGCACGCACGATGGATACAACCTGTGGGAGGCCCCCGACAACGTGTCCATGGCCGCGGTTGCGCTGGCGATCAGCGGAGGTGGCGCGCTCAGCTCCTTCGAGACGACAGTTCTCCTGACCGTCGACGAGACCATGGACGCCCTGCGCAAAGCCGAACGGGTCCAGTACCGGGCGCCGGGAGGATTCACCAGTCCAGATGTGGCCGAGTGAGCTCCGCCAGCTGCGTACATCCCCGTTTTCCTCCTCCGCGGTTCTGCGGACTCGGCTGCCCCTACGACTCAAGATCACGATGAGTGGCCAATAGATGACCCCTTGTCAGCGGCGCCTCCTACATTGGTCGGTTGCGCGGGAAGCGCGTGATCGCCCAACGGAGGGGGACTTCGGTCTTGCCGTTCATCAAGGGGTACACCAAGCGGGACGGAACACCGGTCCAGGCGCACTGGAGGGCGCCGGCCGGGACGAGAGAGCAGACTGCGCTGGCCGTCGGGATCGTGGCGGCCGTATTCGTCTTCGGTGGATCCAGTTCATCGACGCGCAGCGGAACGGGCACGGAGGGGTTGCCGGCGCCGAGGTCCTCGTCGGCTGTGACGTACCCGATCAAGTGGCCGGAGTGGGAGAAGACGCCCCGCCCGGCCCCGGCCGTCTCGTATCCGGTGCGCCGGCCGGAGCAGACGCAGACCGCACCGCGCCCGCTGCCGACGGTGTCGTACCCGATCAAGTGGGACCGGACCGGAGACGTACGGTGAGTCGGCGGCGCCCGGCCAGACGGCGGTCACGGAGGGGTGGCGGCACCGAGCAGCTTCTCCTCGTCCTCGGCGGCTTGGTCGTCGCGGGGGCAGTGGTGGCGGCGGTCGTGGACTTCCTGCGCGCGCACCCATGGGTCCCGGTTGTCCTGATGCTGCTCGTTGGCGGGGCGGCGGCCGCCTGGGTGGTCAGACGGCAACGAGCCGCGCAGTGGGAGCGGGTACGTATGAAGGGGCTGCGGTACGCCCTGACGCAGCTGGACGCTCTGCATCACCGGCAGTTCGAGCTTGCGGTTCGGGATCTGATGCAGCGCGACGGGTGTGCGGACGCGGTGCAGGTCGGCGGCGCCGGGGACAACGGCGCGGACGTGAAGGCCACCGACCCGCACGGGCGGCGCTGGGTGATCCAGTGCAAGCACCGGCGGGCAGGTCTGTCCGGAGCAGCGGTGGGCAGCCCGGATCTGCAGGTCCTCAACGGCACCGGTCGGCCGGTGCACAGGGGCGATGTCGTCGTGCTCGTCACGAACGGACGGTTCTCGAAACCGGCGGTCGACTTCGCCCGCTCTCAGCGGCTGCACCTCGTCGACCGGACCATGCTGGGTGACTGGGCAAGTGGCTCACGGCCTCTGTGGGAGCTGCTGCGGGCCGTACCGCCGCCGCGTCGGCCCACGTCCGGCTGACCGGCTCCTGACACGAAGAGGCCCGGGGAGCTACGGCTCCCCGGGCCTCTTCGTGTCCGGTCGGGAGCGTCGGTCATGACATGCCGAAGCGGGCCTCCATTCGCGCGGTCCGGTGGAGAGACCTGGCGACCCGCTGCACCGAGCCCTGCCGCTCACCGGTCGCGCGCGACGGGGCTTCCCTGTCTCCGAACCTTCTCTCAGGGCCTTCGTCACTCGTTGAGCCGGCCCATTCTTCGTACGCACGTACGTCACCCTGGCCGCATTGGGTTCAGTCTTTCGTGTGGCGCATGGGTGCCAGGCAGCGGTGTCATCAGGTCAGCACGGGAGGTACGCGCGCGGGCTGTGCTCCAGGGGTGGCCGGCGGGGTGATGTGGAGAGCGCGGCGGTGGGCGGTAGCGCGGTGGCACACCGTGTCGACAGAGGTAAACCCGCCGGTCGGCTCTGGCCAAGACCTCTCCACTCCGGCTGTACCCGGCGCTGTGGAGGCGGTGAGCTACGGAGCGTTCCGGATCCGTCCTCCCGCCCTGTCCGTAACCGGAGTTCGGGAGGAGCGGGGCCGCCGCGCACCATCGACCGATTGGAGACGTCAGTATGAGTACACCTCCTTCCGTCCCGCTCCGTGTCGCCCTCGTCAACGGAAGCTTCGAGCAGCCCTCCGTCACCGACATGGCCTTCCTGCCGGACGCGTCCCAGACCCAGGCTCCACGGCACGTCCCGGGCTGGCTCACCACCGCCACCGACCACATGGTCGAGTTGTGGCACTCCGGCTTCAACGGCGTGCCCTCCGCGGAGGGCGAGCAGTTCGCCGAGCTCAACGCCAACCAGGTCTCCACCCTGTTCCAGGACCTGCCGACCACCCCCGGCACCAAGCTGTACTGGCGGCTCTACCACCGCGGCCGGCAGGGGCAGGACACCATGGCCCTGGACATCGGCGCCCCGAGTAACGCGGTCGAACAGCGCACCTTCACCGACGGCAACACGGCATGGGGGTACTACACCGGTACCTACACCGTCCCGGCCGGGCAGACCACCACCCGTTTCGCCTTCCGGTCCGTCTCGGCCGCCGGCGGCAACCGCGGCATCGGCAACTTCCTCGACGGTGTCTTCTTCGGCACCGCCCCGTACGTGGTTCTCACCAAGACCGCCGTGCCGACGGGGCCGTTGGACGTCGGTGATGTCGTCACGTACCGGATCACCGCCAAGAACGAGGGGGGCGGAGCCGCCGAGCGGCTCACCCTCACCGATGTCGTGCCCGCGGGAACCACGTACGTGCCCGGGTCGCTGCGGATCGTCGACGGTCCGAACGCCGGAGTGAAGACCGATCAAACGGGTGACGACCAGGCCGCCTACGACGCGGCGGCCGGCACGGTCGTCTTCCGGCTCGGCACCGGCGCCTCCGCCTCCGCCTCCCAGGGCGGCAGCCTGGCCAACACCGCCGCTCTGCCGGGAGGCACCACGGTCGAGTACCGGGTGACGCTCGGTCTGAAGACGGCGGGCACCCGTGTCACCAACACCGCCGCCGCCACGTACGAGAACCGTCTCGGCTCCACCCCGGAGCCACTGACGTCCACGTCCGACGAGGCCGTGACCGAGGTCCGCCCGGCCGCGGACCTGAACGTGACCAAGGCCGCCGACGCGACCACCGTGACCGTCGGGCAGACCGTGACGTACCGCCTGACCGTCCACAACGCCGGCCCCAGCCCGGCGACCGGCGTCACCGTCACCGACCGGCTCCCGAACGGGCTCGCCTTCCTGTCCGCCGACGCCGACCTCGGTTCCTACTCCCCCGAGACCGGGCTGTGGTCGGTCGGCTCGTTGGCCGTCGGCGCCCGCTCGACCCTCACCCTGCGGGCGAAGGCCACCCGGGCCGTCCGCGTCACCAACACCGCCACCGTCACCGCCGTCGAGAAGGACCCCGATCCGGCCGACAACACGGACTCCGTCACCGTGTGCGTCGAACCCGCCCCGGCCTGCTGCGCCCCTTGCGTGCCCCGGACCTGAGCCGGCGTGGGCTCTGAGGCCCACGTCCGCCCTGAAGCGCGTGCACCCTCATCCCAACCCCATAGCGGTCGGCTGACAGCCGCGAAGGGGCTCGGGCCCTCGCTCTTGCGCGAGGGCCCGAGCCACGCGGTCCCCGGGGCGCCCAAGCCGCTTCCGCCGCTCCTGTCCCGCGATCTGAACCGGCTGGACCTCTCCAGCCGTCTGCGGCCCATCCCTGACGGACGGTGGGCGGTCGCGACGATCCATGGCGGACGCTTCGATGATCAGCCCTTCCGTCCGGCTGAGATCCGGCTGTGGACCTTCGCGGCGGAACTCGGCGCACCATCGTGCGCGAGAACAAGTCGGCGGTGACCAGCACGTCCTGGGGCGACGGAAGCCGCCTGCTGGCCGCGGCCGTGCAGGGACGGGCGGAGGTGTGGGACGTCCGCAGCGGAGAGCTGGTCTTCGCCGCCGACGCGGCCGCGGACGGCGGCGACGTCGCCCTCAGCGCCGACGGGCGGCGCCTCGCCCTGTGCGTGGCCGGGGTGCGACATGCGCCGCTGAGCCTGCCAGAGGAACAGACCCTCTGGGACGTGCGCACGAGGCGCCCGCTGCCCGGCCTCCCGGTTCCCTACGACGCCCACGTCGCCAGGAGCGTGAGGACCCTCGCGCCGGTCCGGCAGAACGGAACACCGGTCGTCTACGCCATTCTCTCGGGGAACCAGTCGGAGCTGATCGACCTCACGCGGGGGCAGCGGATCGTGGGCCTCCCCAACGGCCCGTCCGCGATGGCGATACGCCCTGACGGGAAGCTGCTCGCCGTCCGCCGCCGGGGAACCGGCGCCGTCACCGCCCTGGCGTTCTCCGCCGACGGCAAGACCCTCGCCACCGGCGACGAACTGGGGCGCGTCAGGCTGTGGGACGTGGAATCCCGCAAGGCTCTGGGCACGGCCCTGCTCGGTTCCGGGGACGACATCACCGGCCTGGCATTCGGACACGACGGCCGCACGCTGCGCTCCCAGGGCCGTAACACTCCACTCCAGGAACACCGGGTCGCGCCCGAGGACGTGGCGGCGGCGCTGTGCTCCCGCCTCGGCGGCGGCCTCGACCGACGCGAGTGGCGGGAGAGAATCCCCGAGGCTCCTTACCGGCGGGCCTGCGCGCCGACGGCGGGTCCCGGCCCGCACAGCGGGCCCGTTGGCCCTGGCCCGTGATCCGGTGTGCCCTCGCCTCGTCCGCGACCCGCCGCGCCATCGTCTGGTCCGCTCCCACCCGCACCGTCGTCGTGACCTTCACCGCGGGTGGCAATGGACGACTCCTCACCGTGCCCGGGTGCACTCCGGCGTACGTGACGGTCTGGGCAGTTCCGGGACGACGTGGCCCACGTCTCGCACTCATTGTCGGTGGACTCACTCCTTCCGGTCATCGGGCTCCCCTCACCGTCACGCCTCCGGCCCGGCACGGTTATCCGGAAGCACTCATTGGGTCGGGTCCGTGATCGACGGGCCTGCGGAAGACAGGTGACGGGAATGCGAACTGAGGCCGCCAAGCGGGTCGAGCTGGTCTTCTCCCTCTTCGACGCCAACGGCAACGGGGTCATCGACTCCGACGACTTCGACCTCATGACGGACCGTGTCCTGGAGGCGGCGGTGACGTCGGACGAGGGCGCGCGGGCCGCCATCCGGGCCGCGTTCCGCCGCTACTGGACGACGCTGGCCACCGAGCTGGACGCCAACGGCGACGGTGTCGTCACCGTCGACGAGTTCCGTCCGTTCGTGCTCGACCCCGAGCGCTTCGGACCCACGATCGCCGAGTTCGCCGAGGCGCTCGCCGCACTCGGCGACCCCGACAAGGACGGCCGGATCGAGCGCCCCCTCTTCGTCTCTCTGATGACGGCGATCGGCTTCGAGGAGGCGAACATCCACGCGCTCTTCGACGCCTTCGGCCCCGACTCCGAGGACCGCATCCTCGTGACTACGTGGGCGGCCGGCATCGAGGACTACTACGCGCCGGACATGGCTGGAATCCCGGGCGACCGGCTGGTGGGCGTCGGCGCCGTCTGACATCGGTCGTCAGCCGGCGCCTCCGGGAGGATGTCCGCCGTACCTGACCGGGGCCGCGGTGCCGGCGCCCGCTCCGGTCAGGGCCGGGGCTTGTGGGCGAACACCCAGCGGTTGCCCTCCAGCGCGTCGTTCGGCACGGGAAGCGGGCCGCGTCCGTGGCGGAGGGTGAAGTCGAAGGGCGTGTGCATCGAGGTGGACCAGCCCCTGGCCGTCAGGTCGCCGGCGGAATCCGGTCGCGGGCCCAGGTCGAACAGGCGGAGCAGGTCGATGCCGATCTGCTCGCGCGTCGCCGAGTAGATCGCGCTGTCGCGGTACGCCAGGAGGTCCTTCTCCAGCTTGGCCTCGAAGGCCAGAGCGCTGCCCCCGGTGGTCAGTGTGTCCACCGTGTCGATGAGGTGCGTCTCGGCGGAGCTCGGGAGATAGAAGAGGAGCCCTTCGGCCAGCCAGACGCTCGGCGCGGACGGGTCGAAGCCGGCGGTGGTCAGTTGAGTGACCCAGTCCGCGCGCAGGTCGGCCGGCACGGGGACACGCTTCACCCTCGGGGCAGCCGACAGGTCCGTGAGCACCCGCTGCTTGAAGGCCAGTACGCCCGCCCTGTCGATCTCGAAGACCGTCAGGTCCGACGGCCAGTCCAGCCGGAAGGCGCGCGTGTCCAACCCCGCTCCTAGCAGGACGACTTGGCGGGTGTTCGTGCGTACCGACCGGAGGAGGAAGTCGTCGAGGACCCTGGTCCGCAGACCGAAGTAGCGGGCGAACCGTCCCCACAGCGGGTTGTCGTGCCCGTCCGGGGCCTGCTCGATGCGTACCGGCCAGTCCGTGCAGACCGGGGCGGCGCGCACGAAGTGTTCCGCGTAGACGTCCTGGACGAGGCTGTCGTGGTGGTGGGTCTCGATCGCCCGTGCCGCGGCGACCAGGAGGGCGGTCAGGCCCACTCCTCCGTCCACGCCTTCCGTGTCTGTCCGTCGCGGCGTCGTGTCGGCCATGATTCCTCCGTTGGCGGGAGCGGGGAGTGTGAGATGTCTGCTCGTGGGACGGGGGTCCGTCCGTCGGACGGGTTGTTCCGCGCTGCCGGGTTCCTCGCTCATCGGGTCGTTCGCTCCGGGAGCAGGACGGGTTTGATCACGCGGCCCGCGTCGCAGTCGCGTTCGGCCTCGTTGACGTCGGCCAGCGGGTAGGTCCGGATCAGCTGGTCGAAGGGGAAGCGTCCGGCCTGCCACAGTGCGGTCAGCCGGGGTATCAGCAGTCCGGGTACGGCGTCCCCCTCGCAGATGTGGCGGATGCCGCGGCCTCGATCGAGGGTGCCGGGGTCGAGTGACAGGGCGGTGTGGAGGCGTGCCACCAGTCCGAGGGTCCCGGTGGGGCGCAGCGCGTGGAGCGCGTCGTTGATGAGGGGAACGGAGGCCGTGGTGTCCAGGGCGTACTGTGCTCCGCCGTCGGTCAGCCGTCGGATCTGTTCGGGCAGTGCGGCGGTCCGGGCGGGCAGGGGTACCGCGCCGAACCGTTCGGCGAGGTCAAGCCGTCGGGGGTGGCGGTCGACGGCCACGGTCCGTACGCCGGCGGCGGTGGCCGCCATCACCGCGGCCAGGCCCACGGCTCCGGCGCCGAGGACGACCAGGGTGTCGCCGGGGCCCGCTCGGAAGGTGTTCAGCACGGCGCCAGCGCCGGTGAGGAAGCCGCAGCCCAGGGGGCCGAGCAGTTCGAGCGGCAGGGTGGGGTCCACCCGGACGGCGTTGCGGGCCGGGACGAGCGCGTACTCGGCGAACGAGGACTGTCCGAACCATCGGGGTGCCAGCGCTCCCCCGGTCGCGTCGGTGAGCCTCGGCGGCTCCTCCTCGCGTCCTCCGAAGAGGTTGAGGGAGGCGAAGGAGTCGCAGTAGGCGGGGGCTGCTCCGCGGCAGTTCCGGCAGTCTCCGCAGGAGTCGAAGCTCAGCACGACGTGGTCGCCCACGTCGATCGCGCCGTCGGGACCGCCGGCCGATCGCACCACGACCCCGGCGCCCTCGTGGCCGAGGACGGCCGGCAGCGGGCTGCGGCCGGCGGATCTCCGGACCGCGAGATCGGTCCGGCACATCCCGGAGCCCGCGATCTCGACCAGGAGTTCGCCGGCGGCCGGTTCCGTCCGCAGGTTCACCTCCTCGACCGTGAAGGGGTCCTCGTACGCGCGCAGTACGGCGGCCTTGAACCTCATCCGTCACGTCTCCCTCGGGCGGTGGACGACGAAGGGCCGGAGATTGCCGTAGAAACCCCACGGTCCGCCCGCGACGCCGACCCCGCTGTCCTTGACCCCTGCGAAGGGCTGGGCGAGGGACAGTTCGGCGTGGTGGTTGATCCAGGCCGTGCCGCATTCGAGCCGGTCGGCCACGGTCTCGGCCCGGTCGAGGTCGGTGCCCCAGACGGAGCCGCCCAGGCCGAAGCCGGTGCCGTTGGCCGCGTGGACGGCTTCGTCGAGGCTCCCGTACGGCAGTACCGGCAGGACAGGGCCGAACTGTTCCTCGGTCACCACCGGGCTGTCGGGCGGTACGTCGGTGAGGATCGTGGGAGCGAAGAAGTGTCCCGGCCCGTCCAGGCGGTGGCCGCCGGACGCTGCCCGGGCGCCGTCAGCCAGGGCCTGCTCCGTGATCTGTTCGACCCGGGTCAGTTGCGGGAGGTGGTGTACGGGGCCGAGCCGGGTCCCGGGGTCGAGTCCGGGCCCTACGGCGACGGACTTCGCGCGCTGGGCGAGGGCCTCGACGACCTCGGGGTGGAGTCGGGCGGGGACGTAGACGCGTTTGACCGCCATGCAGACCTGCCCGCAGTTGCGGAACGCGGCCCAGAACAGCCGGTCCGCGATCCCGTCCACGTCGACGTCGTCCAGCAGGATGGCGGCGTCGTTGCCGCCCAGCTCCAGGGTGACCCGGGCGAGCGAGGCGGCCGCCGCCGTGGCGACGGCACGCCCGGTGGGCACCGAGCCGGTGAAGGTGACGTGCCGGATGCCCGGGTGGGACGCGAGGCGGGCGCCGAGGGGTTCGCGTCCGGTGACGACGGTCAGGACGTCCTCGGGCAGGACGGCGGCGAGGACGGAGCCGAGCAGCCGGGTGGCGAGCGGGGTGGACGGTGCCGGTTTGAGGATCACCGTGTTGCCCGCCGCGAGAGCGGGTGCGAACTTCGCCGCCGCGAGCTGGAGGGGAAAGTTCCACGGCACGATCGCGGCGACGGGTCCCAGAGAGCGCCAGCGGACCTCGCTGTGTACGGGTCGGCCGTCGTCGATCCGGCGGGTCCGTGGGGCCAGGTCGGCGAAGTGGCGGAGGCGGGCCGCGACGCGGGCGACCTCGGCGTACGACTCGGCCAGGGGCTTGCCCTGCTCCCGGGTGAGCAGGCGGGCCAGGTCGTCGGCGGCCGCCTCCACGGCGTCGGCCGAGCCGCGCAGCGCTGCGGTGCGGGCCGCGGGGTCGGAGCGCCAGCCGTGCCAGGCTCGCTCGGCGCGGGCGACAATGTCGTCCACTTCGTCGGGCTGCTGGTCGGGGGCCTCGTCGAAGGTCTCTCCGGTGGCCGGGTCGACGACGGGTAAGTGCGCGGCCCGGCGTCCGGGGACGCGGCCGGTCTCGGGTGTCGGCATGCCGACGGTCAGCCCACGGCGGGGACGCCGGTGGCGTGCTCCCGGGCTTGGCGGTCCATCTCCGCCCGGAAGGCGGCGACGAGGTGCGGCTGGATCCGGCCCGCGTTGCGGTCGCCGCCTTCGCAGACCGCTCCCCGCACGCCCACGATGTCCGTTCCCATGCGGGTCAGCTGGCCGAGGTCCGCCTGCCCGACACTGCCCGCGAGGGCCGCGAGCAGACCGGATGCGTGGGACAGCCGTACGAACTCGGCGCAGACTTCCGGAGGTACGTGGTCGAAGAGTCGCGTCCCGTCCTTGATCGCGGTGTCGAGCATGGCCGCGTCGGCACCGGAGCGGAAGGCGATGTCGGGCAGGGCGAGCGGGTTGACGCAGCCGATGCGGTGGGCGTCGGCGTAGCCGGAGGCGACGACGAGCGCGTCCGGGCGGTGGTCCTTGACCGCTCGGACGACCGCGCGCATGACCTCGATGCCCTGATCGGGCGTCGTGCATCCGTAGAGGCCGACCTTGATGTAGCTTGCGCCGGAGACGACCGCGCCGAGCGCGGCCTGCGCCACCGTGCCGGGCTTGTACGGGACGTCACCCACGGTGGCGGACACCGGCTTGTCCGCCGGTACCGCGTCGCGGATCTCTCGGATGACCCAGGGGAAGTTGGCGCCGAGCGAGCCCTCGTCGGGCTTCTTGACGTCGACGATGTCGAGGTGTTCCGCGGCCTTCGCGCAGTCGAGGGCTTCCTCGACACCGTCCGGGGAGATGAGAAGCAACACCATGAGCTCCTTCCGCCGCATGTCCGCCTGCCCGAGGGCAGGGGTGCGGGTCGCCTGGTTCATGTGCGGTGCGCTCATCATTTCCGCACCTCGGGGACGCCGGTAGAGCGCGCGGAGTTCTCCGGGGGGCGTGCATGGCTACGCTGAGCACGCCGTGCATAGCGGGGTGAAACGGGCTCCGTAGGTGACGTGAGGGCGTCTCTTCGGCTTGACGGCACGGACGCCGCACGGGACCCGTCGCACCCTCACGGTGCGGGATCGTCCTGGTCGGGCTCGTCGAAGTGGACGGCGCCGTCCTCGTCGAGGCGGGGGTGGAGAGCGGCCGGGGCGTGGGCGCTGACGTCGGACGGGCGCGGTCCTTCCGGCCCGTCGGGGCCCCAGCGCAGCAGGCGCCGGGAGCGGGCGATCCGGTAGACGGTGCCGTGGGCCTCCACCTCGTCGCAGCGGCCCGCGCGCAGCCGGTCCGCCGCCTTCGCGAACTCCGCCAGTTCGGCGGCCTCCGGGCCGTCGGCAGCGGCCGCAGTGCGGGCGTCGACGGCGCGGTCGGCATCGTAGGGAATCAGGCCGCGCGTGCGCGGCTCCATCCAGGCCAGAGCGAAGTCAAGGGTCCGGCGTGCGTCGTGGGCCGTGGGTTGCAGCCCGCTGCCCGGTGTCCACGGCCCGTCGCCCGACCGCTCGACGATCAGGAACGCCGCCGGCATGAGCAGGACGTCGGGGTGCGTTTCGACGGCCCGCGCCGAATCCTCCAGCACAGGGGCGGGAAACCTGGCGCCGGTGTAGGCCAGGGAGCGCAGCGACAGTCGCTCAGCTGCCTGGAGGGGGGTGACAGGTGCCTCCGGGTCCAGGACGAGGTCGTCGTCGACTCTCCGGCCGGCTACGGCCGCGCCGGGGCTCCAGTCAGGGGCGGGAGGCTCGGGATCGGTGGGGCGAGGCGTTTCGATGTCGCCGTGCTCGTCGGTGCCGGCGTACTCCTCGGCCCGCACCACGCGGTAGCGGGTGCCGAGGACCGTGAGTTCGTCGACGCACTCGCTCTCCAGCCGGGCGACCGCCGCCAGCAGCGCACGCCGCTCCTCCCGGCTGTTCGCCTCGTCCTTCGCCCGGAACCACAGCAGGGAGTTCAGCGCGTCGCGGGCGTCCTGCGGGCCCCCGTGGGTGACCTCTACGACCACCCGCCAACCCCGGCCGCCGTCCTCGCTCGGCGTGGCGACACCGAACAGGGGCCCTCTGACGGCGAGGGCGCTGTTGCGGATCGCCGCGTCGAGGGCGTCGGCCTCCATCGCGGCCTCCACCGGCTCCACCGGAACCCTCACCACCACCGGCCAGCTGTCGGCCCCTGTGCTCTCTCCGCTCATGCCACCACTGTGGCGGCAACGGTGCCTTCGCATCACGGTTTCACCGGATCGTTCACCCGGGCCGTACACGCCCCCTCGGCGGTCATCACGTCGACCGCCCGCCCCACCGCCTGGCACGATGGCGCCATGGTCATCGGCACGCCCTCCTCGCTCTCCGGTCCCGCAGACGCCGCCGTCCGCGCTCGCGCCCTGCGCGACCGCCCTGACGCGCATGTGGACGCGCCCGCCGTGCTCGTCGCACCGCACCCGCCCGGGTCCGGCCGCGCCGCACGGCGCGAGGCACTGCGGCCGGTGTACGACGCGGTGGCGGCCGAGCTCGGCGAGCCCACTCTGTACGGCGGTTCGGCTGCCGGCCCCAGCGTGCGCTGGCACACCGGAGCGCATGTGGTGCTCCTGGGTGGCAGCCCGCAGGGTGCCACGCTCTCGGTGCACAGGGCGTCGGACCTGCACGGGCGCGAGTACACGGCCGTGGAGTCGGGGTCGGTCGGCTGGCAGCCGGACCGGCCGCACGGCTTCGACGCGCTCCCCTACCTCTGGCTGCTGCACCGGGGGCCGACGCGCGACTGGCCGGCCTTTCGCTGGGACGGCCACCACACGGCGGCGTCCTGGGAGCACCTGGAGTCCTCGCTCGAACTGCTCCTGGACTCGTGGATGGAGCAGCTGCCGGTACAGGTGCCGGGCGACTGGGCGTCCTTCGTCGTGGGGTGCGCGCGGGACTGGCCGCGGCACCTGCGGGTCGGGTACAGCCAGGACCGCGGGGAGTTGTCGCTGATGGTGGACCACCGGACCACGGCCGAGGAGCCGGGCCTGGAGGAGGCCATGCGGGAGCGGGGCTGGCAGGTGCGCGACCGCGGCTGGTGGCGGGCGGTGTTCGCGGAGGAGGACCCCGCTGCCGCCCGTTCGGCCGCCCGGCTGTTGGTCGCCGACGTCCGCGCCCGTCGCTCGTCCTGCCCGGACGAGCTGGTGGCCTGGGAGCTGACGGTCAACGACCACGGTCGGCTGTGGCTGCCGGGCATCGGCATGCCGGTGAACTGAACCCGATCGGCGCCCCGGCCGATCCTGCGGCTCGCGGGTCCCGCGCGCTTTCGTGGGCTCGTACGGCGCGGGCCGAGCGGCGGGTGAGCCCCTGGCGGGGAAGTGCGGTCTCGCCACCGGCCCGGCGGCCCGCGACTGGACCGGTCGTCTCTCCGGCCTGGTCCGCCGCCGCCAACTGCCCACGCGGCGGAACGGGCTCCCCGAGTCGTGGCCGTGTCAGGCAGGTCGTGCGGCGGTTTCAGGAGTCTGGCGCGGTGGTGCGGTCGCCTGTCTCCTGTACGTGGGCGAGGTCGCGTCGTAGAGCCAGGACCGTGGGATGGTCCGCATCCATGACGCGCACCGCATCCTCCAGAAGCTGGGTGAGCGCGGTGTCCGCGCCGACCTCGTCCCCGGCTTCCCACCGTGCCCAGGCGAAGTGGTGCCGAATGGTCAGGGTGTCGCGGTGGTCCGGCCCCAGCACCCTCAGGGCATGCCGAAGCAACTCGCCGTACGCGGTGACCGACCCGGCCCAGTCCCCTGCCCTTCCCCGGCAGTGGGCGAGTTCGCAGCGGACCGTCAGCGCACTGGGGTGATCCGGCCCCAGAACCCGCTGCACGCGTTCCAGCAGCTCGGTGTACGTGGTGACCGCGCCGGCCACGTCCCCCGCCCGGCCTTGCCACCAGGCGAGGGACTTCCGTGTGGTGAGGGTGGAGAGCGCGTCCGCGCCCAGGATCCGCTCCCGGTCGGCCAGCACCTCGGCGTAGGCGGTGGCGGCCGCGGCCGGGTCCCCGGCCTCTCCCTTCGCGAAGGCAAGCCCAGCCCGGGCGGTGTGGACCGCGCGGTGATCCGGGCCGGGGACAAGCCGCATGTGTGCGACGAGTTCGGCGTAGGCGGTGAGCGCGCCGGCCACGTCCCCCGCCTCCATCCGCCAGTGAGCGAGGTTGGATCTGGCGATCAGGGTGTCGGAATGATCCGGCCCGAGGTGCCGTCGCGTGGCGTCCACGAGGCGTTCGAAGTACGCGACGGCGGCGGTGACCTGTCCGCTGTCCCCCAGACTGTCACCGGCGGTCTGGAGCACCCGATGGCCGTCGGGCCGCCAGAGGGCGGCATCGCGCGAGTGGTGTACCAGGGCATCCGTGTTGGCCCGCAACGCCTGGGCGAGGACGGTGTCCCGCTCGACCTCGGGCCAGGCATCGAGCAGGGCATCGGCGGCGGCGAGAGCGGTCCGGTCGTGGCGGACAAGGGTGAGGCTGTCCCGGGTGGCACGCTGGATGAGTTGATGGACACGGACAGCCTGGTGGGGGGGCGTCCGGATCATGGTCGACAAGACCGAGCCGGTGCAGGGCTCGCAGTGCGAGCACGGCGTCCTCCGCCGGGACCGGAGCCGGCTGAGAAGGGTCGTCCGTGCCGCTGAGGGTGCGGTGCTCGGCGAGATGCGTGAGAGCGGGCCGACTGGTCAGGACCGCGGCGGGGATGCCGCCGGGGTCGAGCAGAGCGGCCAGCTGGAGCATCGGGCGGGCAAGGCCGACCGGGCGGATCTGGTCGGCGCGTTCGAGGGACAGGGACCAGGTGGCGGCCGCGGTGACGGTCTGGTCGTCGGGCAGGGCTCCGGACTCGGGCAGCAGGTCGCCCAGCTTTCTGATCCGGTCGCCCAGCAGCGCTCTGTACGAGGCACACGTCAGGCCTGTGTCGATGATGTAGGCGGTGGCCTGGGCCAAGGCGAGTGGCAGGTGTCCCAGGTCGGCGGCGAGGCCGTCGATGTGCTCGGTCGCCCCTTCGTCGTACGGGGCGAGCACGGCGGTCAGGTAGGCGGCGGCCTCCTGCGGGGTGAACAGGCCCACCGTCACCAGGCGTCGGCCTTCTCCGGTGAGGGCGGCCTCGCGCCGGCGCGTGGTGACCAGGACGCGCCCGTGGCTCCCGGTCGGCGGCCACCAGCCGTGCAGGTCGGCGGGATCCGCGACGTCGTCCAGGACGATCAGCCACCGGCAGGGCCGCTGGACCGCTTTCGGTTCCAGCCAGGCCAGGAACGACCGTGCGGCATTCTCCGGGTCGCCCGGTTCCGCGGCGAGAATCTCCACGGCCGCCTGCGCGTACCCAGCCGTGATCGCTGATCGGCTGCTCGCACTGATCCACACCAGGATGTCGACCTCATCGCCCTCCCAGGCGCTGCGAGCGTAGTCGGCGGCCAGCTGGGTCTTGCCCACCCCGCCCGTTCCGGTCAGGACCTGGCCGGGCACCGCCGTACCCCCGCCGTCGGCCGCCGTCCGCAGCAGGTCGGCCTCGGTCCTGTGCTGGAAGGAGAGGGCGCGGGGCGGGATCACGCCGACTTGGCGTGGCCAGGCGGCTGGAGTGCGGGGCGGAGCGTGGTGGTGGACTTGCTCGGCGTGGCCGACGGCGAAGCCGCCGTGGTCGGCGAAGATGCCGCCACCGTGGTGGGGCGGCGGGGCCGAGCCTGATCCGGATGCGCTCAGTCCTGCTGCGAACCCGGCTGAGGAGGGTTTCCCAGGGTCACATTCCCCATGGTGAGGGCGGCTGCGGATCCACGGTCCGCCTGGATGCTGATGTCTCCCCCGACAGCCGGCCCACCTTGGCCGACCGACACATGCCTGGGGGACGGCTGCTCGGTCAGGAGAGCGCGCAGGCCCTCCGCGAGCCGGCCCTGCTCGCTGTCCCCGAAACTTTCGAGCAGAGCCTCGATACGGGCCTGCCACGCCGCCTCCTGACGGATCCGCACCCGCTCCGCCTGGGGCGGCGCCGCGGCCTCGAGCTCGGCGGCGGCTTGGTCGAGGCGCTCCAGCTCGGCGTGCTCGCGCTGTGGATTCCCCTGGCCGAACCAACGGGCCATCTGTCCGCGTAGCCCTGCCCAGGCGTCGGTGCCCGCAGCCTGCACCACCGCCGTGCCTCCCGCCGCGGCCAGCGCGGTCATCGCCTCCGACAGCATCCTTGCCCTTCCCCTGAGAGTCCGGTCCCTACTGGAGCGGGCACCGCTACGGTGCCTCCCCACGTCACTCCATCAGACAGGCGGCGCCGGTGTCCCCGGTTCCGCCGAGCGAGCGGCCGTGACAACCGACACGGTCCGCCGCAGTCGGAGCGGGCGGAGCCGTCGGCGCCCGTCGGTCAGTCGGTCAGTCGGTCAGTCGGTCAGTCGGTCAGTCGGTCAGTCGGTCAGTCGGTCGCAGGATGTGGCTGTGGTTGTGGCTGTGGTTGTGGCTGTGGGCACGGGATCTCCCACGGAGGCGAGCCGGCCGGTTCGCGTCCTGGAGCAGCCTCCCGGTGTCCACGGTGGTCGCGTCAGGGGTGGAGCGTCTGGTCGCCGGCGGCTCGCTGGGTGACCGCGCGGGCCGCCTGCCGGATCGCGACGATGGTCGGTTCCGCGCGGCGCTTCGTCAGCCAGGCGAGCGCGCACGTCGACGGCGACAGGTCGAGGACGTCCAGGTAGCGGATGCCAGGGCGGGGGAAGAACGTCCGGGCGGCCGCGGGGAGGAAGCACACCGCCTCGCCCTGGCCGACCGTGTGCAGCAGTGACTCCATGTCGGTCACGACAGGCCCGTACGTCACGCGTCTGCCGTCGGGACGCGGATCGACCGCCCAGAAGTTCCACCACGTCCGCGGTACCTGGGCGGGTACGTCGACCACCGCCCTGTCCTCCAGCTGGGCCAGGGTGAGGTGGGGGAGGGCTGCCAGAGGGTCGTCGGCGGAGAGGCACACCACCCGTGGCTCGGTGGCCAGGTGCTGCAGCTCGATGCCGTCCGGTACGGGAGGACGGAGGAAGACGGCGTCGATGTCCTGCCGGACGAGGTCGGCCATGTGGTCGACGATGTTCAGACCGAGCAGCTGCACCGTCATCTGTGGGTGCCGGTTCTGCAGTTCCTGCAGCACCGCGCGGGTGTGTGGCATGGCGGCCTCGGCGCCGACGGTGCCCACCACGAGCCGACCGTCGCTCTGCCGACACTGCGCGGCGGCGGTGCGGCGCAGTTGGTCGGTGGCTTCGATGACCAGACGTGCCTCGGGCAGCAGTGCCCGCCCCGCCGGGGTGAGGTCGACCATCCGGCTGGTGCGGGCGAACAGCGGCGTCTTCAGGCGCTTCTCCATGTCGCGGATCTGCTGGCTGAGGGCCGACTGGCTGATGAACAGCCGCTCGGCGGCGCGTCCGAAGTGCAGTTCGTCGGCGAGGGCCAGGAACAGGCGCAGTTGATGGACGCTCGGTTCTCCCGGCGTCGCGGTACCGGAGCCGGCGGTCTCAGCGCCTCGACCAGGAGTCATGAGGTGGAGGTTATCGATCGCCCTGTCTTTTGAATAATTGGTGTGCTGACAGCCGCAGTTCGTGCCGGGCAAGCTGAGCGTGCCCCTGCTCCTGAGCTGCCGTACCGGCATGCGCGAGCGTGCGGCGTCCTTGAGCGCTGGGACCGGTCCGGACCGCGGAGGCTCAGAGCGGCCGTGGTGTGGGGCAGGGGTCGGGCAACGGGGGAAGTGGGGGTGACACACCGGTGTCCACGGCTGCCCGCGGGCGGCGGGTGGACACGTTCGCCCTCTGACGAGGGTGACTTCTAGGGCTGCTCGGTTTCTCGCTTCCAGCGGGAGCCCGTTGCGGCACTGCGACCCCATCGGGGTCCGACACGGGGAATTCAATGCGTAAACGGAACAGACATCTCGCACTCCTGGCGGCCTTGTTCGCCGCCTTCGCCTCTCTGCTCGCGACGACCACGCCGGCCGGGGCGGCCGGACTGGCGTCACCGACCGTCGCGGCCGCCGCTTCCGGTCAGGCCAAGGCCGCCGGATTCTGGTGGCCTTGCACGCCGGACGATTTCCGCGACAACCAGGTGTCCCGCCGTCTGCTCTCCCGCAGCACGGATGTGACCCCGGCCGGGAGGGTGAAGAGCACCTACAACGCGACCGGTGCGGCCATACCGATGAAGGCTACGTACGGAGAGAAGATCTCTCTGAGCGTACAGACCTCGGTGGGCGGGTCCATCGAGGCCGAACAGGTCGTCAAGATCGCTCTGGAGGCCGGATGGTCACAGACGGTCGTCACGGAGACGACGGAGTCGGACGAGTACTCCCCCATCGTCCAGCCGGGCACCTATATGCACCTCCAGCCGTACGTGACGAACATGTACGTCGTCTACGAGGTGACCACGACCATCGAAATGGTCTACTCGCTGGGCATCCTGTGGTGCCGCGGCAACAAGACGACGTCGTACCGCGTCGCCAAGATCCCGGTCGCCCAGACGATGTGCGTGTGGACGGGTCCCGCCGGCACTTACTGTCCGCCCGAGGGGCGAGGCTGGAGAGGCGGCGGCGGAGCGCCGCCGTCGGGCGGCACACCTCCGCCTCCCCCTGGCCCTCAGCCGGTCACTTCCGTGCACGGGCTGGCCGACGGCACGCTTCTGTCGACCACCGACACCGGTCGTGTCTACAAGATGGTGGGTGGCGCGCCCGTGTGGCAGGCGACCTGCGGCGACGGCATCTGCACCACCACGCCGCGTCCCACCACGCAGGCCGTCATCAACGCCGGGCCGGCCACGCCGCGAAACGGGGCCACCGTCATCGACCAGCGCGGACGGATCCACCTCTTCGTGGGTGGCGCTCCCCTGTGGCAGGAGACCTGCGCCGCTCCCGTCACCTGCGGCACGCCGGTGAAGGTGTCGTCGTGGTCCGTCGACGCGCGCGATCACATGAACACCCTGCCGGCGGACGGTCAACTCGTGCAGGCCAAGGCCGGCTCCACGGACCTGCCGGTGTCGGCGACCGTCGGCGGCGCCCTGATCCCCTTCGCCAGCCCGCAGGAAGTCATCGACTCCGGCCACGGCGCCAACTGGGCGGGCAAGGTGGTGGCGATCTCCCCCGGCAGCTACCACAACCTCGGGACGATCCCCGCGGACGGCACGCTCGTACAAGGCGCCGCCAACGGTGTCTCCACGCCCGTCGCGATGATCCTCGGTGGTGCGGCCATCCCGTTCGGCAGCCCCCAGGAGGTCATCGACTCCGGCTACGGGAGCAACTGGCCCTCGAAGGTCCAGGGCATTCCGGCGCGGCACTTCCACACCCTGCCGCCCATCCCGAAGGACGGCACGCTCATCCAGGGCTCGCTGGGCTCCACTCCGGTGGCCGCCATCGTGGGCGGAGGCAGGGTGAACTTCAGCAGTCCGCAAGAGGTGGTCGATTCGGGCTTCGGCACGGACTGGGCCTCGAAGGTGCGGGCTGTTCCCGGCCGGGCGTTCAGCGCCCTGCCGACGCGGATCGTGGACGGTACGCGGTTGGCCAAGAGCGGAGCCACCTCGGAAGCCGCGGTCATCGGCGGAGCACGCGTCGACTTCCACACCGAGGCGGAACGCAACGCCGCCGGATACGGCGACAAGCCCCGCCACGTCATTCCGGCACGGGTGTGGGACGCCATGACCACGAAGATCGCGGACGGTACGCGGTTGGCCAAGAGCGGAGCCACCTCGGAAGCCGCGGTCATCGGCGGAGCACGCGTCGACTTCCACACCGAGGCGGAACGCAACGCCGCCGGATACGGCGACAAGCCCCGCCAGGTCGTTCCCGCACGGGTGTGGGACGCCATGACCACGAAGATCGCGGACGGCACTCTGGTCGGCAAGAGCGACAGCACCGCCCAAGGCGCCGTGGTCGGCGGAGCTCTGGTCGCCTTCCAGAGCATGGAGGAGCTGGAAGGCTCGGGTTATGGCGCGGAGCCTCTGCTGATCGTGCCGGCCCGGGTGTGGGACGCCATGACGACGCGGATCGCGGACGGTACGCGGATCAAGGACGCGGGTTCCGCCGGCCAGGCGGCGATAGTCGGAGGCGCCAAGATCCCGTTCAACAGCATGGAAGAACTCACCGCCAGCGGCTACGCCGACCGCCCCATGCAGGTGGTACCCCACCGCATATGGACAGCACTCACCACCACGATCGCCGACGGCACACGCATCAAGGACGCAGGATCCGCCGGCCAGGCAGCCATCGTCGGAGGCGCCAAGATCCCCTTCAACAGCATGGAAGAACTCACCGCCAGCGGCTACGCCGACCGCCCCATGCAGGTGGTACCCCACCGCATATGGACAGCACTCACCACCACGATCGCCGACGGCACACGCATCAAATCGCCGGACGCGGCCACCGTTTGGCTGGTCGACGGAGGCCGTCGGACGGTGGTGGCCCACACCACAGGGGTATGGACGGTTCCGCAGCGCGTGATCGACTCCATCCCGCTGCGCTGACACCGGCACGGTGACGTAGGCAAGGATGCCGGTGCGGTGCCCCGTGGCACCGCACCGGCTTCCGTCCAGGGAGCCCCACCGGCGGCGGCTCCTGGTCCTGTGTTCCGGCGCTCGGAGAATGCCCCTGCACTGCTCGGTCGGCCCGGAGTCGGCCGGGCGTGAGGCTCCGACATCGTCCGCCGGCTCTCCGGGAACGCGCCGGCGTCTGCTGACCGGCACGCCGATGGCGACCGTGGCCCGACGGCTGCTCTGGCCCGTGGATGAACGCTGTATGTCGCGCTCCGCAGGCCGCTGGTTCGCGGGGCGCGGCTGTGCTTTCGTGAGCGTGTGACCGCTTCCGCGCCTTTCCTGCTCACCCTCCGCGCGTGTGCTCTCGCGTCCGCCGCCGCCACGTGGTGTCCCGCTGCGCGCTGAGCCACCCCCGGCCGACACCTCGGCCCGGTCCTTCGGGACCACCCGTTCGCTGCCCCGCCCCGCGCACGGCGCGAAGCCGTGCGCGCACCCGCACAAGGAGCACCGTCATGAGCCAGCCCATCGACGCCGTCGCCGCCGGTCACACTCCCGAGGACGAGCCTGCCGGGCCCGACACCTCGGCCTGGTCCTTCGAGACCAAGCAGATCCACGCGGGTGCGACGCCCGACCCGGTGACCGGGGCGCGGGCGACGCCGATCTACCAGACGACGTCCTTCGTGTTCCGGGACACGCAGCACGCCGCCGATCTCTTCTCGCTGGCCGAGCCCGGCAACATCTACACCCGTATCCACAACCCCACCCAGGACGTCTTCGAGCAGCGGATCGCCGCGCTGGAGGGCGGTGTCGCGGCGGTCGCGCTGTCCTCCGGGCAGGCGGCCGAGACCCTGGCGATCCTCACGCTGGCGGGGTCCGGGGACCACCTCGTGGCCAGTACGTCGCTGTACGGGGGCACGTACAACCTGTTCCGGCACACGTTGCCCAGGTTCGGCGTCGAGGTCTCCTTCGTGGACGACCCCGACGATGCCGAGGCGTGGCGGGCGGCGATCCGGCCGAACACCAAGGCGCTGTTCGCCGAGACGCTGGGCAACCCGCGCGGGAACGTACTCGACGTGCGGGCGGTCGCCGACGTGGCCCACGCGGCGGGGGTCCCGCTGATCGTGGACAACACCGTCCCCACGCCCTATCTGCTCCGCCCCCTGGAGCACGGCGCAGACATCGTCGTCCACTCGGCGACGAAGTTCCTCGGCGGGCACGGCACGGTGGTCGCGGGTGTCGTGGTGGACGGCGGCACCTTCGACTTCGGGGCGCACCCCGACCGCTTCCCCGACTTCACCGAACCCGACCCCAGCTACCACGGCCTCCGGTACTGGCCGGCGCTCGGCCCGGGCGCCTTCGCGATCAAGCTGCGTGTCCAGCTGTTGCGGGACCTCGGCCCCGCGCTCTCTCCGCACTCCTCCTTCCTGCTGCTGCAGGGCGTGGAGACGCTGAGTCTGCGCATCGAGCGGCACTCGGCGAACGCGCAGGCCCTGGCCGAGTGGCTGGAGCAGCGCGACGAGGTCTCCGCCGTGCACTACCCGGGGCTGCCGTCCAACCGTTGGTACGAGGCGGGGCAGCGTTACCTGCCGCGCGGGGCGGGAGCGGTCCTCTCCTTCGAGCTGCGGGACGGCGTCGAGGCGGGCAAGCGGTTCGTGGACGCTGTCGAGCTGTTCAGCCATCTGGCCAACATCGGGGATGTCCGCAGTCTGATCATTCACCCGGCCTCCACCACCCACAGCCAGCTGGACGAGGCGCAGTCGGCGGCGACCGGCGCCTCGCCCGGTCTGGTGCGCCTGTCGGTCGGACTGGAGAACCTCGCAGACCTCAAGGCGGATCTTGAGGCGGGCTTCCGGGCTGCCAAGGGTGCGTCCGAGGGCGAGTCGTCCGAGGGTGCGTCCACGGACGAGTCGTCCGAGGGCGTGTCCTGAGCATCGTCATGCCGCCGTCCGAGGTTCCTCTGCCGCCGGCCTCCGGGGCCTGGCGGGAGGGGGACCCGGCCGGATGGCGCCGGTGGTACACCCGCGAGACGCCGCTGGGACTTGAGGCCGGGGGCGAACTGGCTGGCGTGCGACTGGCGTTCGAGACCTGGGGGACGCTCGCGCCGGACCGTGCCAACGCGGTGCTGGTACTGCACGCTCTCACCGGCGACAGTCACGCCGCCGGTCCGGCCGGCCCCGGGCACCCCACTCCCGGTTGGTGGGAGGGACTCATCGGGCCGGGGCGCGCACTGGACACGGACCGCCTGTTCGTCGTGGCGCCCAACGTGCTGGGCGGCTGTCAGGGCAGTACCGGACCGTCCTCGCGCCGGGCGGACGGCCGCCGCTGGGGCGGTGACTTCCCCTTCCTGACACCGCGCGACCAGGTCGCGGCCGAGGTGGGCCTCGCCGACGCGCTCGGCGTGGCCCGCTGGGCGCTGGTGATCGGCGGATCGATGGGCGGGATGCGGGCGCTGGAGTGGGCCGTGACCCACCCGGAGCGTACCGACGCGCTGTTGCTGCTCGCCACGACGGCCGCGGCGAGCGCCGAGCAGATCGCCTGGGCATCGGTCCAGCTGCAGGCGATCCGCGCCGACCCCGACTGGCGGGGCGGTCACTACCACGACACAGGACGGGGCCCGCACGGCGGACTGAGTCTCGCCCGCCGCCTGGCCCACGTCACCTACCGCAGCGAGTACGAACTGGCCGCCCGCTTCGGCCGTACCGCCCAGGGCACGGAGGATCCCTGGCTCGGCGGCCGCTACCAGGTCGAGTCCTACCTCGACCACCACGCGGCCAAGCTGGCCCGACGCTTCGACGCGGGCAGCTACGTCGTGCTGACCGAGGCCATGAACGGTCATGATGTCGGCCGGGGACGGGGTGGCATCCGGGCGGCGCTGAGCCGGGTGACCGCACGGACTCTTGTGGCCGGGATCGACTCCGACCGCCTCTACCCGCCGGCTCAGCAGGCGGAGCTGGCGGCGGGCATCCCTGGTGCGGACCGGCCGCGTGTCCTCGGGTCGCCGTACGGCCACGACGGGTTCCTCATCGAGGTGGAGCAGGTGGCTGAGTTGGTGGCCGAGCTTCTGCGCTGAGGCGTAAGGGGGAATCCGAGCCGGTGGCC
The DNA here is from genome assembly GCF_040296665.1 of Streptomyces sp. NPDC002057. Lineage (NCBI taxonomy): Bacteria > Bacillati > Actinomycetota > Actinomycetes > Kitasatosporales > Streptomycetaceae > Streptomyces > Streptomyces sp. NPDC002057. The sequence goes on from NZ_JBEOXR010000057.1 coordinate 29,392, forward strand.
GGCCCGGGCCCGGCTCAGGGCAGAGGCTCAGGGCAGGCCCTCAGGGCCGAGCCTCAGGGACAGAGGGACTCCCCCATGGCGCGGTTCGCGGGATCGGCGGCGATGAGTCGGTAGCCCTGTTCCACAGCCTCCTTGTCGACCGTTCTCACGTGGCGGAAGTGCATCGTGCCGAGCGTACGGATGTCCTGCTCGGTCAGGCGGCCGCGCATGCCGTCCCACGGGCACGGGTCCGCGCTGATCCGGAACACGCGAGGCCTGCCCGAGCCGTCCTCGATGAACTGGCTGAACTGCTTGCCGCCCGCGACGTAGTTGACGGCCACCTTGAAGACGTACGCGGCTCTGACCGTGCTGAAGTTCAATGCGAGCCTCTCCGACTCCCCTTGCTTCACGGTGATCCTCCGGGAGGTGAAGAAGGGCTCGCCGACAGGGCCCGCGTCCGTGGCGCCAGGAGGGATTCTGGCGACGGGTGAGGTGTCGTCCATGTCGAAGTCCATCGCGCGTACGACTCCGCCGCCCTGGCTCGGGAAGTAGAAGGCGGCGCCGAGCGGGATCGGTTCCTTGACGGTGCCGACAGGGCGGACCTTGGTGATCTCGACGTTGCCGTCAAGGCCGTCGACCACCAGGTTGACCAGTGCCCCGGCCAGCAGGTAGCCCCGGGTCTCGACATGCCGGTTCATTGCCGCGGGCATCGGGGCCGCGGGGATGGCGCTCATCTCCAGGACATCCGTGAGGCCGGCGAGATCACTCTCGGCGAACGTCACCGCCATGGACTCGTCCAGACCGCTGACCGTCGCCGTCATCCGCAACCGCGTCCCGCGTGGCAGCCCGCCGACCGTGCTGTCCGCCGCACCGGCCAGGCCGTCCGGGGCGCTCGGGGGGCCGGCGGTCGCCGAGGGCGGAGGCTGCTTCGGGTTGCCTGCGCCTCGCCCACCGGGCAGGTCGAAGGCCGTGAACAGCACGCCCACGGCGAGAAGGGGCACCGCCCAGGTCGCCACCGCCCTCACCCGGAGGCGAGCTCCCTCGTCCGGCGTCCCGGTCGGAGGGTCGGCCGACACAGGCTGGGGATGCGGCACGGCGAGGCCGTGCTCCGTCAGGATCCTCTGGAGCGCCGGGTCGCCGACGAAGGCGTGCACGGGCACGGCGTGCAGCCGCCGGTGGCCGTGGCGGGTGTCGTCGGTCACCAGCACGCCGACCAGCAGCTCCTGGCAGAACACGGCTGCCCCGGACGCCCCACCCCACGGCAGCGCATCCTCCTTCGTGGGAGGGCTCGGTGCGGCCGCCTGGTCCAGGACGTACAGGTCGTGGTCTCTGCCACCCCCGGCCAGCGGGGGCAGGCTGCCTCGCAGCTGCTCGACGATCCGACGGCCACCCTCGCCGCGCGCGTGCCGGGGAAACGCCATGCCGTTGTATTCCAGGGCCTGTTTGCCGCTGGGCCGGCCCCAGGCCACGGTCCCGGCCGCTTCCACCTCCTGATCCAGCTCCAGGACGGCCACGTCGGGGTCGGCCTGTCCGACCCAGCGCACCGTGGCCCCACACCGCGTCACCGGCCCGTACTGGTCACCCGGATGCCCCACCCGGACCTCGATCCGCTCCCAGGCCCTGTCCCCTGCCGGGTCGATCACGACGTGCCGGGCGGTGAGCACCAGTCTCGGGGCGATCAGGTACCCGGTGCCGACCATGCGGGAACGCCGGGCGTCCCCCGCCTGGACGTCCGCCAGTCGTCGCGGGTCCACTTCAGTCCTCTCCCCAGGAGCCGTTCTCCCGGTGGCCGATCTCGACCCGTGACCCCGCGGTGGCGCGATCCTTCACGTTCAACTTCAGCGTCAGTTTGTGGGTGCGGGCCTGGGAGGCCATCCCGCTCCCGCCCAGGGTCGCCACCCCGAACGAGAGCCGGCCCTCTCCCCGGCCCTCGGCGCGCACCTCGAGAAGCAGCTCCAGCTGCGCTTCGTCGATCTCGAAGGCGAACTGCTGCCCCGCACCGGCGTCCTGCGCGGCGTACAACTCCTGGCGGAGCTCCTCGATAGCCGCCGCCAACCCCATCTCGGTCACCCTGGCACCCCACCTCCGGAGCCCGGCTCCAGCAGCGGGCCCCACCGGGCATCAGTCTGCCCAACGCCTCCTGGTCTGCGCAGGAGAATCGGCCTGCGCACGGGCCGGCGCCCGGCCCGTCAGAGGGAAACCGCCCGGGGGTGACCGGCGGCACGAACAGCTGTCGTCCGGCGTTTCATGGCGCCGTGTTCCCTCTCGGCGGGAGAGCCTCGGCCGATGCTGGTCGGGGCACGGTTCGAAGACGGGCGCGACGCCGCGGCAGTCCAGGCCCTCGCCCGGTCGGTCCGGCTGGCCGTGCCGGTGCGAGACGCGGCCGAGCCCAGGGCCCTCGGAGCCCGTTGGGTGACCGAGGAGCCGCGCGGGAAGCGGTCCGCCGATCGGCGCGGGACCATCGCGCGCGTCGGCCCTCGCCTCTGCCTTGTGGTGGCTGCGGCCCTGCTGATCGTCGCCCTTCTCGGTGCCTACGAGTGGTACGGAGCGCTGGTCGGCCGGCCGGCCGGGTCCCTCGCGGTGCCGCCGCGTCACGGTGTTCGCGCGGGCTGGATGATGGTCACGGAGGCGTGGGGGCTGCGTACGCGCAGCCTCCTGTTCCGTTCTGGCCGCCGGCCGTCATGTGGTCGACGCGACACCTTCGTGCCGGCCACCCTGCGGCCTGGAGAGGAGAACCCGACGTCTCGGCGGGTCGATTTCCGCGACGACGACCGCGATCTCCTCTCCGACCTCGAAGTCTTCCAGCGGACTCGCCGCAGGCCGGCCGGGGGCTTCCCTGAAGGGAACCAGCCCGGCAATCCCGTCCCCGAGGTCGACGAGGATGCCGAAGGAAAGCACCTTCTCCAGCGTCCCGCGGAGTTCCTGGCCCACCGCTGTCCGGTCGGCGAAAGCCTGGAGGGGGTCGGGCTCCAGTGCCTTCAAGGACAGTCTGGCCTCCGCGTTGTAGGTGTCGAACTGGAGGAACTCGCACGAGACACGCTGCCCCACCTGAACGACATCGGTGGGAGCGTCGATGTGCCGCCAGGACAGTTCAGGGATGACGATGAACCCGACACCGGGGAAGAGGGGATGGGCAGGGCCGTCGTCCAGGGCCACGAAGACCCCGAACCGTTCGATCGCCGCGACGGTGCCGGACAGTATGTCGCCGTCGTTCAGGGACTCCAGGAACGCCCAGAGTTCCGGGCTCTCAGACTGCCAATCCATACCGACACCCTGGCACACGACATCGCGGGCCGACCATGCCTCGACGACCTTCAGCCCTCGCTGTGCCTCAGCCGGGACCCTGATCGGTCGGACACGTCCTGGCCGGAGACGCTCGGCAGCCGGCCGGGGGCTCTCGCCAATCCGCGCGCCATGTCGACCACGGCGCGTCCGTCGGTCGCCCCGATGACGTCACCCCAAGGCAGGTTGGTGGCGGCACCGAGGATCCGGCTGCCGGACCCCGCAGGCCGGGGTCGGTCGGCTAGCTGTGCGCGAGCGCGTCGAACCAGCGCACGATCTGCGGCCCCGCCAGCTTGAAGGAGCCGTTGTGGTCGGCCTTCCCGTGGTCGATGACGCGGGCCCGCACACCGTTACGGGCCAGATCGGCCGCGCAGTTGACGGAATTGGCGATCGGCACGTCGGTGTCGCCGGCTGCGGTGTGCAGCCGTACGGGAACTCCGGGCTTCCAGTCGCACGTCCCGTCCTGTGCCTTGAGCGCGGCCAGCAGTCCGCCGTCCGGGTGGCGCAACCGCTCGTAGAAGCCGTCGGTCAGCAGTTCCTTCACCGAGCCCGGCAGCTTCGTGACGATGTCCTCCTCGGTGTGCCGGGTGTCGAAGAGCTGCTCCACGTACCCCGCGTACGGCTGCCTGAAGGCATCGGCCGGATCGGCGTAGACGGGGTGGAGCCGGTTCTGCGCCGTCAGGAAGTACGACATGTAGAAGACGCCGCTGATGTCGTTGACACGACCGTCGAGGAGAGCGGGGACCTCGGCGCCCCGCAGGTCGTAGGGTCCGGCGACCGGCGCGAGCGCCCGCAACCGGAAGTGCCGGTCCGCTCCCCGGGCCAGCTCGCGGCCCAGCGCCATGGCGACCTGGCCGCCCTGCGAGAACCCGGTTCCGTACACATCTCCGGTGAGTGGTCTGCCGAGCGCGCGCGAGGCGGTGCGGGAGGCCCGCAGCATGTCGAGCGAGGCGGAGACGGCCGAGGTCGTGTCCATGTACGGATGGAGGCCGGGGCCCTTGCCCAGTCCGAGGTAGTCCGGGGCGGCGACGGCACGCCCCGCGGCGGCGTGCAGATAGGGCGCGAAGAGGCCGAAGTCCGTGGCGACGGACGGCGCGTAGTCGCGGTGGACCATCGTGCCGTGGGTGTCCGCCACCAGGTCGAGCCGACGCTCGCCGCCCCTGGGGAGCACCAGCAGGCCGGTCGCGGTGGTCGGTTCGCCTCCAGGCGTCACGGTCCGGTAGGTCAGCCGGTAGGCGCGTACCCCGTGGCGCACGGTCGCCGGGTCGATGTCGGCGCCCTTGAGGAACGCGGCCACTTCGCTCCGGCTCAGGTCGGCGACGGGAGTGACACCGAGGAGGGCTCCGCGCCCGGCGCTCTGCCGCACCGGGTGGGGTCCGGACGCGGCGACCGCCGGAGCGGCGGTCAGGGCGGTGAGGACGACGGCGGTAGCGGCGGCCAGGCAGCGGCGTACTCGCCTGCGCTGCGTGGACGGCCGGGAGCGGGTGCTGGTCGTGGTGTGGGTCATGACGAAGACGCTACGGAGATGCTGATCACCGGGACATCCGACGGCCCCCCGGCCCGGGGTGTGGTCAGCCCCACCCCGGAACCGGAGACTCCCCTCGGACCATGAGGGGGAGAACCTCGCGGTGACGGGTGAGCGAAGGCGTGTCGCGCGAAGGGCTGCGGCGCGGGCTCGGTCGTCGGCGAAAGGCCGCGGCATGGGCTCGGTCGTCGACGAAAGGCCGCGGCACGGGCTCGGTCGTCGACGAAAGGCCGCGGCACGGGCTCGGTCGTCGACGAGAGACGGGTGGAACTCGTACGGAACAAGGCGTCGCGGGCGTGGCCTGCTTGACCGGCCGGGTCGTCGGCTGCAGAGTCGGGGTGCGGTCGCGCGGCGATGTCTGATGCTCCTGCCGGCCGGTTTCTTGTCCACGAGAGGTGGACAGCCCCGAGACCCAGGAGTGGCTGATCCGGTGGTTCTCGACCTGGTCGTGATCGGTTTGGCCATCACCTTGGGGCCATTGCACAACAGCGCCTTCATCCTGCTGCTCTCCTCGCGGCGCGGTGTTCGTCAGGGGTTGGCGTTCCTGTTGTCGTGGCTGGCCAACCTGGTGGTGGTCATCGCTCTCGTCGTACTGCTGACGGGTGGCCAGCCCCTGGCCAGCCACAGCGCTCCCTCGACCGCGGCGATCGCGGTGAAGCTCGCCCTCGGTGTGGCGCTGGTGCTGTACGGCACGTACCGGCATCGCCGCCCGCCCCGCCCGCACGGGCCGCCCCGATGGACCGCACGCATCGACAACGCCTCCGCCGTCACCGCGGCCGGTCTCGCGTGGATCCTGCAGCCCTGGGGACTGGTCGGGGCCGGTGCCGCGACCGCCGTCGACGCGGATCTCTCCACCCTCTCCGACTGGCTCGCACTGGCCGGCTACTGCCTGCTGGCCACGCTCAGCCTCATCGTGATGGAAATGTACGTCGTCCGGTCGCCCGCGGTCGCGAACGCCCGTTTGAACGCTCTGCGGGACTGGCTGGGGCGGCATCAGGAGCAGCTGATCGTCGCACTCTCCCTGCTGGTCGGCCTGTGGCTGACGGCCCGGAGCATCTACGAGCTCGTCGCCTGACACCACGGGGACGACCCGGCGGCGGCCTGCCACGAGGCGCGCCGGGGCGGCGGCGGTACGGCGCCCGGCGCGGCGGGGCGACCAGTGGCCTTGGCCTGGAGCGTGGCCTGCTTCCTGTTCACCTTGATGTGGCCGGGGCGGAGGCGCTGGTGACTCCACCCCGCCACGACACCGCTCGTCGCAGGGTCGAGCGGGAGCGTCGGGAGAGCGAGCCCGGCACCGGCAGCGAGGCTGATCCTGCCCGATACCGGTCGCATGCCGCCGGCGAACCGCTTCCATACCTCGCGGTTCTAGCGTCTCGCACAGCCGTTGTGGCCGCCCGCTACCACCCTGCGAGGAGATTCCGTGCTCGAAGGATTCGGCGAAGCGCTCGCGGACCGGGAGTACTATCTGCCGCTCCCCAGCGTGGCCGACCCCGGACCGCGCTTCGCTCCCCACGACGTGCCGCCGGGCACGCGCGGCACCGCCCAGGGCATCTGGACGGTCTGGGGCAGTCCGGGGACAAAGCTCGCCGAGCAGGGCTGGAAGATCCATGTGTCGGCGCGGCTGGACCGGGCGCAGCACGTGCTCGACACGGTCGCCGGGATCTGCTTCTCCGAAGGCGTGCCCTTCAAGCACCTGAGCGCCCGGTTCTTCTTCCTGTTCCTCCATCACAAACACTCCGGGCGGGCCCAGGCGGGCAAGTTCTGCGCCGTCTACCCGCCGGACACGGAGACCGCTCGCCGGCTGCTGGAGCGCCTGCGGGACGCGCTCGACGGGGAGGAAGGGCCGTACGTCCTCACCGACCGGCGCTTCCGCGACTCGCGGACGGTCCACTACCGCTACGGCTCCTTCGGTGCCCTCAGCCGGTTGCGCGCCGACGGTACCCGGGAGGGGCTGGTCCGCGACGGATCCGGCCGCGAGGTCCTGGACCTGCGGCTGCCCGTCTGGCACCTGCCCGCAGGGATCGCGGACCCCTTCGTCGAGCAGGAGGAGGAGCCGCACGTGGGCCCGATCCTGATCCGGGACTACGAGGTGACCCGTGCGGTACGCCTGAGCAACGCCGGCGGCAGCTACCAGGCCCGGGACCGGCAGACCGGCCGCACCGTGTTCATCAAGGAGGCGCGCGCCCACAACGGTCTGGTCTTCGACGGGACCGACGCGCAGCAGCGGTTGCGGCACGAGTACGGCGTGCTGCGCGAGCTGCACGCGGCCGACCCCGGGGTGGGCCCGGAGCCGCTGGACCACTTCACGGAGTGGGAGCACGACTTCCTCGTCACCGAGTACATCGCCGGGCAGCCTCTGGTGGGCTGGCTGAGCCGGTCTTCCCCACTGGCCCGCGCCGACCGCACGGCCGAGTCCGTCGCCGCGTACTACGAGGCGTGCCGGCACCTGCTGAGCGGCCTGGACGCCTCGTTGGAGCGGCTGCACGTGGCCGGCTACCGGTTCGGGGACCTCAGCCTGGACAATGTCATGGTCACATCTTCGGGCGAGGTCCGGCTGGTGGATTTCGAGGCGGCCTCGGCCCTGTCGGCGGCGCCCTCCGGGATGGGCACCCCTGGGTTCACACCGCCGCCCCGCCTGCTCCGGTCCGACTCCGATCCTCTGCTGCGGGACCGGTACGGCATGTCGGCGGTCGCGTTCGCCTTCCTGGCGCCGCTCAACGAGATCGCCGAACACGCGCCCGCCAACCTCGCACTGCTGCGCCGCGACCTGGCGGACGTGGCTCCGCCGCAGGACCTGTGGCAGCGGGCCACCGCCTTCCACCTGACGGAGGGCTTGTCGGAGGACCTGACGGAGGGCTTGACGGAGGGCTTGGCGGAGGAGCAGGCGCAGGACCAGTCGCAGGACCAGGGCGGTCCCGGCCACCTACGTCCCGGCCACCTGCCCTCCCCCACCGAACTGGACACCGATCCGCGCGGCTGCCTCACCCGGCTGGCCGAGGAGGTGGCCGCCGGGCTGCTGGAGATGGCTGACGCCGACCGGCCGGAGTGGGCCTTCCCGCCCTCGCCCGAGGCGCTCCGGACCAACAACGTGTGCCTGGCGTACGGCACGGCCGGAGTGGTGCACGCCCTGCACCGCGCCGGGGCTGAAGTGCCGGAGGAGATCCGCGAACGGCTGCGCCGCGACATGCTCGCGCAGCGCGACGCACTGCCCCCCGGACTGCTCGTCGGCTCGGCCGGCATCGCCCAGGTACTGGCCGGCATCGGCCTGCTGGACGAGGCCGACGACCTGCTCCGGGACGCCGACGACCACCCGCTCACCGCCTCCTGCGGCACCCTGGCCGGCGGGCGGGCCGGAGTCGGCCTGGCCTGGCTCGCCCTCCACCGGCTGACCGGCGAGAGCCGCCACCTGGAACGTGCCGCCGCCGCAGGGGACCGCCTGCTACGCACCCCCGACCTACCGGCCACCCTCGGCGAGCACGACGCCCGCGGCCTGCTGCACGGCCGCTCGGGGCCCGCTCTCTTCCTCCACCGCCTGGCCCGCGACACCGGCGAGGGCCACTACCTGGACGCTGGCCGCGCACTGCTCCACCAAGAGCTGGACCGGACCTTCCCGCTGGAAGACGGTTCCCTGTCCATCTCCGACAACACCCGGCTCACCCGTGCCATGCCGTACCTGGCCACGGGCGCGGCGGGCGTCGCGGCCGTACTCACCCGCTACGTGGCCACCGCGCCGGACGAACGCTGCGCTGCGGCGCTGCCGAGACTGGTGGCCGGTATCCGGGTCTCCTGCGCAACAAAGGAGGCCGGCCTGTACCGGGGGCTGGCCGGACTGACCTGGTTCCTGACCGAGCACGCCGAGCTCACCGGAGCGGACGCCGCCCGCGGGGACGCCGTGCGCGCCGCGACCGGCTTGCTGAAGTACGCCGTCCCGTACCGGCGCGGTGTCCGTTTCCTCGGAGCGGGTTCGCAGCGGTTCACCGCCGACCTGTCCAGTGGCGGAGCCGGTGTCCTACTGGTCCTCCACCGCCTGTTGACCGGACCGCTCCTGACGGAGTCCCACCGCGCACGTCCCCGGATCCCCGCAGCCCACTGACGGCACCGAGCGGGCCCTCATGAACGCCTCGGCACGGCGGCAGGCAGCTCCGTGCCGAGGTAGGCAGTGACCAACCGACAAGCCCCCGAGAACAAGGTGGTGAGCACCCATGAGCCAGATCCTCGCGCTCCAGGCCCTGGATCCCGAGCCGGAGACCTACTCCCTTCCTCCCTGCTTCAGCGTCGCCTGGAGCATCAGCGACATCTTCCCCGAACCGATGTAGCCGGTCGGCATCCGGGGAGGGCCGGGATCGGTGGCCGCGCCACCGGTCCCGGCCCGGGTCGTTCGTCGATCTTGGTGGTTCACCGGCGCGGGTCGTGCGTCGGCCGCGGGTCGATCGCCGACTCGGGGTTCGGGGTTTGGGGTTTGGGTCCGGGGTTCGACGTTCGACGTTCGGGGGACGCCGACCCTGGTGGACTCCCGGCTAGCCGTCGCCCCTCGAACGACCCCGCGCCCGTGCCCGTAGGCTCGTCACCGACGACGACGGGAGACGTGCATGTGGAAGCGGGCCCTCGACCGGGCTGGGGTCAGGGAACCACGGCTACGGCAGGACTACACGGAACAACGACGGGCGGTACGGAGGTTCGCACCGGCCGAGTACGCGGCCGCGCGCCTGCTGCTTCCCGCCACCCTGCTGCCGCACGTCATGGCCGCCGTCGCGTTCATGCACGACACCGACGGCCGAATCGACCGCGGGGCCCCGGAGGAACGAACCGCCGCGCTGGCGCAGTGGGACGGGCTCGTGCAGAAGGCCTTCGTCGAAGGTGACTCCGCTCTGCCCGGGCTGCGTTGCCTGGTACGCACCGCCGAGCTGCACCCGGAGGTGCGTGTTCATGTGGACGCGTTCCTGCGAGGCTGCGAGCGCGAGGTCGCGTGGCAGACCATCGCCGACGACGAGGAACTAGAGCAGTACGTACGCGCGTACTCCCTCCCCGCGCTCATGCTCACGGCCTGCCTCCTGGCGCCTGCGGACGCGCCGGCGCGTCTGGTGTTCACGGACGGCTGCCACCGGCTCATCCGCGCGATGCAGCGCTTCGACTTCCTGGAGGACCTGTCCGAGGACGTGCGCGCGGGCCGGACGGGTGTACCGGCCGATGCGGTGGCCCGCCACGGTGCTGATCTCTCCCGGCCCGGCGCCGGGCTGGGCCGGCTCGTCGCGGAGCAGGCGGACCGGGCCGCCACCGACCTGGCTGCGGCCGCATCCCTCCCGAACGTGGTGAACCCGTCGTACCGGCCCTTCCTGCGGGCCCTCATCGGCGTCCAGCACCTCCGCCTCGACGCGGTCCGCCGCGCCGGAGCGTCCCTGGCCACCCGGACCTCCGGTCCCCCGGCGCCCGCGGCCGCCCTCCTGCTGCTGCGCGAGACGGGCGCCCGAGCCCGGCAGGGGCTGCGGAGTAGCAAGAAGCCAGGGGACTAAAGCCTGTTGAACGGGCAGTGGGATCGGCTTGAACCGCTGCTGCCGCGGGGCATCAAGCCGGGCCCTCCGCAGGTGTGGACACGGCGGCGTCTGATGGACGGCATACGGTGGCGGACTCGCACTGGTGCGCCGTGGCGCGAAGTTCCCGAAAGGTACGGGCCGTGGGATCGGGTCTACAACCTCTTCCGGCGCTGGCAGAGGGACGGCACGTGGGCGCGAATCCTCACCCACCTTCAGGCAGGGGCGTTCGCGAGGGCTTGATCACCTGGGAGGTCAACGGGACTCCGCCGTCTGCCGGGCCCACCAGCACGCCGCCGGGGCGGCGAAAAACGGGATCTCCAAGAAGGAACCGCCCGGCGGCACCTTCGTCGAGCCGCCGGACCACGCGCTCGGACGGTCCCGGGGCGACCTGACCAGCAAGATCCACCTCGCGGTGGAGCACAGGCCGAAGCCCTTGTCGTTCGTGATCACAGTCGGCCGGCGGGGTGACTCACCACAGTCCGAGCCAGTCCTGGAGGCGATCCGGGTGCCCCGGCTCAGGCTGGGCAGGCCGCGCAAACGCCCGGACCGGGTGCGGGCCGACAAGGCATACGACTCCCGCAGCAACCGCGCTTACCTGCGTAGACGTGGGATCAAGGCCACCATTCCGGTGCCGGCCGGACCGGGTCCGCAATCGGCTGGGGCGTGGCGGCCTCGGCGGACGACCGCCGAAGTTCGACAGGGACGACTGCAAGTAGCGGCACGCGGTCGAGTGCGGGATCAACCGACTCAGGCGCCACCGGGCCGTCGCCAGCGGTTCCCGTGAACTGCTCGATGAGACGCCCCGGATGCCAGAGCAGATCCAGGAACGTCAGCGTTCCTGCGGCCCGCCGCACTCTTCTTCCCACCATTGCGCCCTGCATCAGGGTCGTACCCAGGATAGCGACGGGGGTGTTCGGGATCGCCTCCTCAGTCACTTTCGCAACAGGCCCAAAGCTTGTCGTTTAACCTCTGCTGCTGTTGCGAGGGGCTGCGGTCACGCGATGTCGGCGGGTACTGGTATCTGTCATGTGGTGACCAGTGAAGACAGCGCCCCAGATCCCCGGTGGTTCAACATCGTTCTCGGCCCTGAGAACGGTCCTTACGCGTGTCCCTGCTGCGGCTGCCTAACTCTGGAGGCCCGTGGCGCTCACGAGATATGCACGGTGTGCTACTGGGAGGACGACGGCCAGGACGAGCACGATGACGACGTTGTCCGAGGAGGCCCAAACGGATCGCTCAGCCTTGTTCAGGCACAACGCAACTTCGAAGAGACAGGTGCGTGCGATCCAAGGTGGGTCAAGTACGTCCGGGCTCCGTTTCCCGAAGAGCAGTAACACGGCTGCTCAGCCTGCGGCTCGTCTGGGCTTGGTGCCGACCTTGTGGTGCGCGGGCCGGGTGTAGGACTCGGCTGTGGCGGAGTCTCGACGCTTGGGTCGAGTCCAGCCAAGGGACTGCTTGAACAGGCGAAGCATGTGCTCGATGTCGAAGTGTCGCAGGAAGGACTGCCAGCAGCGGTCGACGTCCGCCTTGGTGGCGCCGGTGCCCGACCAACACAGCCATACCGGCCTGTTGACCCCGCCGCTGGGAAGCCTCTCCACGGCCAGGCGGATGACAGTGCTCGATGAGGGGCAGCGGTCCGCCATGGTCGAGCCAGGCGGCTCGGCGGGTCAGCCGTGGGTGCAGCCGGTCCCACGCTTGAGCCGTCTCATTCCCGTAGAGCCGGGTGTCCGTGGTCGTTACGGCCTTCCGTCCTCGGCAGCGGCACCCCGACAAGGGCCCGACGCAGCCGGACGACATCCATCCGGCCTTGATTGAGTCCGCCGTACAGAGCCCCGTGACCACGACGATACTCAGGCGCGAGCGCGAGATCGACCAGCGTCCTCACGGGTCCGTCCGTGCACAACAGCGCGTCGCACATCTCGAACAAGGCGTCGCCCCGCGCGGTCAGACACGCGTACAACTCCGACCGGAAGCGTGACGCTTCCGCGAGCGCATCCCGCAGGGCGCCCTGATGCACGAATCCCACGACCACGCCCTTCGCGCTGGTCCACTCTGTGACGGAGAACAGAATCAGACGAAGGCCACCGCCCCCGCTGAACTGCAAAAGCACCGATCAAGTTCCAGCCCCGCTCGACACCAGACCGTAAATGACAAGCTAAGCCGTGTATCGGAAGTGCTCGTGATGTGGTGGGCAGTGGGTGACCCCTCGCACGTTGCCTGTCATCTACCTGGAGAAACGACGTCTTGCAGTGATTGCGGCATTGGGTAGGTGCGTTCCACAGGAAACAGTCGATGAGCCTTGGTGGCGTGCCCGGTTTGGATCAGTGTCGAGGCCTTGCGTACCTGCGGGGTGAGGTCCGTGAGACTGACGATCCAGTCGTCGGTGAATGTGCGGATCAAGTGGCGGCTGATGCCGACCTGGATGCTGTAGTGGTTCAGTGCCGCTCCGCGCGGCGAGCGCTCCGGGTCCCACTGGACATGTACGGCTGCCTGGGCCAGCGCCGCCGGGTCGGCGGTCGTGAGCACGGCCTGGGACAGGACGTCCTCCCAGCCCTCCCGAGTGATCCGCACCGCCAGAACACGTTCCTGGCCCGGCTTTTGGGCCCAGTTACTGCGGTGCATCAGCCACATGAACGACGGCTTGATCCACGTCATTCGGTGGAACGAGAACGGCGCAACGAAGCGGCCTGCCCGCAGTGCCGCGTCAGCGATGGCAGGCGCGTACGCCTGGTAGACCACGATCGTGCGAGCGTCGTAGTCAGCACGAATCTGATACGGGGGCGTCATGCGCCGCACCCTGCCATCCGGTCCGCCGGCCCGGCGAGCCGATTTTGCCTTACCGCCCCCGATGGCCGGTTCGAATGTGCTGCTCAGAACCACTCGTTGATGGCCGCTACGAGGACGGTCGCCTCGTATCGGACGGCAAGCTTGTCGTAGCGCGTGGCGACGGCCCGGTGTCTCTTGAGGCGGTTGATGGCGCACTCGACCGCGTGACGAGTCTTGTCGTCCTGCGGGTCGAACTTCGGTGGGCGGCCGCCTCGGGAGCCGCGGTTCTTGCGGTTGCGCGCCTGGTCGGCCTCGTCCGGGATGGTGCAGCGGGTCCCGTGGCGGCGCAGGTGCCGCCCGGTGGCTCCTTCTGCAAGTTGCCCTGCTTGCGGGCCCCGGCCGCGTGCTGATGGGCGCGGCACACGGTGGCGGCGACGCCAAAGTCCCACGCGATCGCGGCTTCCGCGTCGGCCAGGGACTGGAGGTGGGTGAGGATCCGCTGCCAGGTGCTGTTCCTCTGTCAGTGAGATTCCCCAACCCATGAACCGTGATCGTTCACAACCCAAGATTCCCTTCCAGTAAACGCCCGCCCTAGGAGCTGTGGCGATCCTGGATCACGGGCGTGGTCGGCGGTCGCCCGCATAGACGGCCTCTTGTCAGACATCACTGTTACGTTGACGCGAGGATCTTGCTTCGACGTCTGGATAGGGCGCATGTACGACGAACGGCTCGCTGACTTCTCCCGCGAGCGACTGGACGGCCGTCCGGTACCCGACGATCTGCGTATTCTGCTGGTGGCGCAGTGGGAAGGCCGCACGGACTTCACCGACCTTCTCGTCCTCGAATTCTTCGAGGCGGGAGAGGTCCACCCGCTCCTGGACACCAGCTACCTGAGCGAAACGGAGCTCGCGGACCCCGAGATGCAGGCCATCAACGCCGCAGCCGCCGAGATGGCCACGTACGTCAAGCTCGTGGCGAAGGGCGGAAAGGGGTGGATCGGCTACTGGCTGCACCCCGACGAGCCCACGGACCGGGCCTGGCATCTCACGGAGCTGGACACCGAGTTCACCTTCTGGCGTCCGGTCGGCCTCACCCTGGCCGAGGGGGCCGCCGCCGAGCGGGCCGGCTACCAGGATGAGCCCGACGAGCGGATCGCGTTCACACAACTGGCCGCTGAGCTGGCTGAGCTGGGGCTGCCCCTCAGCACCCACGACTACGACGCCCTTGATGACACCGAGTACAGGGTGGCCCCGGAGGAACTCATGGAGGAGCTGATCGAAGCCGAACGCGAGAAGCGCGGTCTTCGCTGAGCGGGGAGACGCCCACGCCCCGGGGCTCCCACTCCGAGCGCCCTTCCTCTTCCGGCTTGCCGCCTCGTCCGCCATGAACCCGCCAGGCTCGGCGTACTCGCCTGGCAGGCCGAAGATGTCCTCTGCGGTGCTCCGAACCAGCCGGTGACGTCACCGTCACAGGGACGGTTGCTGTCACCGGGACGGTTGCTGTCACCGGGACGGTTGCTGTCGAACATGCGGGAAATCCCGCCGGATACCCGTAGCTTCTCCTGCACCTCCGCCCCTCGTCCTACCGGGCAGGCCAAGCCGGCGTTTCCTCGTTGTTCGTCAGCGAGGCAGGGACTCCTGGACCCGTCGGCGTCCAGCCGGCCGGCCGAGGCTTGTCCGGTGGGTCGGATCAGAGCTGTTCGGCAACTCCCTGGGTGGGTATCCCGGCGGCCCGCAGCAACCGAAACGCGGCGACCCGCTGGTGGCGCGGCCGGCCTTCGGCCAGGAGTCCGCGCAGCGGCTCCTGCGGTACACGGTCGGCCCATGGCAGCAGCGCAACAGTCGCCTGGCGGACGACCGCCGCCGACTGATCGTCCAGGAGCGGTCGTACGTCATCGACTCGTACGGCGTCCAGCGCCCGCAGCCCTGCCACCGCGCAGGCACGCACGCCGGGTACGGGGTGGGTGAGGAGCGTCCGGATCAGGTCGACGTCCTCACGCACACCGCACTCGCCGAGGCCCACAACGGCGGCTGGCCGGGCAGCGGGGGCGGCGCACAGCGCGCGGTACAGCGGCACCGGGTTGGTACCGCCCTGACGCAGCACCCACCGGGCGCACGCCCGGACCACGGCTGACCGGTCGGTGAGGTACGGCTCCGCGTCGGCGTGCCGCCCGACACGGCGCAGCGCGGTCACCCCTGCCGACCTGACTCGGGGCTGCCTGGAGCCGAGGAGCGGCACCACGACCTCGGCGAACCCGTCGCAGGCGCCCTCGCCGAGGGCGGCCACTGCCGCTTCGGCGCACACATCCTGCACGACGACGTCGCGGTGGCGGGCGGCGGTCTGAGCGAGCCGTGTCGTGGAGAGCAATCTCCGTTCGACGACGATGCGGTGTGCCAGGCGGGCCGTGGCCCGGTCGCCGCTGTCGAGCAGCGCCCCGACCTGTGCGGCAGGGCCCGTGCGCAGCGCCGCGGTCAGCAGCTCCTGGGCGAAGTCGCCTCGGGAACGACGGCCGACCCGCAGGATCAGTGCCGTGTGCTCGACCAGCTGGTGCGAGGGCGAGCCGGCCATGAGCCGACGGGCACGTTCACGTACCGGCCCCACCCAGTCCGCGCAGCGGATGACGACCAGCGCGAGCAGCGCGGGGCGCTCCTCTGAGTGTTCCAGCGCGGCCTCACGAATCCGGCCGTCTGGGTGGCAGAGAGCGAGGGCGAGTTCGGCGTCATCGGGATTCTGGGACCAAGTGACGTTCGGCGGTGACGCGTCCTGCTCCCGGTTGAGCCGCCGCCCGGATCTCGACGCGTTCGAGTGGAACTGCTCCGGCCGCTGCCAGGCCAGTTCACGCGCCCCGAAGTCAAGGCCGATCCAGGACTCCGGGTCCGTCACATCGAGCGCCAGGTCCAGAGCAACTCCGGCAGCCAGTCGCCTCACGACCTCGTACGCCTCGTACGCCTTGTACGCCTTGCTCGACTCGTCTTCGCTGGTCAGCATGGGTGCAGCCTAAGGGCTGTCCTGCTAACTGCTGCTTGCCACAAGACGTTGAGCCGTTCCCCGTGCTGGGTTCCAATGAGTGCTGGGACGTTGTCAGCGGGTGAGGGCACACTGACTGCATGATCGCCTCTTCATCCAGCGCAGACGATGTATTCCTCCCCTCACCTGTATGGGTGGAGTCGATGGGCGGCCCTTTGGTCGTCGTCCCCGTCTCCGCCCTGGCCTCCTGGGGTGGGTGCACGGAGAGTGGTCTTACGGCGGGAGACCCCACCGCTCCAGACGACTACGACCGGGCCTGCGCAGTGGACGATCTGGCCGGTGTGATACCCATCGACAAGAACGGTGCCCAGGCACTTGTACTGGCGGACGAGCCGGCGACCAGTTGCTACCTGCCCCAGCACCGAGCGTTCCTGCGGTGGCTCGCCGCCGAAACCGAGGCCGGACTGATCGCTGCGGCGGACGCTGTCCTCGCGGACCCGGCCACCGTGTGGGAGGAGTGCGGAATCTGGGACTCGGACGGTCCGGCGGTGCTCATGGACTCCGCCGAAGCGGGTTCCGACCTGGGCATCGAATATCCCGACGGCGGGATGCCCGCCCAGGCATCGGTCCCGGTGCCCGCCGGCCACTGGAGGGTCCGCGCCACGCAGACCTGGGTGGGCGAAGAGACTTGGGTCGGCCTGGTCCAGCTCCTGCCCGCCGAATCCTGAACGGGGAGCGCTTCGGTCAGGTGTGGTCAGTCGCGGCGCGCTAGCGCAGACCTGCGGGTTGCTGCCGACCGCGCCCGGTCTGTCCGTCCATCCGTATGTACGGGCGAACGGACGCCAGCTGCGCAGGCGGGCTCTCAGACCGGGGCGATCCCGCCGATCGTCAGCTCCACCTCGTCTCCCGTGCGGACGAACTCCCGGACCAGCCAGACACGGCCCTCGATCGGCGTGCCCGCCCCGGTCGTGTAGGCCGGAACGGACAGCACCGCGTCGGCCGGGCCGTCGGTGCGAACCTCAGCGTCGGTGACGACCGCGTCCGAGAAGCGCAGGAGCACCTCGACCGGCTGGGGCCTGGCCACGAACGCTTGGGGGTCGGGCAATCCCTGGAGGCGGCAGCGGGCGCCGGGGAAGAGGTGGGTGTGGCTGCACACGGCCAGGAAGGCCTCGGGCTCCGTGGGCCCGAGGGCGGAGGGCTGGGGCATGAGAGGGCTCCGGTGTACGCGGTGGTGGTCGGGCCCTTCGCAGTCTGACGGCGCCACCGCACACCCCGGACCGCGTCCCGGCCGAGCTGCCCCCGCCGTCACCCGGTCGGGGGTGGACCGCACGCGGGGGGGGGGCTGGGGCCGATGCGGCAGCGATGCGGATCGCGGCCGCAGGGCTGAGGGGAAGGCATTGGCCATCCCGGGTGCTAGTCAGGTGCTGCCCGGGGTGGGAGCCTCGGCTGCGGTGGAGTAGTGGGCGGCGAGGCCGGTGGTGGCCGAGTCGAGTTCGGGGCGCAGGACCAGGTTCTCGTCGTAGTCTCCACCGTTCTGGCGGCGGAAGGGCAGCGGCCGGGTGTGAGGAAGGTCCTTGAGACGTCGGCGCAGGGCGTCCGCGTGGGCTGCGTAAGCGGTGGCGTCCATGCGGTCGGCTCCATGGACCAGCAGGGGCGGTACGACGTCGATGCCGGCGTACCAGAGAGTGCCGTGCTGCAAGGGGAAGAGCAGATCGCTGAGGGAGCCGTTGATACCGCGTTCCCCCAAGCTGGCCTCGCGGGCGCCCGCGCTGACGACGACCATGGCCCGCTTGCCCGCGAGCGCGCCTTCGCCGTACCGCAGTTGGCGGCCCTGGTCGTCGTGGAGACCGAAGGCGAAGCCGCGGACGAAGACGCGGTCGAACCAGCCCTTGAGAATCGCAGGCATCCCGTACCACCACAGCGGGAACTGCACGATCAGGGTGTCGGCCCAGGCGAGCTTGTCGTGTTCGGCGATGATGTCCGGCGCCAGGGTTCCCCGGCGGACGGCTTCCTCGGCCGCGCTGCCGACGACCAGCCGCTCCGCGCCCTCGCCGGGGGTGGGGCGGGAGAAGTCCTCGGCCGTGACGACCGGGTTCCAGCCCATCGCGTACAGGTCGGACGTGCGCACCTCGTGGCCCTGCTCCTGGAGGAAGCGGAGGCCCTCGTGGTGCAGGGAGCCGTTGAGGGAACGGGGTTCAGGGTGGGCGGTGAGCCAGAGGACTTGCACGGGGCTTCCTTTCGGGCGGGGCACGATCGCTGCGCGCGTACCCGGACCGCCATGAGACAACCGGGTGTGGACGGTTACCTCCACCGGTCATGGGGGTGCCCCTCGCGCTTCAGGCAGTCACCTGGTGGGAGATGGCCGCGCGCAGTCCCCCCGGGCGCCCGCCGCGAAGTTCCTCTGCGCGTGCGGCGAAGGCGTCACGCACTTGCTTGTTCAGCGTGCTGAACTGCGATGCGGAGAGCGTCGGGAGGATGGAGTGGTCGTAGGCACCCGACGCCATCGCCGAGCCCCAGGCGAAGGAGGTGACGTGCCCTTGCCGGCGCTGCGGAACTGGGACTTGGTCGCTCCTCGTCGAGGTCGGTCGCCGTCCGATGTCGGTCCGTGGCGAATGGCGACTCCAAGGGGCGCCGATTCGTGAAGATCCGTGACGGCTCGACGCGGCCTGATGTCGGCGCGCGTGGCCCGGTCTCTGCCGTGGCGGGCGGAAGCCCCTGATGTACCGGTGCGGCCACTTGAGTCGTTGGGGCGTGGCCGAAGACCATCACAGTCAAGGACGTGCAGGCAGGTGGGGCCGGTCGCGCTTCGCCCGAGTGACTTGTCCCGCTGCGAGTGCGCGGGGATCATGACCACGTGCGACACCGAGTGGAACTCCACGAGCTGCTCCCCCATGCCGGACTCACGGTCGTCGAGGACATGCCCCCGGGCAACCTGCTGCCACCGGAGGCCGGCTGGCGGATCGCCCGGGGAATCGCGGCGCCGGACGGCGCGGTGTGCGGAAAGCTCGACGGCGCGTGGTGGCGCCGCCTCGCAGATGCCGACGGCGAATTCCTGGTGGCCGTCCTCGGCCATCGGATCGGCGGTAACGACTCCCTTTGGACTCGGGTCCGCTATGCCGGCAGCGATGTGCCGGGGCTGACCGGCGGCCCCGGGTTCGTGGCGCTCTCCCTGGACGGCCAGGTGCTGCTGGCGGAGGTGCCCGGCACGGACGGCCTTCGGGTGACGGCCCTCGACAGACTGCCGGAGCGGCTGCAGGAGGCAGCCTCCGCCGCCGGACGCGAGACGGAGGCCGAGCGTGCCGAGGTGTGGGCGGCGGTGCCCGGCCGGCCGGCATGGCCTTTGCACTGGGCGGAGGGGATCGGGTTCAATCCGGCCGCGCCGGACGAGCTGCTGATCCGGTTGCTGGATGTGGAGGTGGGCTTCCTGCACGGCTGCGACCGGCCCACCGTGCTCGACGCCGCCGTCGCACATCCCGATCCGCAGGTCCGCTCGCGACCGGCCGACACCTTCCGGCCCAAGCTCACATCCGCTCAGTGGATACGTCTGGTCCGCGCCGAACCGTCGCCGAGCAGACGCGTGCTCTGGGCCGAGCGCGCGTGCGCCTGGGGTGTCGAACTCCCCGAGGACCTGTACGACATCCTCCTCGCCGGCCCGTCCCGCGCTCAGGCCGCGGAACTCCCGGGAGTCCCCGCACACCACCTCCGCGGCTTCGCGTCCGACGCCGATCCCCGGGTGCGGGCGACTGCTTGCGCCCGGTGGGAAGACCTCGCCGCGCCGCTTCGGGCGCGGCTGCTGGCCGACACCGACGAAGCGGTGCATACGGCGGCGCTCCTCGCCCACCACACCACCGTCCCCATGCCTCGCGAGGTCTTCACACCGCTGCCCGCGCCCCGGCGCGCGCTCGAGCAGTGCCGTCTCTCGCCCGAGCTGGAGGCGGAGGTGGTCCGGGACGGGGATACGGAGGTACGCCGAGCGCTGGCCGTCAACCCGTGGCTCAGTGCGCACAGCGTCGCCGTCCTTGCGGAGGACGCCTGCGGCGACATCCGCTCCCTGGTGGCGCTGCGGCCCGATCTCGACGAGGAGCGGCGTGCAGCGGTGCGCCACGACTTCGACCCGCTGCTGCAGTCGCACACTCTGCCCTGGGTCGAGGGCCTTCACGGTGACGCCGACGCGATGCGCCGCCTCTCGGCGTCGTCCCATCCGCTCATCCGCCGGAGCGTGGCCCGCGCACGGCGTCTTCCACCGGACGTCGTGGAGCGTCTGGCGGGGGACGAGGACCGGGCGGTCCGCCTGTTTCTCGCCGAATCCTGCGATGACGCGCCGGCCGAGATGCTGCTGGAGGTCTGGCGCTGGTGGGACGGCAGCTTCTCTCACCCCGACCGCCCTCGCAGCCACCCCCACTTCCCACGTGAGGGCCTGCTGCGCTTCGCAGGCGACCCCGATGGGCGGATGCGCCGCCTGGCCCTGGACGATCCGGAGTCCACGCCTGCCGACGTCGCGCGTCTCGCCCGCGATCCCGCAGCCGAGGTGCGCCACCGCGCGGCCGAGGACCCGCGGCTGTCACCGGCCGACGCGGTGTGGATGTTGAACGACCCAGTGGCCCATGTCCGTCAGGCGGCGATGCGCAATCTGCGACTGCCTGCTCGCGTCCTCGCCGGGCTGCTGCACGACCGCGACACGGCATGCGCGGCGGTCACCAATCCGGCGATCCCGGTCCCCGTCCTGCACCGCATCCTGACCGCGGCCGCGGCAGCCGTTGCAGCCGGACGCTGAACCCCGCCGGGCGCGGCGCGGCGCGGCCAAGGCTGCCTCACCCTGAATTCGGCGCCCTCCGTTCCGGACGGCTGGAGTTGGGCCCAGTTGTGCAGCGGAAGCGGGGCGCTTGACGACGCCTGGGTGTTGCGTGTTGACGGTCTGCCCTAGGGGGCGCCGAGAGTCGCCGACCTCACTGCTGTGGCGAGCGAACTCACTTCAGCCACTCCGCCGTAGAGACAGGATCAGCGGTGACGGCAGTCATCAATCAGCGCAGGGACAGGGTGCCGGGCGCCGCGTACGCGAAGGCCTCGACCAGCCAGTCGAAGACAGTCGGGCCCTCGCCGGCGCGGGCCGCCGCCAGCTCGTGGGCCACCGAGGGTCGATGTGTGGGGTGGCAGCGGCCCCGTCTGATCTCCAGCTGACGGGCTGTCTCCAGGTGGCCGAGCGCCCGGCGGGAGTGGGTGTGGTCGTGCCACTCCACGGTGAAGTCACCGTCGTCCGGTGTGCCGAATCCGCCATGGAGGCAGTCGTTGAACGCGTCGAGGTTCCCCCCGAAGTAGCCACCGGGACCGTTGACCGCTTCGCCTATCGCGCGCCAGAAGTCCTCCAGCGTCTCGATCCGGCTGCCGTCAAGAACGTAGATCCTTGTCACCGAGCGAGGATAGGCGATCCCGCTCGGAGGCTGCTGTCAGCGCGGTACGTGGGGTGCCTTCCCGACGCGGCCATGCAGGCTCCCCCTGCGCCTGCTCCTGCGCCTCCTCCTGCTGCGCCTCGCCATCGCGTGAGGTGACTGCCGGACTCGGCCCGACCTCGACGGACGCGAGGTCCACGAGCTCGCCGGTGTCGTACCCGGACGCGAGGCCGCCGGTGTCGTTCCCGGAGACGAAGACCAGCGTTGCCAGCCCTACTCGGTCCGCACGGTGTCGGGGAGCTGAGCACCGGCGTGAGTCAGTCCACTCGCCGGGCGGGCGGCACGGCCGCCGTTCAGTCGATGGTGTCGCTCAAGCCCAGCACCCTTGGGGAGACGCCGAGCCCTCCCGGTGTTGTGGCGGGCTGGGTCAGCCGCGCCAGGTTCGGATGCGGTCCGCGGCCTGGTAGACGGTGGTCTTGCCGGCCTGGATGTCGCGGACGAGGTCGACCATGGCACCGTGCGGCGGGTCGATGCCCTCGCCGGAGGCGTGCATGTAGGACGCGGTGACCTGACAGGCGTACAGGCTGTTGCGGTGCGGGAGGGGTTGCAGGCGGATCAGGGTGTGCAGGAGGGCTGCGGCCCGCCAGGCGGGGTCGGGGTCGGCCGTGGTGGGGCGCGGGATGCGGGTTCTGTGGCGGGCGACTGCGGCGACGAGAGCGGAGTAGTCGGCGACGCTGACGTCTTCGGGGACGGCCTGTTCCTGGACGTCCAGGAGCCAGGGGACGTCGATGTGAAGGATCATCAGGCGGCGTCCGCCCCGCGGTCGCGGGTGGCGGGCGGGGCCTCGTCGGGGAAGGCGTCGTCGAACTCGGCCTGGTGCGCTTCGCCCCAGGAGGCGGCGTAGCGGACGAACTGGCGGCGTCGGCGTTCGCGCAGCGACAGGTCGTGGACGTACTGCTTGAGGGACTTGCCTTCGGCGGCCGCTGCTGCGCGGACCTCCTCCAGCTCCTCTTCGGTGAAGGTGACGTTCAAGGACGGCATATCCCGAGGGTACCTACTTGGTACCGCGTCACGCCATGGATGTCGTCCCGGTGCCCGTCGGCTGTCCCAGACCGCTGCTTCGCCCGCAGGACCGTTCATGTCACCGCAGCGTCGAACCGCGCGGACGTGCCAACGCGTCCGCCCGCCGGCGCAGTACCCATCAGCGCTGCTCTCCGGCTGTCTCCGTAGACTCTGCGGGGTCCGTGGATCGGATGACTCCGTCGACCGTGTCGGGCATGTCGCCGACAGCAGCCAGTCCGAGCCCGTTGGAGCCTGAGATCATGAGCGGACCGACTCAGGACCCCCACTTCCTCCCGGAGCCCTACGCGGCCTCGCGGGCCGCAGGGCCGGTGCGGCTTGTGCCCGCCGGTTCCGGTGACCGTCCCGGCTACCTGGTCACCGGCTACGCGGAGGCCCGCGAGGCCCTCGGCGATGCTCGGCTCTCGAAGGACACGGCGGCGTTCTTCTCAGGCAAGGAGTCACGACGTCGCCTGCACCCCGCGGTCGCGCAGACCATGCTGGCCAGCGACCCGCCCCGGCACACCCGGCTGCGCAAGCTGGTGACCAAGGCGTTCACCACGGGGGCCGTCGCGGAGCTGCGTCCGTTCATCGCCCGGGTCACGGACGAGCTGTTGGACCAGTGGCGCGTCGGCGAACCGTTCGACTTCGTTGCCGGCCTGGCGGTACCCCTGCCGGTCACCGTGATCTGTGAGCTGCTCGGAGTCCCTGAGGGCGACCGGTCCGACGTCCAGCGCTGGTCCGCCGAGCTGTTCGCGGCGGGAAGGCCCGACGTCATCGATACGGCCTCTCACGCGGTGGCGGAGTACATGACGGGCCTCATCGCCGCCAAGCGCCGGGACCCGGGCGGCTCCCTCCTCGACCGACTCGTCTCGGCGCGCGACGGAGGCGACCACCTGAGCGAGGAGGAGCTGGTCTCCCTGGCCGTGCTGCTGCTCGTGGCCGGTCACGAGACCACCGCGAGCGCCCTCGGCAACGCCGTCCTGGCGCTGCTCCAGAACCCGGGCGCGCTGGATCGTCTTCGGGCGCACCCGGACGAGATCCCTGCCGCGCTGGACGAATTCCTCCGCTTCGACTCCTCGGTGAGTACGGCCACCTTCCGGTTCACCACGGAGGCCGTCACGCTCGGCAGCACCACCATCCCGACCGGCGTTCCGGTCCTGGTCGCCCTCGGGGCTGCCAACCGGGACCCAGCGCGGTTCCCGGCGCCGGACCAGCTCGATCTGGACCGGGACGCGGCCGCGCACCTCGCCTTCGGTCATGGCATCCACCGCTGTGTCGGTGCGCCCCTGGCCAAGGCCGAGCTGGAGATCGCCCTACGGTCGGTGCTCAGGTTCCCGGGAGTCCGGCTCGCCCACCCTCCTGGAGAGCTGCGGTGGCGACGGACCCGGCTGATCCGGGGCTTGGAATCGTTGCCCCTGCTGAGGTGAAGAAGTGGGACCCGCTGCGGACCAGAGCCGCTCGCGCCCGTGCGTGAGCGAGGTGTCGGCATGGGGAACGGTCGCTGCCACGGCGCCCCTCAGGGCCGCAGCGGTGCGCTCACCGGCCGCGCCGGTCGACGCGGATGAGTGTCTGCTGGCCGGTGGCGACGAGCTTGCGCTCGCCGCCGGGCCGGACGCCGAACACCTCCAGTCCGCATACGGTCAGCGCCCGTCCGGGCTTCAGGACGGTCCCGATCGCCTCCAGGTGGTCGCCGACGGCGGGCGCGAGGAGGTTGATCTTGTATTCGACGGTGAGGACCTCGGAGTCCTCGTCGAGGAGGGTGAGCGCGGCGTAGCCGCCGGCACTGTCGGCGATGGCACTCGTGGCACCGGCGTGGACGTAGCCGTGCTGCTGACCCACCTCGGGACGGGCCGGAAGCACGATACGGACCTGTCCGGGGCCGATGTGAGCGAGGTGTGCGCCGAGGTGGGACATCAGACCCTGGAGGTCGAAGCTGTCCTGGACACGCTTCCTGACCGCGGGGTTCGCCTGTTCCTGCTGACTCCGGTCTTCCCTACGCGCTCTCCTTCGGGGCCGTGTCGGGTGGAGCGGTACGGGCTCCTCAGCATGCCGGGCGGGCCACCCGTGGGGTCCTCCGGCCGGGCGTGCCACCCGTGGGAACACGCCGATGGCGATCATCATGGCACCGCCGGTCCGGGTGACGGACCGGGTGGAAGCGGGCCGGTTCACCTCTTCGACCGGTGCATCCTCGTGTAGGGCCCGCCCCGGTCGATGAGCTCGTCATGGGTTCCCGCCTCCGCGATGCGACCGCGGTCCATCACAACGATCCGGTCGGCGTCGCGGATCGTGGAGAGGCGGTGTGCGACCACGAAGACCGTCCGGCCCCGTACCAGGCGGCTCAGCGCCTGCTGGATCAGGGCCTCCGAGTGGGTGTCCAGTGCCGAGGTGGCTTCGTCGAGGACGAGCACGCGCGGGTCGCGGATGAGAGCACGGGCGATGGCCAGGCGCTGCCTCTGGCCTCCTGAGAGCCGGGCGCCGCGCTCCCCCACGACGGTGTCGAGGCCATGGGGGAGGCTGTCGACGAACTCCAGCGCGTTGGCGTGCCGGAGGGCCTGTCGCACGGCGTCCTTGCCGACGTCACGCAGACCGTACGTGACGTTCTCCTCGATCGTGCCCTCGAAGAGGATCGACTCCTGGGGCACGACGGAGACGAAGCGGCGGTAGCTCCTCAGGTCGAGCCGGGCCATGTCGGTCCCGTCGAGGAGAACGCGTCCGCCGGTGGGACGGATGAAGCCGATGAGCAGGTTGAGGACGGTGGACTTGCCCGCTCCCGACGCCCCGACGAGAGCGACGGTCTCGCCGGGCCGTGCCGACAGGGTCACTTCTTCGACGGCCGTCCTGCGGTCCGCCGCGCCGGGCTCCTCGTACGCGAAGGTCACGTTCTCGAAGTCGATGCGGCCCTCGACGGTGGAGACCCGGTCCTTGCCGGTGTTCTGCTCCAGGTCGGGCTCCTGGAGCACTTCGCCGATGGACCGGACCGACTCCAGGCCCTTGCTCAGGACCGGAGCGAGGCTGAGCAGTGTGGTGACGGAACCGGTCAGAACGGTGAAGAAGCCGCTCAGCATGACGACGTCGCCGGCCGTGACGGGGAGCCAGCCGTGGTGGGCGACCAGCGCCGAACCCGTCAGGCACAGCAGACCGAGGGTGTTGAGGATGATCCACGCCAGGGAGCCGAAGCGCCCGTTGAGCAGATCGAGCCGGATGCCCTCCGAGCGGACCTCGTGCAGCGAGGCGTTCACCCGGCCGAGGGCCGCGTGCTCCAGGCCGTGGGCCCGGGTGATGGGGATGAGTGTGGTCATCTCCCCGACGCGTGAAGACAGTTGCTCGACACGACGGCGGAAGAGTTCGTTCTGGTCCCGCAGGCGGCCCCGGAGCCGCATCACCAGCAGCCCCGCCGCCGGAACGACGATCAGGAAGACCGGCAGGAACGACGGGACCCTCAGCCCGATGACGACCAGGCCCCCGATGAGGGTGACCACCGCCGCGAGTCCGAGGTCGGCGCACTGCATGAGCATCTGCTCGATCGCCTCGGCGTCCCTGATGACCTTGGCCTGCAGGACTCCGGCGCTGGTCCGCGAGTGGTAGCCGATCGACAGCTGTTGCATGCGCGCGCACAGGGCAGATCGCAGCAGGGTGCCGAGGCCGCGCACGGTGGTTCCCATGCAGCGGACGTAGACGAGGTGCAGGGGGAAGTTCAGCAGGAGGACGGTCAGCAGGACCACGGTGGCGGTCCACAGCTCGGACACGGGCCGGTGTTCCACCACCACGTCGAGGATCACCGCCGTGATCAGCGGCAGCAGCCAGATCGGGCTGTGCTTCGCGACGAACGCCAGGACCGCAAGCGTCAGTCGGCGAAGCTCGGGACGCAGGAGCCGCCCGAGGGTGCGAACGGGGTGCTCGCCGCTGTACGTGTGGTCACCGGGCAGGGCGGTCGTCCGTGGGGTGGGCTGTCTCTGTCGCATCGCATGTCATCTCTGCTGTGTCGGAATGCAGGATGCGGGCGGCGCGCCGGCCCGTGGACCGGTCGCGCCGCCCGTACCCCTTATGCCTGCCGCGCTCGCGTCACCAGGTGGAGGGCGCCGGCGGGGCGACGACCGGGGGTCGGTCGTCGCACGTGATGGTGTTGGGCAGCATCCACGGCGCGAGCCAGCCGCCGTCGTTGCCGCCGCGGTCGACGAGGGCGAACTCGGAGCCCGAGGCGGGGAAGTTGAAGGAGCCGCAGTTGTTCACGCCGACCGCACCGACGTTGCGGGCGTCGACGTTCTCGAACGTGGCGGAGCCCTTCACCCGGGCGCTGAGCACCGAGGTCCCGGTGCCGTCGACGCGGATGTCCTTGAAGTGCACGGCCGGGACGTCGACCTTGTCCTTCACCCCGTACTCGCTGACCAGCATGATCGCGTTGTAGGTCGAGTCCAGGTAGTGATCGCCGGTGACCTGGATGTCGGCGTCGATGCTCTTGTCCAGGGCGTAGAACCAGATCGCTCCGAGGCCGATCTTCCAGTTGAGGTCCAGGGTGCCGGAGCGGACCGCGGTGTTGTCGGTGAAGCGGAGCGTGCCGGTGAAGGGCTCGGCCCCGAACCGGGAGCCGGCGTGCAGACCGCTGCCCTCGCGGACGGGGTCGGCGACGAGGTTGCCGCTGACGGTGTTGTCCTCGCCGCCGTAGATCGCGATGCCGTTGGCGAGAGTCGGGGACTGGACGGTGTTGCGGGAGAAGACGTTGCGCGCGTCGGTGGTCGTGTCCGACCACATGGCCAGTCCGTCGTCGCCGGTGTTGCGGACGAAGTTGTTGTGGGCGAGGGAGTCGGTCACTCCGGTGTGGAAGTTCAGGGCGTCGGCGATCTGGTCGGTGATCACGTTGTTCGTGACCCTCACGTTCGACATGGGGCCGTCGAACCACAGGCCGACCTTGGTGTGGTGCAGGTAGAGGCGGTCGATCGTGGAGTCGCTCATGGCGCCACCGATCGCGTTCACCTGGTCGCTGTCGATCCGCTCGCGGACGTCTCCCTCGATGGCGAAGCCACGCAGGTGCACGTTCCGGCTGCCGCCCTGGGCCGCGCTCTTCCCGTAGAGGCCGACGCCGGTGTGCCGGGATCCGTCGGCTGCGGGCGCGGCCAGGGTGACCTGGCGGCCCTTGAGGATGGTGTGCCAGTTGCCGGCGCCGACGATGGTGACGTCGTCGACGATGATGTGGCGGTCGACCCGGTAGGTGCCCGGCGGCAAGTAGACCGGACGGTCGATCCGGCGGGCGAGGGCGACGGCGCGCTCGATGGCGGGTGCCGCGTCACGCCGGCCGGTGGGGTCGGCGCCGAAGGCCAGGACGTTCACGCCGCCGCGTTCCACGTGCGGCGCGGCGACCAGCTCGGTGTCGAGGAGGTCGATGACCGTCCAGGCGGCGGGGCTGCCCGCGGGGACGGAGAGGCGGACCCGGTCGCCCGCCTTGTAGGTGCGGCCGAGGTGGAGCCGCTGCTCGTCGTAGAAGTGGGTGGGCCGGAAGGGCTTGGTGATCTCCGGGGCCGGGGTGGTGGCGGCGGGGACGCACGCGCACTCGGTGATCCACCAGTCGGGGTGGAGGAGGTCCGCGCGCGGGTCGTTGGTGAAGGGGTACTGGTTGTAGAGCCAGGAGTACTGGGAGGTCAGCGTCATCGTCTTGCGGTGGCGTCCGTCGACACTGACGTCGAGCGGAGCGGTGATGCCGCCGCCCTGGGGAGCGTCGGGGAGGCTGTAGCGGACGGTGAGGGCGTTGGCCGCACGCGGGAGGACGAACTCGACGTGCTGCCCGGAGGTGAGCCGCACCGCGGAACGTCCTGACGCCTCGGAGGGAAGCGTGTACGGGGTGCGGTCCGGGCCGATGATCGCGCCGTCGGTGGTGGCGTTCTCCGCCTCCTGCTCGTCGAAGGCGACGGTGGCACCGCGTCCGGCAACGAGTTCAGGGGCGAGGGCCGCCCTGGTGACCACGGGGCCGGAGGTGCCGGCGGCCCGTTCCTGGCCCGCCGCCGCGACGCCGTCGAGGGCCACGCTCATGCTCAGCGCGAGGGCAGCGGTCGCCAGGACGGCTCTTCGGCCGTTGCGCGCGCCGCGTCCGGATCGGCTCGAATTCATTTCGGGCTCACTTCTGTCAGAGGTGATGCGGACATCGCCCGGGCGTGAGGCCCGGACCGTGGGAGCAGCAGGCCCGGTGCGCGGACTTCGCGAGGTCCGCGCACCGGGTTTTCCCGCCGTGGGCGGCGTGGTCAGGTACGCAGCCAGACGGCGGTGTCCGAGGGGAGCGTGCCGTCCGCCGGCAGCTCTGCGCTGGCCAGCAGGACCTTGGTGTGCGAAGGGAGGAGCACGGGCGCGTCGGAGAGGTTGACGACGCAGAGGAGGTTCTCCGCGCGGGCGAAGGTCAGGATCCCCTCGGGGGCCGGCAGCCATCCCATGGGGCCGTCTCCGAATCCGGTCTCGGCGCGGCGCAGCGCCAGCGCTGTGCGGTAGAGGCTGAGCATCGATCCGGGATCGGCCGCCTGCCGGTCGACGGCGTAGCGGGCCCAGTCGGCGGGCTGCGGCAGCCACGGTTCGGCATCCGTATCGGCGACGAAGCCGTACGAGGGTGCTCCCGCCTCCCAGGGCAGGGGGACGCGGCAGCCGTCGCGGCCGGGGTCGGTGCCGCCGGAGCGGGCGTGCATGGGGTCCTGAATGCGGTCCAGGGGGATGTCGGCCTCGGGCAGGCCGAGTTCTTCGCCCTGGTACAGGTAGACCGAGCCGGGGAGGGCGAGGGTGAGGAGGGCGGCGGCGCGGGCGCGGCGGGTGCCGAGTTCCAGGTCGGTGGGGGTGCCGAAGCGCTTCCTGGCGAAGTCGAAGCCGGTGTCCTCGCGGCCGTAGCGGGTGGTGGTGCGGGTGACGTCGTGGTTGCAGAGGACCCAGGTGGCGGGGGCGCCGACGGGGGCGTGTTCGGCGAGGGTGTCGTCGATGGTGCGGCGCAGCCGGTCCGGGTCCCAGGGGCAGGAGAGGAAGTTGAAGTTGAAGGCGGTGTGCAGTTCGTCCGGGCGCAGGTAGCGGGCGAAGCGTTCGGAGTCGGGCAGCCAGACCTCTCCGACGAAGACGGCGCCGTACGTGTCCGCGATGGCCCGCCATGAGCGGTAGATGTCGTGGATCTCGTCGAGGTCGACGTAGGGGTGCCGATCGACGCCCTCCGTGAAGTCGCGGAGGTCGGGGTCCTTGGTGAGCAGTGCGGCCGAGTCGATCCGTACGCCGGCGACTCCGCGTTCGAACCAGAAGCGCAGGATCTCCTCGTGTTCGCGGCGTACGTCGGGGTGGGCCCAGTTGAGGTCGGGTTGCTCGGGGGTGAAGAGGTGGAGGTACCACTCGCCGTCGGAGACTTGGGTCCACGTGTTCCCGGAGAACTGGGAGGGCCAGTCGTTGGGCGGGAGTTCGCCGTTCTCGCCGCGGCCGGGGCGGAAGTGGAACAGCTCGCGTTCCGGGCTGCCGGGGCCGGCGGCGAGCGCGGCCCGGAACCAGGCGTGCTGGTCGGAGACGTGGTT
>NZ_JBEOXR010000058.1:0-58416 GCF_040296665.1 Streptomyces sp. NPDC002057
GCCGCCGCCCCGGCGCCGTGGTGGGCGGTCGCGGCGGCCACGAGCCCGGTGCGTGCCGCCGCCCGCATCAGCGTGCCGTGCGCCGCGTGAGCCAGAGGACTCCGGCGGCGCCGGTCAGCAGGACGGTGCCGCCGAGGGTGCCGAGGGCCACGGCGGAGTCGAGCGGGCCGGTCCTGGGCAGTTCGGCGGGCGGGGCCTCGCCGCCGGAGGACGGGGGCGGGGTGTCGGAGCCGCCGGAGACCCCGGTCACCTCCAGTGAGAGGGAGGGCGCGGGGTTGTTCTTCGGGGTGCAGACGGCCGCGTCCATGCCGAGGGCGTGGACGGTGAGCGTTCCCGCCGTGAAGGTGACCTTGCCGTTCTTCTTCGGGGTGTACGTGCCGGTGAGGGTGCCGATCCTGATGGGGGTGTCGGGCGGGATGGCGGCCGTGTTCGGGGCTCCCTTGACCTTGACGGTCCCCGAGTCGGCGCCGCCGAGGACGAGTTCGGCGCGTGGGGTCATGACGCCCTTGGGGAGTTCGACGGGGCTGTCGGAGACCCCCTTCTCGAACGACATGGTGATCGTGTACGCGCTGCCGCTCCTGACGGCCTTGATGTCGACGGGCGAGACGGCGCCCTTGGGGCCGATCTTCGTCTCGCAGGCGTAGTTCACGTCGACGACGGCCGCCTGGGCGGCCGGGGCGGCGGCCAGGACGACCGCGCCCGTCACCGCGGCCGCGAGCGCGGCGGCCGTTCTCCTCCGGTCGGTCACCTTGGACACCCCGAACACCCCTCACCGCAACGTAACTGACGGTCTTTCAGATTGGGCGTCAAGGTACGCCTGAGGCCTTACGGAGGGAAGAAGAGGGACGGTGAAAGTCCTGGGGCGACCCCGGCACCGCCCCACGCGTGCGCGGCGAGCGGGCCACGGAGCGGGTGGAGCCAGCGGGGCTGCGGGGGCGCGGCGAGCGGGCCGCGCGGGCGTGCTGGCTGTTCTACGCGCGCGTGGTGGCTGTTCTACGCGCGCGTGGCGGCTGTTCTACGCGGGGGAGGCGAGCTCGGCCCAGACCGTCTTGCCCGGGGCGCCGGGGGTGCGCTCGATGCCCCAGTCGAGGCAGAGCCGCTGCACGATGAACATGCCGTGGCCGCCGGGGCGGCCGGAGCGGTGCGGGGTGCGGGGCGCGGGGGCGCCCGCGCCCCGGTCGGTGACTTCGAGGCGCAGGACCTTGGGCAGGCGCAGGACGCGGAGGCGCTCGGCGCCCTCGGCGTGCAGGCAGGCGTTGGTGACGAGCTCGGAGACGACGAGCAGGACGTCCTCCGCGGCGGCCCTGCGGTCGGCGGTGGCGGCCGGCAGCCAGCCCCAGTCGTGCAGCGCCGAGCGTGTGAAGTCGCGGGCGAGCGGCACCGTACCGCTGCTCTCGCCGAGGGCGAGCATACGGACGTCGGAAGCTTGGTCCATCAGCGCTTCACCTCACCGATCGACGGGACAGGGGCAGGACGTGCGGGCGGTGCGTGACCCCGGGCCGGGACCCGGGGCCTGGCGGGGTTCAGCCGGGAAAGGCTGTGGCGAGTGTCTCGTGCACGGTGAAGACGGCCTCCGCGCCCGTGATGTGGAACACCCGGGCCACGGCGGGCCGCATCGCCACCAGATGGACCCCGCCGCCGGCGGCGTCCGCCCGCAGCCGTGCGCCGAGGAGCACGTTGAGTCCGGTCGAGTCGCAGAACTCCAGGCCGGAGCAGTCGACGACGAGCCGTGACCGGCCCGCGTCGAGCGCGTCGTCCAGCGGGGAGCGGAGCAGTTCGGCGGTGTGGTGATCGAGCTCACCCACGGGCGCGAGGAGTTCACTCTCCTCCACGGTCCGCACCTCGACCCGCAGCCGCGCGGGCGGCGCGCTGCCGATGTTCTCGCGGTCCATGGCCGTGCCTCTTTCGCTCTCGCGGATGCCGACTGACGTGCCACGAACCCTACAAGCGGAGCACCCTCCAGCGCACATATGGCTTACCCCATAACAGGACAAAGCGGATTGTCGACACTTGCAAGCCCCGGTGCCGACCAGGTAGGGCTAGGAGGGAACACCCGATACGACCGGCTTCGGAGGCGCCGCAAACCGCAGCGGAAGAACCACGAAGGAGACCCATGTCACCCCGGCTCGACGCCCCGCGTACCCCCGACGCGCCGTCGGCAGCAGTCCCCCTCGACCACCTGCCCACCCAACCCGCCGGCCATGCCACCCGACTTCCGGGCGCGCTCGCCGACCAGCTCACCGACCAGCCCCTCGACCGCATCGGACCGGTCGACGCACGGGCCCTGTCGAAGCAGCTCTTCGCCCGCCTCGCACAGCTCGAAGAGGGCACCCACGACCACGCGTACGTCCGTAACACCCTCGTCGAGCTCAACCTGGCCCTCGTCAGGTTCGCCGCCGCCCGCTTCGGCACGCGCAGCGAACCGATGGAGGACATCGTCCAGGTCGGCACCATCGGCCTCATCAAGGCCATCGACCGCTTCGAGCTCGCCCGCGGTGTCGAGTTCCCCACGTTCGCGATGCCCACGATCATCGGCGAGATCAAGCGGTTCTTCCGCGACACCTCGTGGTCGGTGCACGTGCCCCGCCGGCTCCAGGAGCTGCGGCTCGACCTGGCCAGGGCCGGTGACGCGCTCGCCCAGCGCCTCGACCGCGCCCCGACCGTCGCCGAGCTCGCCGAGGAGCTCGGCATCTCCCCGGAGGAGGTCGTCGAGGGCATGGCGGCGAGCAACGCGTACACCGCGAGCTCGCTCGACGCGCAGCCCGACGAGGAGGAGGGCGGCGAGGCCGCGCTCGCCGACCGGCTGGGCTACGAGGACCACGGCCTGACCGGCATCGAGTACATCGCCTCCCTCAAGCCGATGATCGCCTCGCTGCCCTCCCGCGAGCGGCACATCCTCTCCCTCCGCTTCGTCTCCGGCATGACCCAGTCGGAGATCGGCACGGAGCTCGGCATCTCGCAGATGCACGTGTCCCGGCTGCTCGGCCGGACACTGGCCAAACTGCGCCGGGGCCTGACTCTGGAGGAATGACCTCCACCACCTCCCCCGAGCCGACAAAATGGCTGCGGAAAGGGCCCGTTCACGGTCTTCGGACCCGGGACGGGCCCTTCCGCACGACCGGAGGGCCTTGTTGACGCGCCGTCCGGATTGGGCCACATTGGCCCGGGGGTTCAGGGGGGAATTTCACATGGTCTCTGCGTACGCGGAACTGGAAGAGCGCATGCGCGGCAGGCTCGGGGGCAGGGAGTGCCTCTACGTGCCGTCGTGCCGCTTCGGTCTCTATCTCGCGCTGCGCCACTGGTGCAGACCCGGCGGCCGGGTCCTGATGTCCCCGGTCAACGACGACGTCATCTTCTTCGTCGTCCTCGCCGCCGGGCTCCGCCCCGTGCAGGCACCGCTCGACCCCCGCGACGGGTCGATCGACACGGCCGCCGTGCCCGAGTCCGTCTGGCAGGGGCTCTCCGCCGTCCTCACGACCAATCTGTACGGCAACCCCGACCCGGCACCGGAGCTCCGGGCGCACTGCGACCGGCTCGGCATCCCGCTGATCGAGGACGCGGCCCACGCGATCGGCTCCACCGTCGGCGGACGCCCGGTCGGCACGTACGGCGAGGCGTCCGTCTTCAGCCTCTCGAAGCACACCGCCGCCAAGACCGGCGGCTTCCTCGCCCTCGCCGATCCGGCGCTGCGCGAGGAACTCGCCGCCGCCCGGGACGCGCTGCTGCACCCGACCCGCGCCACCGCCGAACTCGCCTACCTGGTCAGGCCGTACGCCGAGGCCACCGCCCGCCGGCTGCGTCTGGTGGGGGCCGCGCGCGCCGCCGTGCGGCTGCTCGGCCTGGAGGAACGGGAGGAGATACGGATGCCGCTCCGCGCCGACGCGCTGGAGCGGGCCCTCCCGGCGGCGCCCGCGCTCGAACCCTTCCACTCCTGGGTCCGCGTCGACATGCACGACTACCGGCTGCGGCCCGGCTCCGGCAGACTGCGCCGCACCACCCGCAGATTCGCCCGGCTCGACGGCGTCCTCGACGCCCACCGGGCCGGCACCGCCCGGCTGTCGGCCGCCGAGTACGGCACGCCGAGGGTCTCGGAGACCTCCCCCGAGCCGGTCCAGCCGCTCTTCCGGGTGCCGCTGCTCGTCGCGGACCGGGACGCGGCCGCCGCCGCCCTCGCCCGGCACCGGATCACCACCGGCTACCTCTACGACCCGCCGCTCGACAGCTACGCGGGCGGGGTCTTCACCGACCTCTCCCCCGCTCCGGAGCCGGCCGCCTGGTTCGCCCGCCACGCCCTGCCCGTGGACCCGCGCCGCGCGGACGAGGTCCTCGCCGTCCTGCGCGGCGCCGGCATCCGCCCGGCGCAGCCCTCGGAGGCCCTCGGTGGCGCCCGGTGACCGACACCGTACGACTGCGCGGGCAGGAGCGGGGTCCGGAGGCGGACCCCGCGGCCGGCGGGACGCCCGCGCACCCGGAGACGAGGAACGGCGGCGGGGACGGCGGCGAGGGCTCCGGCGCCGAGGACCGTGACAGCGGCGGCTCCGGCGACGGCCGCGGTTCCGGCCCCGACTCCGGCCACGCCGCCGACTCCGGGTCCGACTCGGGTTCCGACTCCGGGTCCGGGTCCGACTCCGGTTCCGACTCCGGGTCCGGCGAGAACTCCATGTTCCGCAACGCCTACGCCCTGATGCTCTCCACCGGCGTCTCCGCCGCCCTCGGCCTCGGCTTCTGGCTGGTCGCCGCCCGCTACTACTCGGAGGAGGCCGTCGGCCAGGGCTCCGCCGCCATCGCCGCCCAGCGCCTGCTCGCCTCCCTCACCGCCACCACCATGATCGGAGCGGTCGTCCGGTACGTGCCCCGGGCAGGCCGCGCCACCGGGCCGCTCGTCCTGCGGATGTACCTGGTCAGCACCGTGGTGGTCGCCGTCGCCTGCGGCGTCTTCCTGCTCACCATCGACTGGTGGGGGCCCTCGTACGCCCCGCTCGGCACCCTGTCCGCCGGGATCTTCTTCACCGCCTCCTGCATCGGCTGGGCGCTGCTCACCCTCCAGGACGGCGTCCTCACCGGACTGAGACGGGCGATCTGGGTCCCCGTCGGCAACGCGGTCTTCTCGCTGGGCAAGCTCGTCCTGCTCGTGCTGCTCGCCGCCGCCCTGCCGGTGCTCGGCGTCTTCGTCTCCTGGTCGGCGGCGATCGCCCTCTCGGTCATCCCGCTCGCCTGGCTCGTCTTCCGGCGGCTCATCCCCCGCCAGGCCCGCGCCGACCGGGACCGCGAACCGCCCAGCCTGCGCGAGATCGGCCGGTTCATGGCCGGCGACTCCGTCGGCGCGCTCTTCAGCCTCGCCATGATCAACCTGCTGCCGGTGATGGTCGCCGTCCGCTTCGACGCCGCCCACAACGCCTTCTTCTACACGGCCTACACCGTCGGCGGCACGATGGAGTTCATGGCCATCAACATGGCCTCCTCGCTCACCGCCCACGCCTCCCACAGCCCCGAGTCCCTCGCCGAGGGGGTCAGGGGCGCGCTGCGCCGCATGGCGCTGCTGCTCGTCCCGGTCGTCCTCGTCCTCGTCGTGCTCGCGCCGCTGATCCTCGCGCCGTTCGGCCCGGACTACGCCGAGCACGGCACGACCGTGCTCCGGCTGCTCGCCGCCGCCGCGCTCCCCCGGGTCGCGGTGGAGCTGTACATCGGCGTGCTGCGCGTCCAGGGGCGTACGGGCGTGCTCGCCGTCCTCCAGGGCGCGATGTGCGTCCTGGTCCTCGGCAGCGCGGCCCTGCTCCTCGGGCCCGTCGGGATCTCGGGCGCCGGATTCGCCGTCCTCGCCTCGATGACGCTGATGGCGGCGGTGTCGGCGCCGGGTCTGCGGGCCGCGCTCAAGGGGCGCGCGCCGGTGGAGCGGCCCCGCGAGACCGAGCGGGCGAAGCCGCGCGCGGAGGACGGGTACGGCACCAACTGGGCGCGGGAGAGCGCCTATCTGCGCGGGGCGCACGAATCGATGACGCCGGCGTTCGGCATCCCGGTCTTCGTGCCCAGGGAGCCGGGGGACGGCCCCTCGGGCCGGCCGGCACCCGCGTCCGCCACGACCCCGGCGGTGTCGGCCGCGCGGCCGGGGGCGACGGACGGGGCGGACGGCGCGGACCGGTGGGTGACCTGGCTGTGGCTGCTGCTCGGCCTGGCGGCCGGGCTCTTCTGGTTCCCGCTCGCCCACTCCGGCGAGCTGGACGTGGCCCGGCTCTCCGGGACCGGTCTGCTCGCCGCGCTGCCACCGGTCACGCTCCTCGCCGGGCTGCTGCTCGTCGCCCTCCAGGGCGCCGCCGTCGGACTCCGCGTCTTCCGGCCCGCGTTCGCCGGGACGGTGGTGCTCGCCACCTTCCTCGCGCTGCACACCGCGCCGCCGTTGCTGGGCCTGCGGCCGGCCGAGGCGGCCGGTCCCGGCGCCGCGCTCCTGGGCGAAGGGGTGGAGCGGGCCGTGGCGCCCGTGGCGCTCCAGGCGCTGTGTCTGCTGCTCGCGGCCGTGCTGCTGCGGGTGGTCGGGGTGGGCGCGCGGGTCACGGCCGGTGTGGTGTGGGTGCTGGTCTGGGCGGGGTGGGCGGGGCAGCAGGCCTTCGCCACCGCCCCGCTGCCGCTCTTCCTGGGCCTGTCCGGGGGGACGATGGCGGTGTGCGCCTTCCGCGGCCTGACGTCGGGCCGCGGAAGGCCCTGAGCCGCGCCGGGCGGGTCAGCGGTTCGGCACGTCCTGCCGGAAGTACGGGTCCTGGCCCGCGGTCCGGTAGCCGTCGAGGCCGGGACCGGAGTCGATGGTCAGGTCGCAGCCGGGGCCGGGGACCGCGCGGTTCCAGTGCACGTACGCCTTCGCCTTCGGCAGGGTCGGCGCCACCTTCGGGATCGCGGTGTACCAGTCGCGCTGCCGTTCCGGCTTCTTCGGGTCGGGGGCGGTGGAGAACTCGGAGAGCATGATCGGCTTGTCGGCGGAGATGTTCTTCCGCATCCAGTCGTAGCTGGGGCGCTGGCTCTTGTCGAAGTCGAGCCAGTTCGGCGACTTGTGGCAGAGGTAGTAGTTGTACTGGTCCATGCCGATCCAGTCGACGTACGAGTCGCCGGGGTAGAGCCTCTTCATCAGGTCGGCGTTGCCGAGGTAGCCGGAGACCGTCCACACCCACACCACGTTGGTGACGCCCAGTTTCTCGAAGCGCTCGCGGACGTGGCGGTAGGCGGCGACGTACTCCTCCGGGGTGCCGGCGCCCTCCGGGATGCGGAAGTCGGCCTCCTGGTCGAAGGAGAAGAAGACCCGCTTGCCGTACTCCTTGACGCGCAGGGCCTGCGGGTCGATGACGGAGGTGTCGTACCTCCCGGCGGCGATGTTCTTCCAGCCGAGCTGTTTCTCGGTCCAGTTGGCGTGGTGCTTCTCGGTCCACACCGTGGACTCCCAGGCCAGCATGAGCAGTCGCTCGCGGCCGAGTTCGCGCTCGTCGGGGGTGAGCAGTTCGCCGTCGGCCTTGCTCCCGGACATGTCGTGGTACGTGTAGACGAGGTCGAGCTTGCGGCCGATCTTCTTCTCGAAGGCGTACACGGGCCGGGTGAGCGAACTGTCCTCGTCGTACGGGATGTACGCGCCCCACCAGGCCCCGCACGGGGCGACGAGGGTGGCGTCGGGGGTGCAGCGGTCGTCGCCCTCGGCGAGGGTCGACCAGACCCCTATCCCGGCGGTCAGCGCCCCGACGGCGGCGAGGGCGAGGGCGAGGCGGGTCCAGGGGCCGCCCCCGGAGTGGCGGCCGGTCATCCGCCCCCACCGGTCCTTCGTCTGCGCAGCAGGGAGGGCCGGGCGCCCTCACGCTCGACGGCGCCGCGCGTGGCGGCCGGCAGCGGCACCCCGGGCAGCAGGGCGGCGCCGCTCACGAAGACGGCGAGGACGACCAGGAAGACGGTGAGGGAGAACGCCTTCGTCAGGAACAGGGTGGTCGCGACGAGGGTGGCCACGGAGAGGCTGACGGGCGCGGCGAGCGCCAGGGCCTCCAGTCGGGCGCCGGGGCGCAGGCCCATCGGCTGCGGGAGGAGCAGGGCGAGGCCCGGCGCGAGGACGACGAAGGCGAGGACGGGGATCCAGCGGAACGGGGAGCCGCCGGGGAAGGCGGTCGCGGCGAGGGCGACCCATCCGGAGGCCGCGAGGGCGGCTCTGCGCTGGACTCGCGGGGTCAGGCGTGGGTGGGCCATGGCGTACCTACTCCTCGGGCGTGTGGTCTGCGGCGGGTGGGCCGCGGCGGGCGGTGGCGACGGGCGCTCGGCGGGATCGGCGGGTGGCGACCACCGCCGGTGGTGGGCCGGTCAGCCGCCGGTGGTGGGCCGGTAGCGGAGGACGACGCCGTACGTGTTCTCCTCGACGACCTGGAAGAGCGGGGACTTCTCCAGCGCGCCCCGGAGGGTGTCGAAGCCGCCCTCCGGGAGGTAGCCCTCGCCGATGACGGCCTCGCCCTGGGTGCGGGTGAGGATCACGTACGCGGGGCGGTCCGCCGGGATGCCGCCGGCGAGGTAGCCGGCCGGGTCCTTCAGCATGCGGAGGTTCTCGTCGACCTCCTGCTCGGTGAAGAACCAGCGCTCGTACCGGTCGTAGCGGTAGTACGCGTCGGGGAAGGCACCGGTCGCGGCGAGGATCAGGGAGCCCTCGGGTGCCCGGTCGAAGGCGCGGCGGGTGAGCGCGGTCTCGCCGGGCGGGGCGTAGTGCATGCCCTCCTTGCCGTAGTACGAGGGCAGGAAGCCCGCGAGCATGGCGACGAGGGTGACGGGGAGGGCGACGGCGGTCGCGCGGCGGGCGATCACGGCGGCGCGGCTGGTGGCCCCGGCGGCGGGGACGAGCGCGGCGGCGGCGAAGAAGGCGGAGCCGGGCAGTCCGAAGAGGTAGACCCGGAAGATCATCTCGCCGCCGTAGTCGTTGACGGCGAACATCGGCAGCGGCGCCGCGGCGGCGAGCACCAGCGGCAGGGCGCTGCGGACGAGCTTGCGGCGCAGGACCACGGCGGCGCAGGCGAGGCCGCCGAGCGCGAGGACCATCAGGATGTTGGCGCTGCCGACGAGCTCGGGTCCGGGGCCCGTGGGGTCGCCCGCGAAGCCGGGGCGGGAGTTGCCGAGCAGGTCGCCGGCCTTCTCCTTCAGGGTGCCGAGGGTGTCGAGGAAGAGCTCCCGGCCCATGGTGAGGTTCCAGGCGAGGGCGACGAGGCCGGTGGTGACGAGGAGCCCGATGTTGCGGTAGCGGCGGGTGAGGCAGAGGGCGAAGAGCGTCGCGCACAGCATGATCGGGGTCAGCTGGTGGCTGGCGTTGATGGTCGCGATGACCGGCAGCAGGATCAGGACGGCGATCGCCCGCTGGCGGGTGGTGGTGGGCGGCGGCACGGCCGGGGCCGCCGGATCGAGCATGCTCCGGTCGCGCAGCGTCCCGGCGGAGCCGGGGAGCACGAAGTGCCGGACGACGACGGCGAAGACGGTGAGGTAGAGCAGGTACGAGAAGCCCTGCGGCGACAGGTAGTCCTGGCCCACCCAGTTCGCCAGCTGGAAAATCCACACGCCGGTCCACACGAGCCGCCAGTCGTCGCTGAACGTGCGGTAGACGAGTATCAGGACCGGGACGGTGAGCAGACCGAGCGCGACCGGGGCCCAGTTGATGAAGGAGGCGGCGGCGTCGACGCCGAAGGCGCGGACGAGGGCCGCGTCGAGGGAGAAGAAGCCGGGCCACTGGTCGTAGGCGGACATCCCGCCGGAGAGCTCGGTCCCGGGGTGGACGGTGCCCTGGTCGAGCAGCCTGCTGATGATCGCGTCGTGCTTGGACGCCCAGGCGTAGCGCACGTTGTCGTAGAGGATCGCGGGCGGCGCCTTGAGGGCGAACAGCATGGCCGCGCAGTAGGTGGCGGGCCAGAGCGGCGCGGTGCCGGCCCGGCGCAGGGTGAGGACGAAGCCGCAGGTCAGGACGGTGAGAGAGGCGTAGAAGGTGAGGGGGAAGCGGTCGAGGAGGCCGAACTCCGCGATGTTCCGGAAGTCGATCCGGGGCAGGGCCCAGAACCAGAGCGCGGCCGCGACGAGCAGCGGTGCCAGGTTGAGCGCGTCCGGGGAGCGGAGCGCGGAGGTGAGACGGGCCGCGCTCGGGGCGCGCGCGGGCGCGGGCTCCTTGACCTCGCGCCCCGCCCCGACCTCGCTGTCGGCCACCGGTGCGGGCACGTCATGCTGCACGGCCTCTCCCCCCACGAACTGCCCCTTTCGGCGAAGTACAGGAAGGTACTCCGGTTTTGTTCACACATTCAACACCCGGATCGGTCGCCGGAGTTGTCCATCATCGCGGGGGCTCTCAGCCCGCGAACCCGGGCCCCTTGAGCAGGGTGCGGGTCCTGCGGTACATCCGCCAGCCGATGGTGGGCAGCGAGTCCGGGTAGGGCGCGGCCTTCGCCCCGTGCCCCTCCATCCACTGCTCCACGTCGGCGACGGTGTGGCTCCGGCGCAGGATGAGCCGCGCGATGCGGAAGACCTCGTCCTTCTCGGAGCTGAGCGCGTGCCGGACGGCGACCGCCGAGGTGTACCCGGCGGCCGCGGCGGCCCGCCGGACGGCCGGACTGTTGTAGCCGTGCGGGTAGGCGAGGTGCCGCACCTCGTGCCCGAGGACGTCCTCCAGGGCCACCTTCGAATCGCGCAGTTCGCGCCGCAGGGCGCTCGGCGCGAGGGTGTCGAGCTGCGGGTGGGTGACGGTGTGGCCGCCGACCTCCATCCCGTACTGCTCCAGGCGCGGCGTCTGGGCGAGGGTCATCATCGGCGCGGGCGGCAGCAGACAGGGCCGGCCGGGGGTGATGGCGCCCGTGGTGAGGTACGCGGTGGACGGCAGGTCGCGGGAGGCGAGCGCCTCGGCGGTCGGCCCGACGAGGTCGGCGAAGCCGTCGTCGAAGGTGAGGACGACGGGCCGGGGCGGCAGCGGGGTGCCGGCCGCGAGGTGCGCGACGAGGGTGCCGACCGTGATCGCGGTACGGCCGCTGGCGACGATCGCGTCCAGCTGGGAGGCGAACTCCTTCGGCGAGACGGTGAATTCGGCGATCCACTCCGGCGGGTCCTCCATCACGGCGTGGTAGAGGAGCACGGGTATCCGGGTGCGGACGGGTACCCGGGAACGGCCGGGGGTCCGCGGGCGGAGGGACGTCCGGGAGGGGCCGGGCGGGTTCGTCATCGGGCCGCCCTCCCGCGCCGCGCCCGCGCGCGGGCCTTCGCGTATCCGATCGGGCCGTAGAGCATGCCGCGTCGCTCCAGTCGGGAGAGGCTGCGAGGCCAGGGATGGTGGTGGGTGCCGTGCTCGCCGGGGACGGCGCCGCCCTCGTGGGACTCGCCGCGCCGGGCGGTCATGGTCCGGGCGTGGGCGAGGCCGCGCGGAAGGCGGGCGAGGAGCGCGGGCAGCAGGCGGGGGCGGCGGACCAGGGTGGCGGTGAGGTACGCGGTGAGGCCGGCGCCGTAGCCGTACGCCTGGTTCCGCAGGTCCTGCCAGGTGTCGCGGTGGTGGTGCCAGACGAGGGCCTCGGCGGTGTAGCGGAGCCGGAAGCCGGCGGAGAGGACGGCGACGAAGGCGTACAGGTCGTCGCCGCCCCTCGCCGCGGTCCCGGTGCCGGTCGCCGGGTCGAAGCCGCCGGCCGCGCGGAGGGCCTCGGTCCGGAAGGCCATGTTGGCGCCGGAGCCGAAGCTGCCCGCGGTGAACGGGAAGAGCGGCTCGTCGGCGGGCGGCAGCGCCGGGTCGTACACCCGGGGCGCGAAGCCCTTGGCGAAGCCGCCGTGCGACTCCAGGAGGATCTGGGCGGGGGTGCGCAGCCGGGCGGGCAGGATCAGTCCGGTGACGCAGCCGAGGCCGGGGTCGGCGGCGAAGGGCGCGGTGAGCGCGGTCAGCCAGTGCGGGTCGGCGATCACGTCGTCGTCGGTGAAGGCGACGACGGCTCCCCCGGCGGCGGCGAGGCCGGTGTTGTGGGCGGTGGCGAGACCGGGGGTGTCCTCCCGGACGTACCGGACGCGGTCGGTGTACTTCCGGGTGACGAGCGCGTGGGTGTCGTCGGTGACGGGCGCGTTGTCGACGACGACGAGCTCGAAGTCCGGGTGGTCCTGGGCGAGGAGCGAGTCGAGGGCGCGGGCGAGCTGCTCGGGCCGCTCACGGGTCGCGACGACGACGGAGGCGCGGGGCGGGGCGGGGCGGGCCCCCGCGCGGTCCTCCGGCCGGCCGGAGGCGGGGCGGTCGGCGGCGGCGGTGTGTTCGGGGGTGAGGCGTTCGGCTTCGGCGCGCTCGGCGGCGGTGCGGTCGGCAGCGAGGCGCTCGGCTTCGGCGCGCTCCGCGGCGGTGCGGTCCGCGGCGAGGCGTTCGGCGGCGGTGCGGGGCGTCCCGGCCTCCGCGAGCCGCGGCCGGGCGAGGGCGGCCAGCACCTCGGCGGGGTCCTCGCCCTCGGCGTAGGCACCCACGACGGTGGCGGCGGGCCGGCCCCGGAGCCGTACGAGCGCGTAGACGTCACCGGGCACGACGGGCGGCCCGCCGGGCGCGGGCCGGAAGCCGAGGACGGGCCCGTCGGGCGCGTCGAGATCGAGCTCGGCGACGGAGATGGGCCGGGGGGCGGGGAGGCTCATCGAGGGGTGCTCCACGGAGGTACGGGGGCGGAGGGGACGGAAGGGGCGGAGGGGACCGCCCGGGGGCGGGCGGCGGACGCCGTCGGCGCCTGCGGCCGGTTGGCGGCCGGGGCGGCCGCTCCCACCTGGCGGCGGGCGGGCGGCTCCACGGGCGCCTGCGGCCGGTTGACGGACGCGACCGCGACCGCCCGGGGGCGGGCGGCGGGCTCCACGGGTACCCGCGGCCGGTTGACGGACGCGACCGCCGCCGCCCGGGACCGGACGGCGGGCGACCTGGTCGCCCACCCGCCGACGAGGGCGGCCAGGGCGGCGAAGGGGGCCCGCACCGGCCCCCCGGCGCGGCTAACGGGAGCCCCTCAGGGCCGCGACGCGGTTGAGGACGGTACGGCCCCGGGCCGCGAGCGCCGGACGGCCGCGCACGAAACGGTGGAAGCGACGGGAGGGCTCACGGCCCAGCCAGTGCAGCGCGGCCCGGACACCCGGGCGGACGACGGCCCCCTCGTACACCGTCAGCTCCCCGGTCTTCAGGGCGTCCTTGTACTCGGCGTCCCCGCGCCCCAGGTCGAGCATCCCGATCCCGGCGGCGGCCGCCGCCTCGGCCATCCGGAGATGGAGGACGAGCCCGGGCGAGAACTTGGCGAACTCGGGGTCGTACGCGGGGAACCAGCAGGACAGCACGGTCGCCGACCGCAGTCCGAAGTGCGCGGCGACGGGCCGCTCCCCCACGTAGAGCACGGAGAGGACACCGGAGCAGCCGGGCGCGCGGAGCTCGTGGAGGCGGCGGACCAGGGTGGTGATCCAGTCCTTCGAGAATCGGTCCCGGCGGCCGGTCCTGCGGTACTGGGCGGACTTCCACTCCATGAGCGTGCGCAGGGCCGCCGGGTCGCGCTCGTCGAAGACGAAACGCACCTCGCCGCCGGCCTGCCGGCCGAGCCGGCGCTCCTTGGCGAGGGTGGTCCTCAGGAACTTGGGCGACTGGACGCGCAGCAGGGCCTCGTAGGCCGCGTACCCCTCGCCGACGTCGATCACGGGCGAGGCGAAGGACTCGACGGCCGCGCCCTCGAAGACGGGCTGCCCGTCCTCCAGGTTGTCGAACTTCCAGCCCGCGAGCCCGCAGTGGCGCAGCAGGGCGCGCGCGCTCGGCCGCAGTCCGGACCGCAGGACGGCGCCCTGGCTGTCGGAGACGCCGAAGCCGATGGCCCGGCCCTGGCCCAGCGGGCCCTTCTCGTACGGGAAGAAGCCGACCGGCTCCTC
Source organism: Streptomyces sp. NPDC002057 (assembly GCF_040296665.1). Classification (NCBI taxonomy): domain Bacteria; kingdom Bacillati; phylum Actinomycetota; class Actinomycetes; order Kitasatosporales; family Streptomycetaceae; genus Streptomyces; species Streptomyces sp. NPDC002057. The sequence goes on from NZ_JBEOXR010000058.1 coordinate 13,873, forward strand.
CCCCTCCCACCACACCGCGACGCGCGAACGGGGCCGCACGGCCGCGACGGCCCGGGCGAACTCGGGCTCCATGAACGGATTCGCGGGCGCGCCGGTCTTGGCCCGCAGCTCGCGCCACGCCTCGACCTCCCGCGCGGTCAGCTCCCCCGGCCTCACGACCCGCATGCGGACAGCGCTCACCCTGCCGACCCCCCGGTCTTCCCCCCTGAGTCCTGCCAGGACAGGACGGTACCCGTCCGGAACCCGCAGAGACAGGGATACTCGGTCTTTCCGTGACCAACCCGTGAAGGAGCGGACACGGTGGGAGAGTACTGGTGATCAAGGGGGCCGTGGGGTGGACGAGTTGGAGATCATCGGGCGGGGCAGGACGGCGGACGTGTACGCGCTGCCCGGCGACGGGGCGTGGGTTCTGCGCCGGTACCGGGACGGCGACGACGCGACCCGCGAGGCGGAGCTCATGACGCGGCTCGCGCGCCAGGGCTATCCGGTCCCGGCGGTCCTGCGCGCGGAGGGTCCCGACCTGGTGATGGAGCGTCTCACGGGCCCGTCGCTCCTGGACGCGCTGCTCTCCGGCACGGTGGAGCCGGAGCCGGCGGGCGCGCTGGTCGCGGGGCTCCTGGCGAGGCTGCACGCCCTGCCGGGAACGCCGCCGGCCCACCTGGACCTGCACCCCGGCAACGTGGTCCTGACGGACCGGGGCCCCGTCGTCATCGACTGGCAGACGGCGGAGGAGGGCCACCCGGCGGGCCTGGACCACGCGATGTCGGCCCTGATGCTCGCGGAGGTCGCGGTCTCCCCGGCGCCGTACGCCCCGGGCGCCCGCGCGGGCCTGACCGCGCTCCTCGCGGCCACGACCGCCCCGGTCCTCCCGCACCTGGGGCGGGCGCGGACCCGCCGCGCGGCGATCCCGTGCCTGACGGCGGAGGAGCGGGCGGTGCTGGGCGCGGCGGAGGCGTTGGTGAGGGAGCTGGCGCCGGTGGCGGACGGGACCCCCGCGGCCCGCTGAAACCGGTGGCCGCGGCCACCGGCCCGTCGGTACGGTCGGGCTCCCGGCGGACCGCGCCCGCGGTCGGCCCCCACCTGGAGAGCGAGCGAACCCCCGTGACCGGCCGACGACCGACGACGACCACCCTCTGGCGCCCCACCGGCCCGGACGAGCTGGAGCTCGTGCGGCGGCTCGGCCACCGCGCCTGGCCGCCCCGGCTGCCGGAGCAGCCGATCTTCTACCCGGTCCTCGACGAGGAGTACGCGATCAGGATCGCCCGGGACTGGAACGTGAAGCACAGCGGCGCCGGCTTCGTCACCCGCTTCGAGGTCGAGACGGAGTTCCTCCGCAGGTACCCGGTCCGGCAGGCCGGCGGCCGGACGATCCTCGAACTGTGGGTGCCGGCCGAGGAGCTGGACGAGTTCAACGCGCACATCGTCGGCGAGATCCGGGTCGTCCACGAGTTCCGCCGAAGCGCCGGTCTAGGGTGCGGGGCATGACCGTCCGCCGCGCCGTGCCCAACCTCCGTACCGACTCCCCCGAGGAGAACCGCGACTTCTACGGCCTGCTGGGGTTCGAGGTGGTCATGGACCACGGCTGGATCGCGACGCTCGCCCCGCCCTCGGCGCCGACCGCTCAGGTCAGTCTCATGACCCACGACCTGACCGCCCCGGTCACGCCCGACCTCAGCGTGGAGGTCGACGACGTGGACGCCGCCTACGCGACGGTCCGCGCCTCCGGGGCGGAGATCGTCCATCCCCTGACCGACGAGCCCTGGGGCGTCCGCCGCTTCTTCGTCCGCGACCCGGACGGCCGGGTGGTCAACGTGCTGAGCCACCGCTCCTAGGACGGGTCCTGGGCGCGGCGCTTCACGTCCGTGCAGTACACGCCGGGGTGGGCTCCGTACGCCTCGAAGGTCGTGCGGGCTCCGTCGTAGGTGCCGTCGAGGCACAGCTCGCCGCCCCGCAGGTCGAGGGTGAACCCGACCTTCCCGTCGACCTCCCGCAGACCGAGGACGCGGTAGCCGACGTCGTAGCCGGCCCGGGCGAGGGCCTTCTCGACGTGCGCCGGGGTCGGGTTCCCGGTGCCGTCCAGGGCCTTCGCGACGCGCCGGCCGTGGAGGGGGGCGGCGCACCGCTCCACGTCGCCCAACTCGACTTCCTGCCGCACGCGGTCGAAGTCCCAGGGGCTGTCGGCGGGGTGGGCCGGGTCCTCCAGAGGGACGGGGACGCCTTCCTTGTCCGCGCCGGGCGGCGGGTTCAGGGGTCCGGCCGGCGCGGTCGCCTCCGGCTCCACGCTCGGCGGCGAATCGGGGCGGCTCTCCCGGCACGGTGCGGCGACCTCGATCATGAGCCCCATGAACGCCAGCTCGGCCGCGTGCTCCTCGGCCGTGCGGCTCGGGTCGTCCATGGGCTCCGGCCTCGGCGCCGTGGGCGTCGGGGTCGGCGTCGGAGTCGGGGTCGGGGTCGGTTCGGCCGTCCGCGTCGGCGGCGCGGCGGTGGCCGCTCCCACCGCAGCGCCGCCGCCCGCCACCTCCGTACCGCAGGCCGTGAGGGCCAGCGCGCAGAGGGCCGCCAGGGCTACGCCGAACCGCTTGCTCTTCAGGGACGTCGAACGCGTGGAAGTCATGATCGAAGTCTGTTCCCGGGCGGCCGCACCCCACATGAGTACGCCTACTCAGCCGCCGTACCCCGTTTCCCCGTCCGTGCTCAGACCGCGCGCACGCCCGCCCGCCACACCTGCGTCACCAGGGGGACGCCCGGGCGGTACGCCAGGTGCACGTGGGACGGGGCGTCCAGCACGGTGAGGTCGGCGCGGGCGCCGGGCGTCAGGCGGCCCACGTCCGTGCGGCGCAGGGCCGCCGCACCGCCGGCGGTGGCCGACCACACCGCCTCGTCCGGGGTCATCCCCATGTCCCGTACGGCGAGCGCGACGCAGAACGGGACGGAGGAGGTGAAGGAGGAGCCCGGGTTGCAGTCCGTCGACAGGGCCACCGTGACGCCCGCGTCCAGGAGGCGGCGGGCGTTGGGCCACTGGGCGCGGGTGGAGAACTCGGCGCCGGGGAGGAGCGTGGCGACCGTCGAGCCGCTCGCGAGCGCGTCGACGTCCGCGTCGGTCAGGTGGGTGCAGTGGTCCGCGCTCGCCGCGTCCAGCTCCACCGCGAGCTGGACGCCGGGGCCGTACGTGAGCTGGTTGGCGTGCACCCGGGGGTGGAGGCCCTTCGCCCTGCCCGCGGTGAGGATCGCGCGGGCCTGGTCGCCGTCGAAGGCGCCCTTCTCGCAGAAGACGTCCACCCAGCGGGCGTACGGGGCGCAGGCGTCGAGCATCTCGCCGGTGACGAGTTCCACGTACCCGGCCGGGTCGTCGGCGTACTCCGGGGAGACGATGTGCGCGCCGAGGTAGGTGACCTCGTCGGTGTGTCCGGCGGCGATGCGCAGGGCGCGGGCCTCGTCCTCGACGGTGAGGCCGTAGCCGGACTTGGTCTCGAAGGTGGTGGTGCCCTGGGCGAGGGCCTCGCGCAGGTAGCGGGCCACGTTCGCCGACAGCTCCGCGTCGGTCGCCGCGCGCGTCGCCGCGACCGTGGTGCGGATGCCGCCCGCCTTGTACGGCTGGCCGGACATGCGGGCGTTGAACTCGGCCGTGCGGTCGCCCGCGAAGACGAGGTGCGAGTGGGAGTCCACGAAGCCGGGGATCACGGCCCGGCCGCCGGCGTCGACCCGGTTGTCAGTGGCCGGTGCTTTGCTGGATTCACCGACCCAGACGACGCGGTCGCCGTCGATGACGACGGCCGCGTCCTGGATCAGGCCGAGGGGGGTTCCATCACCGAGGGAGGGGTCGTTGGTGACGAGACTGGCGATGTTGACGATGGCGGTGGCGGCCGTCGCCACGGCGCTGTTCGCGCTCGTGGGGGCGGAGGTCGCCGCCGGGTTGTTCATCGCCTCGGGGCCGGTGTTCATGGTGGGAGGTGTCTCCTTCAGCCGCGCAGGGCGGCGATCGAGTCCGCGAGGGCCTGGGCGGCGTCCGGCACGGACGCGTGGATCCCGTCCCGTACGACATGGCGTCCGCCCACGATCGTGTGCCGGACGTCCGCGGCCGACGCCGCGAATACCGCGGTCTCCGCTGCCAGACGCGGTACCGGTCCCGCTGTCCTGACCGAGTCGAGCGCGATCGTCGTGAAGTCGGCGGGGGCGCCGGTCTCCAGGACGCCCGCGTCGGGGCGGCCGAGGGCGGCGTGGCCGTCCGCGGTGGCCGCGCGGAGCAGCGCCGCCGCCGTCCAGTGGCCGCGGGTGCGGGTGCGCAGGCGCTCGTCGAGCTCCATGGCCCGGGCCTCTTCGAAGAGGTCGATGACGGCGTGGCTGTCGCTGCCGAGGGAGAGCGGGGAGCCGGCGCGCTGGAGGGCGACGGCGGGGCCGATGCCGTCGGCGAGGTCCCGTTCGGTCGTCGGGCACATGCAGGTGCCGGTGGACGTCGAGCCGATGAGCGCGATGTCCGTGTCCGTCATGTGGGTGTTGTGGACGCCGGTCGTCCGGGCGCCGAGGACGCCGTGGTCGGCGAGGAGCTGGGTCGGGGTGCGGCCGTGGGCGGCGAGGCAGGCGTCGTTCTCGGCGGTCTGCTCCGAGAGGTGGACGTGGAGGGGGGCGTCCCTGTCCTGGGCCCAGCCGGCCACCGTGGCGAGCTGGTCGGCGGGGACGGCCCGTACCGAGTGGATCGCCGCCCCGACGCGGACGCCCTCGCGTTCCTTGAGGGCCGACACCCGCTCGGCCCACCGGTCGGCGGTGCCATCGGTGAAGCGGAGTTGGTGGTGGTCGGGGGCGGCGCCGAAGCCGGAGGAGAGGTACGCGGTGTCGAGGAGGGTGATGCGGATGCCGGCCTCGCCCGCGGCCGCGATCAGCGCCTCGCCCATGGCGTTGGGGTCGTCGTAGGGGGTGCCGCCGGGCGCGTGGTGGAGGTAGTGGAACTCGCCGACGGCGGTGATGCCCGCGAGCGCCATCTCCGCGTACACGGCGCGGGCCAGGGCGAAGTAGCTGTCGGGGGTGAGGCGCTGGGCGACGTTGTACATGACCTCGCGCCAGGTCCAGAAGGTGCCGGAGCCGACCTGGACGGTGCCGCGCAGGGCGCGGTGGAAGGCGTGCGAGTGGGTGTTCGCGAGGCCGGGGAGCGTGAGGCCGCGGAGGGCGACGGCACCCCGCGGGGGCGCCTCGACCCCCGTGCGTACGGCCGAGATCCGGCCGTCGGAGTCCACGTCCAGGGCCACGCCCGGCTCGACATGGGTGTCGAGCCAGGCGTGTTCCAGCCAGTACGTCGTCAGCGGCACGCCAGCTCCTCCAGTACGTCGGCGAGTGCGAGGACCCCGGCGACGCAGTCGTCCTCGGCCGCGAACTCGGCCGGGGAGTGCGAGACGCCGGTGGGGTTCCGTACGAACAGCATGGCGGTCGGGATCGATTCGGACAGGATGCCCGCGTCGTGTCCCGCGCCGGTGCCGAGGACCGGCACCTTCCCCGAGGTGCCCAGGATCCGGGAGAGCTCGTCGCGCAGGGCGTGCGAGAAGTCCACGACCGGGGTGAAGGACTCCTGGACGACGGTGAGGTCGACGCCGTGGCGGTCGGCGTAGCCGCGGGCCTCCGCCTCGATGCCGGTGACGACCTGGTCCAGGGAGCCCTGGTCGGCGGCGCGCGCGTCGAGCCAGCCGCGGACGAGGGACGGGATGGCGTTGACGCCGTTCGGTTCGACGGCGATCTTGCCGAAGGTGGCGACGGCGCCCGCGAGCTCGGCCTCGCGGCGGGCGGCGAGGACCGTCTCCGCGTAGGTGAGCATCGGGTCGCGGCGGTCGACGAGCCGGGTGGTGCCGGCGTGGTTGGCCTCGCCGGCGAAGTCGTACCGCCAGCGGCCGTGCGGCCAGATGGCGGAGGCGATGCCGACGGAGTCGCCGGACAGGTCGAGGGCGCGGCCCTGCTCGACGTGGAGTTCGACGAAGGCGCCGATGCGGGCGAGCCGTTCGGGGTCGGGCCCGATGGTCTCGGGGTCGTACCCGGCGGCCTCCATGGCCTGCGGGAGGCTGGTCCCGGAGGCGTCGCGGAGCTCGTACGCCTGCTCCTTCGTCAGCCTGCCCCCGGCGAGGCGGGAGCCGACGCAGGCGAGGCCGAAGCGGGCGCCTTCCTCGTCGCCGAAGTTGACGATGGCGAGGGGGCGCTTGAACGAGACGCCGCGGGAGCGGAGTTCGTCGAGCGCGGCGAAGGAGGAGACGACGCCGAGGGGGCCGTCGAAGGCTCCGCCGTCGGGGACGGAGTCCAGGTGGGAGCCGGTGACGACGGCGTCGCCGGCCGTCGGGTCGCCGAGCCAGGCCCACTGGTTGCCGTTGCGGTCGGTCTCGACGTCCAGGCGGCGGGCCTCGGCCTGCATCCGGAACCAGAGGCGGCAGTCGGCGTCGGCCTCGGTCCAGGCGTAGCGCCGGTAGCCGCCGGAGGCGGCGCTGCGGCCGAGGGGCCGCAGCGACCGCCACATGGCGTGGAAGCTCGCGCTCACGCCGAGGCCTCGGTGTCGTCGCCCTCGCGCATCGGGACGCGGACGCCCTTCTCGTCGGCGACGCGCTCGGCGATGTCGTAGCCCGCGTCGACGTGGCGGATGACGCCCATGCCGGGGTCGTTGGTGAGCACGCGGCGGATCTTCTCGCCCGCGAGGGCGGTGCCGTCCGCCACCGAGACCTGGCCGGCGTGGATGGAGCGGCCCATGCCGACGCCGCCGCCGTGGTGGATGGAGACCCAGGAGGCGCCGGAGGCGACGTTCACCATGGCGTTGAGGAGGGGCCAGTCGGCGATGGCGTCGGAGCCGTCGAGCATGGCCTCGGTCTCGCGGTACGGGGAGGCGACCGAGCCGCAGTCGAGGTGGTCGCGGCCGATGGCGAGGGGCGCGGCGAGGGTGCCGTCGCCGACCATGTCGTTGAACATGTCGCCGGCCTTGTCGCGCTCGCCCTGGCCGAGCCAGCAGATGCGGGCGGGCAGGCCCTGGAAGTGGACGCGCTCGCCGGCCATCTTGATCCAGCGGTGGAGGGACTCGTTCTCCGGGAAGAGCTCCAGGAGCGCCTTGTCCGTCTTGTGGATGTCGGAGGCCTCGCCGGAGAGGGCGGCCCAGCGGAACGGGCCCTTGCCCTCGCAGAACAGGGGGCGGATGTAGGCCGGGACGAAGCCGGGGAAGGCGAACGCGCGGTCGTAGCCGGCGAGCTGGGCCTCGCCGCGGATCGAGTTGCCGTAGTCGAAGACCTCGGCGCCCGCGTCCATGAAGCCGACCATGGCCTCGACGTGCTGGGCCATCGACTCGCGGGCGCGGGTCGTGAACCCGGCCGGGTCCTTCGCCGCCGCGTCGGCCATGTCGTCGAAGGCGACGCCGATCGGGAGGTAGGCGAGCGGGTCGTGGGCGGAGGTCTGGTCCGTCACGATGTCGATCGGGGCGCCCTCGGCGAGCATCCGCGGGAGCAGTTCGGCGGCGTTGCCGAGGAGGCCGATGGAGAGCGGGCGGCGGGCGTCGCGGGCCTCGGTGGCGAGCCGGAGCGCGTGGGCGAGGTCGTCGGCCCGCACGTCCAGGTAGCGGTGCTCGATGCGGCGCTCGATGGCGCGCGGGTCGACGTCGACGCAGATGGCGACGCCGTCGTTCATCGTCACGGCGAGGGGCTGGGCGCCGCCCATGCCGCCGAGGCCGGCGGTGAGGGTGATCGTGCCGGCGAGGGTGCCGCCGAACCTCTTGGCGGCGACGGCGGCGAAGGTCTCGTAGGTGCCCTGGAGGATGCCCTGGGTGCCGATGTAGATCCAGGACCCGGCGGTCATCTGGCCGTACATGGTGAGGCCGAGGTGCTCCAGGCGCCGGAACTCCTCCCAGTTGGCCCAGTCGCCGACCAGGTTGGAGTTGGCGAGGAGGACGCGCGGGGCCCACTCGTGGGTCCGCATGACGCCGACGGGGCGGCCCGACTGGACGAGCATCGTCTCGTCCTGCTTGAGGGTGCGCAGGGTGCGGACCATGGCGTCGAAGGAGCGCCAGTCGCGGGCGGCCTTGCCGGTGCCGCCGTAGACGACGAGCTTGTCGGGGTGCTCGGCGACCTCGGGGTCGAGGTTGTTCTGGAGCATCCGGAGGGCGGCCTCCTGCTGCCATCCCAGGGCGCTCAGTTCCGTACCGCGGGCCGCACGTACGGGGCGGGGTCCTGACATGGGGGTGCCTCCTCGGATGTCGTTCAGATATTCACATCCTGGCGGCATGAATAGTTGTAGTCAACCGCTGCGGCGCCACCCGTCCCGGTGATGGGATGGACCGCATGGCCTCCTCCCGTCGCGATCTCGCCGTCCGAGCCTCCGTCGATCAAGGACTCCTCTCCCCCGCCGAACCCGTCGTCGCCCTCCTCGACACCGCCGGCATCCGCGCCTCCGCCGCCGCCCTGACCAGCGCGTTCGCCGCCGTCACCGACGCCCCCGTGCTCCACGCCTTCGCCGTCAAGGCCACCCCGCTCGTCCCCGTCCTGCGGCTGCTCCACGAGGCCGGACTCGGCGTCGAGGTCGCCAGCCCCGGCGAGCTGGCCCTCGCCCGCGCCGCCGGGATCCCCTCCGCCCGGACCGTGCTCGACTCCCCCGCCAAGACCCCGGCCGAGCTGCGCCAGGCCCTCGCGCTCGGCGTCGCCGTCAACGCCGACAACCTCCAGGAGCTGGCCAGGCTCGACGCGCTCGTCGCCTCCGCGCCCACCGCCTCATCCCTCGGACTCCGGGTGAACCCGCAGGTCGGAGCGGGTTCCATCGGCGCCCTCTCGACCGCGACCGCCACCTCCAAGTTCGGCGTGGCGCTGCGCGACGAGGGCGCCCGCAAGGCCGTCGTCCAGGCCTTCCTGGAGCGCCCCTGGCTGACCCGGCTGCACACCCACACCGGCTCCCAGGGCGTGCCGCTCGCCCTGATGGCCGAAGGCGTCGGGGAGGCGTACGCGCTCGCCGAGGAGATCAACCGAACGGCCGGGCGGCAGCAGATCGACACCCTCGACATCGGCGGCGGGCTCCCGGTGAACTTCGCCTCCGACGAGGAGACGCCGACGTACGCCGACTACGCCCGGCTGCTCGCCGACACCGTCCCCGGCCTCTTCGACGGCCGCTACGGCCTGGTGACCGAGTTCGGCCGCTCGCTCCTCGCCAAACACGGCACGGTCCTCGCCCGGGTGGAGTACACGAAGACCTCCGGGGGCCGCCCGATCGCCGTCACCCACGCGGGCGTGCAGCTGGCCACCCGTACGGTCTACGCCCCCGACTCCTGGCCGCTGCGGATCCTCGCGTACGACTCCGAGGGCCGCCCCCGCACCGGGGAGACCACCGTCCAGGACGTGGCGGGGCCCGCCTGCTTCGCCGGGGACCTGCTCGCCACGGGCCGCGCGCTGCCGCCGCTGCGCCAGGGCGACGTGGTGGCCGTCCCGGACACCGGGGCGTACTACTTCGCCCACCACTACGCGTACAACAGCCTGCCCCGGCCGGGCGTCCACGGCTTCACGGTGTCCGAGGACGGGGCGGTGGCCTTCACGACCGTACGGAAGCCCCAGACGGTCGCGGAGATCGTGGCGGAGTCGGGCGGAGCGCAGGCGGACGCGCTCGTCCGACGGGCATGAGGCCGAGGGGCCCGGAGGCCCCGCGGCAGGGGTGGAACGGAGGCGTCCGGGTGGTCCGTCCGGTAGCGCGGGTCCCGGCGTCCCGCTTCGATGAAGCCATGACTGGAACCGGTACGGACACCACATCCGTCGTCGTCGAGCGCCGGGTCGACGCCTCCCCCGGACGGGTCTGGGAGTCGATCACCGACCTGCGGGACATGCCCCGCGTCCTCTCGGGCGTCGAGAAGGTCGAGGTGCTCACCGAGGGCGGCTTCGGCGTGGGCACCCGCTGGCGCGAGACGCGGCGGATGCTCGGCAAGGAGGCCACCGAGGAGATGACGGTGACGGAGTGCGAGCCGCCCGACCGGTACGTCACGGTCGCCGACTCGCACGGCATGCACTACGTCTCCGAGCTCACCCTGGCGCCCGACGGAACGGGGTCCACCACCCTGCGGATGACGTTCTCCGCGCGGCCCGCCCACGGCCGGAAGCCGGGCCTCCTCGGCCGGCTGATGACCCGCTTCGGCGCGAAGGCCGTCGCCAAGGCCCTCACGAAGGACCTGAACGACATCGCGAAGGCCGTGGAGTCCAGGGCCTGAAGCCCGGCCGCGCGGACGGGCCGGTGGTCGACCTCCCGCGCGGACGGGCCGACGAACGGGTCTTCCGCCCGGCCGCGCGGACGGCCCGGTGGTCGACCTGACAGAGGACCACGACGCTCGACAGGCCAAATTCCGTCAGACGCTGGCATGTTCCGATGGAAAATGCCAGAACGGCTCCCGAGGAGCGCTGCGTTCAGTAACGTCGCGGTCACTGACGCACGTTCGCACGCCGCATCGGGAGGGGAATCCGCGTGCCCGGAATCGACGAGTGCCTTCTGGAGGCCATGGCCCTGCCGGGCGCTCGCGGGGCCTCCCTGGTCGACTGGACCAGTGGGCTCGCCCTCGGGACGGCGGGTGACTCACCGGTCGGCGACCACGAGACGACGGCCGCCGAGACCGCCGAACTCGCCCGCTCGGCAGCCGAGTTCGACACCTTCGTCGCGGCCGGCGACACCCCCGGAGAACCCGGGGCACCACCCGTCGAGGACCTCATCGTCACCACCCGTGCCGGCTACCACGTCATCCGCTTCGTCGAGACCTCCTTCGACAGCAGCGTCTTCCTCCATCTCTGGCTCGACCGCGCCACCGGCAACCTCGCCCTGGCCCGCATACGGCTCCGCGACCTCGCCGAGAGGCTGGTCCTCGGATGAGCGCCGTCGCCGCCCCCGTCTCCCCCATGCTGGTCCGGCTCGCCGCCGAGAAGGCCACCGGAGCCCTGCTGCGCGACCACGGCACGCTCTACCTCGTCGACGGCCGGGTCGTGCACGCCGAGAGCCCCGCCTCCCCCGGCGTCGACGTCCTCCTGACCACCGGCGGCCGCCTCCCCCGCGAGGGCTGGGACGAGGCCGTCGACCGGGCCGGGGCCCACCGCGCCGTCGGCCGCTTCCTCGTCGACAGCGGCCGGCTCCACGACGGCGAGCTGGAGATCTGCCACCTCGGCGCCGTCTTCGACGCGGCCTTCTTCGCCCTCTCCCCCACCAGCGGACCCACCCGCTTCCGGTACGGGGTGGGGCACTGGTTCGGGACGGTGCGGCCGGTCTCCGCCGAGGCCGTCGAGCGCGAGACGGTACGCCGCCGCGAACTCCTCGACGCCGTCTGGCCGTACGCCTCCGTGGACACCGCCCCGGTCGTGCCGCGCCCCGCCGCCCCCGGCCAGACCGTGGGGGTGCGCCAGCGGGCGCTGCTCGCCGCGGCGGACGGCGAGCGGACCCCGGCGGAACTGGCCCGACTGCTCGGCAGGCCCGCCTTCCACACCCTCCTCGACGTCCGGCGGCTCGCCGCCGCCGGACTCGTCGAGACGCCGCTGGATCCCGCCCCCGCGCCACCGCCACCCCCCTTACCGGCCCTGCCGGTGGCCGATCCCGACATCGCCCTGCTGCGCCGGCTCCGTGACGCCCTGGAGGCACACCTGTGATGAGGCGTGCCCTGCGCCTGCGCGCCGAAAGGAAACAGCTCATGACGGCAGAAGCCGAGGTCCTCGGCGAGCTCAGACGGCTACGGGCCCGGCTGCCCCAGCTCACCGGAGCCCTGGCGGCCAGCGCCGACGGGCTCGTCCTCGCCCACGACACCGTGGACGGCGAGGCGGAGAGCGTGGCCGCGCTGACGGCGGCGGCGCTCGGCGTCGGCCAGCGGCTGACGGACTCCACCGGCCAGGGGCGCTTCCGCGAACTGCTCGTGCGGGGCGAGAGCGGCTACGTGGCGACGTACGCGGCGGGCGGCTCGGCCGTCCTCACCCTGCTCGCGGAACCCCGGATCAACGTAGGGCGACTCCACCTGGAGGCCCGCAGGTCCAGCGTCCGGATAGGCGAACTCGTCGACGGAGCGCTGGAACGCAGAGACCTGAACTGAACCCGTCCGAACAGCTCACCCGAAAAGGAAGTACGACACCATGGCGAACACCGAGACCGCCCTCAAGGAAGCCACCACCATCGACGGCGCCATCGGCGCGGCCCTCGTCGACTACACCAGCGGCATGGCGCTCGGCACGATCGGCGGCGGCAAGGAGCTCGACCTCAACGTGGCCGCGGCCGGCAACACCGACGTCGTCCGGGCCAAGGTCCGGGCGATGGAGATGCTGGGGCTCGACGACGACATCGAGGACATCCTGATCACCCTCGGCAAGCACTACCACCTGATCCGGCTGCTCAGGGGACGCGGCACCAACGGCCTCTTCCTCTACCTGGCCCTGGACAAGACCCGCGCGAACCTGGCGATGGCCCGCCACCAGCTGAAGAAGATCGAGGCCGAGCTGGAGATCTGACCTCCCGCTCCCCCGCGCGGCGGAGGGGCCGCCCGCCGGAGCCCCGCTCGACGGGCGGGCTCCCTACTCGACGAAGAGGCCTCGCGCCGCCGCCTTCGCGTCGAACTCCTCCAGACGCGCCTGCGCGTCCGGGAGTTCGTCCGCCATGGCCTCGAGCAGGACCCGGCCGAGCATCATCGGCGCGCAGGCGGTGTCGAAGGCGAGCCCGGTGCCGACGGCGGCCGGGATGAGCAGGTCGCTGTGGGCGGCGACGGGCGCGAACGCCGACTCGGCGACGGTCACGACCGTGAGCCCGACCGCCCGCGCGTACTCCAGGGCCTCGACGACCTCCCGCGGGTGCCGGGGCAGCGCGAAGCAGAGCAGGGCCGAGGCCCCGGCCCGTACGACCGCGTCGACGCGGTCCGTGAGCATCGAGCCGGCCTCGTCGAGGAGCCGGACGTCGGGGTGCACCTTGGCGGCGAAGTAGGCGAAGCCGCGCGCCTGCGAGGAGGCGGCCCGCAGTCCCAGCACGGGCAGCGGGCGGGAGCGCGCGAGCAGCCGGCCGGCCCGCTCGACGGGCGCGGGGTCGGCGAGCACTCCGGCGAGGTGCCGGAGGTTCTCGATCTCGGCCAGCACGGCCTGCTGGTACTCGTTGAGCGCCTCGCCCTCGCCCTCGCCCGCGTCGGGCTCGGGGGGCGTGACCTCGCGCAGGTGGCGGCGGAGCGCCGGGTAGCCGTCGAAGCCGAGGGCGACGGCGAAGCGGGTGACGGAGGGCTGACTGACCCCGGCGAGGTCGGCGAGCTCGACGCTGGACAGGAACGGCACGTCCGCGGCGCGCCGCACCATGGAGTGCGCGATGCGTCGCTGGGTCGGGGTCAGCCGGTGCCCCTCGAAGAGCGCCTGCAGCCGGCCGGCCGCGCTGTCGCCCATGCCACCCGCCCCCTCTCGCCTATTCATCCACACACAGGTGTGCATAAGGATATGCAGGCAGGGGCGGCGAGGACCAGTCCCGGACACCGCTCCACGACGACATCGGGCCCCCCGCCGAGGCGGGGGGCCCGATGTCGTCGTGGCGTCGTGACGCCACGAGACGGTCTGCGCGGGGACCGCCGCACCCCCGTTTCACCGGGGGGCGGGACGACGGCGGTCCCCGCGAGGACACGGGCCCGGGTCAGGGCCGGTCGCCGCGTCCGTGGCGTCGTCAGGAGGTCCGGGAGCCGCTCCGGAGGTCCGTGACGCCGACAACCACCAATGTGCCGGACGCGTGTTAAGCCGGTGCTGCGCGAACGTGTCGCGCTCGTACCGATTGCGCGAACGCGCCCGCGCGACCCGGCCCGCCGCCCGCCCGCGCGGCCCGCGCGGGCGGGTTCGCGGTCCTACCTCGCGCCGCCGTTGGCCAGGAAGGCCAGCAGGTCCTGGCGGCTCACGACACCGGTCGGCTTGCCCTCGACCAGGACGATCGCCGCGTCGGCGGACTCGCCGAGGACGGACATCAGGTCGGCGACCGGCTCGCCGGAGCCGACCTGCGGCAGCGGCGCGCTCATGTGGCGCTCCAGCGGGTCCTCCAGGGAGGCCCGCTGGGTGAAGAGCGCGTCGAGGAGCTCGCGCTCGACGACCGAGCCGACGACCTCGGCGGCCATCACGTCGGGGTGGCCGGCCCCGGGCTTCACGATGGGCATCTGGGAGACGCCGTACTCGCGGAGCACCTCGATCGCCTGGCCGACCGTCTCGTCCGGGTGCATGTGGACGAGGGAGGGCATGACGCCCTCCTTGTGGCGCAGGACGTCCGCGACGGTGGCGGAGGAGGTGTCCTCCAGGAAGCCGTAGTCGGCCATCCACTCGTCGTTGAAGATCTTGGACATGTAGCCGCGGCCGGAGTCCGGCAGCAGGACGACGACGACGTCGTCGGGTCCGAGCTCCTTGGCGACCTCCAGGGCCGCGACGACGGCCATGCCGCAGGAGCCGCCGACGAGGAGGCCCTCCTCCTTGGCGAGGCGGCGGGTCATCTGGAACGAGTCCTTGTCGGACACGGCGACGATCCGGTCCGTGACGTTCCGGTCGTACGCGGTCGGCCAGAAGTCCTCACCGACGCCCTCGACGAGGTACGGGCGCCCGGAGCCGCCGGAGTAGACCGAGCCCTCCGGGTCGGCGCCGACCACCTTCACGGAGCCGTCGCTGACCTCCTTGAGGTAGTTGCCCGTGCCGGAGATGGTGCCGCCGGTGCCGACGCCCGCCACGAAGTGGGTGATCTTCCCCTCCGTCTGCTCCCAGAGCTCGGGACCGGTGGTCTCGTAGTGGGAGCGCGGGTTGTTCGGGTTGGAGTACTGGTCGGGCTTCCAGGCACCGGGCGTCTCGCGGACGAGGCGGTCCGAGACGTTGTAGTACGAGTCCGGGTGCTCAGGGTCGACCGCGGTGGGGCAGACGACGACCTCGGCGCCGTACGCCCGCAGTACGTTGATCTTGTCGAGGGACACCTTGTCGGGGCAGACGAAGATGCACTTGTAGCCCTTCCGCTGGGCCACGATCGCCAGGCCGACGCCGGTGTTGCCGGACGTGGGCTCGACGATGGTGCCGCCGGGCTTGAGCTCGCCGCTCTGCTCGGCCGCCTCGATCATCCGCAGGGCGATCCGGTCCTTGACCGAGCCTCCGGGGTTGAAGTACTCGACCTTGGCCAGGACGGTCGCCTGAATGCCCGCTGTGACGTTGTTGAGCTTCACCAGCGGGGTGTTGCCGACGAGGCTGATCATCGAGTCGTGGAATTGCACCGTAATCTCCGGGGTCTCCGTAATGGTGTGGCCAGCGTATGCGTAGTCGGAGCGGGTTACGGGGCAGTTAGACCCTGAACGGCTTGAAGGAGGTGACGGCCCCCATGTCGAGGGCGAGGGTGGCACGGCGGATCGCCGCGGGTGCGGCGTACGGCGGCGGGAGCATCGGACTGCTCGGAGTGGCGGCGGTGGGTGTCCTGCTCGCCGAGATGCAGATCGCGAAGCGGACGGTGGGCGGCGGGGCGGCTCCGCTGCCGCCGGGGGCGGACGGTCTGTACGGCCGCGCGTTCGGTGCGGACGACCCGCTGCGGCTGGCCCTTCTGGGTGATTCCACGGCGGCGGGCCAGGGGGTGCGCCGCTCCGGCCAGACACCGGGCGCGCTGCTCGCCTCCGGGCTCGCGGCGGTGGCGGAGCGGCCGGTGGTCCTGCGGAACGTGGCCCTGTCGGGGGCGCGCTCGGACGACCTGGAGCGCCAGGTGTCGCTGCTGCTCGCCCAGCCCCTGGGGCCGCCGGACGTCTGCGTGATCATGATCGGCGCGAACGACGTGACGCACCGCATGCCGCCGACGGAGTCGGTGCGGCTCCTGGCGTCGGCGGTGCGGCGGCTGCGGACGGCCGGGGCGGAGGTGGTGGTCGGGACCTGCCCGGACCTGGGGACCATCGAGCCGGTCTACCAGCCGCTGCGCTGGCTGGCCCGGCGGGCCTCCCGGCAGCTCGCGGCGGCGCAGACGATCGTGGTGGTGGAGCAGGGCGGCCGGACGGTGTCGGTCGGCGACCTCCTCGGCCCGGAGTTCGCGGAGAACCCGCGCGAGATGTTCGGGGTGGACAACTTCCACCCGTCGGCGGAGGGGTACGCGACGGCGGCGATGGCCATGCTCCCGACGCTGTGCGCGGTGCTCGGCGTGTGGCCGGAGACCGACCGCCTGGAGCCGACGCGGCGGGAGAACATGCTGCCGGTGGCGAAGGCGGCGGCGGAGGCGGTGAAGGAGGCGGGCACCGAGGTGACGGGCGCCCGGGCGCCCTGGGCCCTGCTCAAGCACCGTCGCAGGCGGCGTCTGCCGGTGCCCGCGGAGGGCGGGTCGGAGGGGGCGGCCGAGGGGCCGGCGGCGGCCGCGGCCCCGGTCGACCCCGCCACCAACTGAGCGTCCGCTTAGAAAAGAGGCCACCGTCACACCGTCAGGGCGGTGACCCCTGCGGTACGTACGGGTAACTTCCCTTTCAGTCCGCCCACTCCGCACCCTCATGGAGCCGTGATGCCCGAAGCCGTGATCGTCTCGACCGCCCGTTCGCCCATCGGCCGGGCCTTCAAGGGCTCCCTCAAGGACCTGCGGCCGGACGACCTCACCGCCACCATCGTCCAGGCCGCCCTGGCCAAGGTGCCGGAGCTCGACCCGCGCGACATCGACGACCTGATGCTGGGCTGCGGTCTGCCGGGCGGCGAGCAGGGCAACAACCTGGGCCGCATCGTCGCCGTGCAGATGGGCATGGACCACCTGCCGGGCTGCACGGTCACCCGCTACTGCTCCTCCTCGCTGCAGACCTCCCGCATGGCGCTGCACGCGATCAAGGCGGGCGAGGGCGACGTCTTCATCTCGGCCGGTGTCGAGATGGTGTCCCGCTTCGTCAAGGGCAACTCGGACTCGCTGCCCGACACGCACAACCCGTTCTTCGCCGACGCCGAGGCCCGCACCGCCGAGGTCGCCGCCTCCGAGGGCTCCGCGTGGCACGACCCGCGCGAGGACGGGATCGTCCCGGACGCGTACATCGCCATGGGCCAGACCGCCGAGAACCTGGCCCGCCTCAAGGGCATCAGCCGCCAGGAGATGGACGAGTTCGGCGTACGGTCGCAGAACCTCGCCGAGCAGGCCATCAAGAACGGCTTCTGGGAGCGCGAGATCACCCCGGTGACGCTGCCGGACGGCACCGTCGTCTCCTCGGACGACGGCCCGCGCGCCGGCGTCACCCTGGAGGGCGTGCAGGGCCTCAAGCCGGTCTTCCGCCCCGACGGCCTGGTCACGGCCGCCAACTGCTGCCCGCTCAACGACGGCGCCGCCGCGCTCGTGATCATGTCGGACACGAAGGCCCGCGAGCTCGGTCTGACCCCGCTCGCCCGCATCGTCTCCACCGGCGTCTCCGGCCTCTCCCCCGAGATCATGGGCCTCGGCCCGGTCGAGGCGTCGAAGCAGGCCCTCAAGCGCGCCGGCCTGACCATCGGCGACATCGACCTGGCCGAGATCAACGAGGCCTTCGCCGCCCAGGTCATCCCGTCCTACCAGGACCTGGGTCTGGACCTGGACAAGGTGAACGTCAACGGTGGCGCCATCGCCGTCGGCCACCCCTTCGGCATGACCGGCGCCCGGATCACCGGCACGCTGATCAACAGCCTCCAGTTCCACGACAAGCAGTTCGGCCTGGAGACCATGTGCGTCGGCGGCGGCCAGGGCATGGCCATGGTCATCGAGCGGCTGAGCTGAGCGAGAAGGCGAGCGGCTGAGCTGATAGCGGAGGGTGTTCGTGTGAACACCCGTTCTCCTGGCGACCCGGGCGTCAACCGCCCCGCGTCCGAGCCGTGACCGAATCTCCCCCAGGATGTGACCTTTATCCCGGGGGAGTTCGTTTTCCCAGGTCAGAGCCGTTTCGGGACTAAACACCCGGCAGAAATACCTGTCCAATTCGTGACGTAATGCACTGACAGCGGGCCCCGGCCCAGGACAAGCTGATGTAGGAAGTCGGGGGATCGACTCGGAATCGGGAGTACGTCAGTGAGCGCCATGCCTCTTGCCCTGCTGCTGACCACGGCCGCTGCCACGGCCGTGGGCGCTGCCGCCCTGCACGCCGTCCACGGTCTCCGCAAGCAGGTCACCGCCCTGCGGAGCGAACTGGCGGCCGGGCACGGCGTCACGGTCCCCGCGGCCCGCACCGCCACGCCCGCCGCCGAGATACGGGCCGCGGTCGCGGAGGCGCTGGCCGAGGAGCGCGAGCGCGAGCTCGCCGAGGCACGGGCCTTCTGGGCCGCGCAGGAGGCCCGGGACGCGGCCGACGCCCCGTCCCTGCTCGGCGGTCTCGGCGGCCCGGTCGACGACGGCTCCTTCTTCGTCCCGCGCCAGGCCGACTTCGTGGGCCTGGAGGCGATGGCCCTGGAGGCCATGGAGGCGGAGGCGGCCGCGCTCGACGGTGCCGACGCGTTCGACGCGCTGGACCCGGTCGAAGCCTTCGACGAGTACCCCGAGTACCCCGAGGACTCCGTGGAGCTGGCCGCGGCCCGCCGCCGCCACCCCTCGCACCCGGACTTCGTGCCGGTGCAGACGCCCGTCGTCACCGACCACGAGCGGACGGTGGCCCGCCTGGAGGAGCTGGCGGACACCCGCACGGCGCTGACCGACGTGCGCCCGGGCCCGCTCGGCACGCTCGACGTGTACGTCTTCGCGGACGGCACGACGCTCTGTATGACCCCCGGGCACCGCGAGACCGCGGAGCGCCTCGCGGAGGCCCTGCGCGGCGGCCGCACGCCGGTGCTGCTCGGCGGCTCGGGCGTCTCGGGAGCCTTCGCCCTGACCTTCTCGTACGGCGAGTCCGACGAGGAGAACGTCTACATCCTGGCGGACCGCGTCATCGCGTCCCTCTGAGCCCTTCCCGCGCGGGCTAGAGACCCGAGCGCTCCGCCGCGTCACGTACCAGCCTCACGGCCTCTGCCAGTTCCCCCTCGCGGGAGTCGGCCGGGGCCGTTCGTAGGATTTCGGCCAAATCCGTGCCGGCGACGAGCAGCTGATCGGCCACGGTGAAGACGCCCGCGTCCGGCATGGTCCTCGGCTCCCGTTCCGGGTCCTCGGCGCGCTGGGCGCGCCGGGCGAGCTCGCGGGCGAGGGCGAGCCCCTCGGCCGCCGCACCGCGCTGGAGACGGCTCTGAGGGGCGGCCCGCAGCCGGTCGGCGAGGCGTTCGACGGCGGCGGTCAGTTCACTCGTATCGCGCACCCGGTGACCCTACGCGCCGCCCGGGGCCCCTAGCCAACGGGTGCTCCCCCGGGCACGGTGACGCGAGCACGGTCCCGCGCGGGTGCACCCCCCGCGACGGACGGCCCGGAGGCCGCTCCGCGCCCGGCGCGAAGGCCCGGGGACACGGAAGGGCCCGCCCGGCGCGAAGCCGGACGGGCCCTTCCCCCGAGTCTCGGTACGTCAGTCGTCGCCCTGCAGGATCGACAGCAGACGCAGCATCTCCAGGTAGATCCACACCAGGGTCATGGTGAGACCGAAGGCGGCCAGCCAGGCCTCCTCGCGCGGCGCGCCGTAGTTCACGCCGTCCTCGACCTGCTTGAAGTCGAGGGCGAGGAAGCAGGCGCCCAGGATGACGCCGATGACGCCGAAGAGGATGCCGAGGCCGCCGCTGCGGAAGCCGAGGCCGTCACCGCCGGCGAAGACGGCGAAGAGCAGGTTGACCACCATGAGCAGCATGAAGCCCATGGCGGCGGCCATCACGAAGCCGTAGAAACGGCGGTTGACGCGGATCCAGCCCATCTTGTAGGCGATCAGGACACCGGCGAAGACCGCCATGGTGCCCAGGACCGCCTGCATGACCACGCCGTCGGCGATGTACGTCGAGACGGCGGCCGAGATCACGCCGAGGAAGACGCCCTCGAAGGCCGCGTAGCTCAGGATCAGCGCGGGGGACGGCTTGCGCTTGAAGGACTGCACCATCGCCAGGACGAAGGCGACCAGGGCGGCGCCGATGGCGATGCCGTAGGACTTGCCCAGGTTGGCCGAGTCGACCGGCAGCAGGAACCAGGACAGGACGGCGGTGAGGACGACCGTGCCGAGCGTCATGGCCGTACGGCTCACGACGTCGTCGATGGTCATCACGTTGCCGCGGGCCTGCTGCGGGGCGCCGAGCTCCGTGTCCTGCGGGGCGTACGGGTTCGTCGCGTACGGGTTCGTCGTGCCCTCGGCGTACGGGTTGCCGGTGGCGTACGGGTTCGCTCCGACGGCGGGGCCCCCGGCCTGCGACTGCTGGCCGTTGAAGCCCGCGGTGCCGTTGTCGCGGCTGAACCCCCGTCGCGAGAAGACCGGGTTGCTGCTCCTCATCTCACTCCTCCATGGCGTGCCGCACGTGCGCGGCCTCGCGTCAAGAGTAATGCGTAGGCAAAAGAAACTCTCTAGTGCTCGGGGAGGATCTTTTCCCGCGACGTCCCGATCGTCGCGCCCCGTCGGCGGGGGTCACCCGAGGAGTGCGGCCCGTGGCCGCGGAGGCGGCTGCCGCACCGGCGAAACCGTGGTGCCCGGAACCGGACTCGAACCGGTACGGCCCGAAGGCCAGCGAGGTTTAAGCTCGCCGTGTCTGCATTCCACCATCCGGGCGTCGCGAAGCTCCGCGTTGGCACATGAGCCTATCGGGACGCTTCCCCCGTTCAGCGGAACATCGGCCCGATGTTGTCTTATTTTATTGACGTCTGAGGGTGCGTCAGTGCAGGTGGGGGCCTTTTCGCCGAACTGTGACAGGGGTCGCAGGCGCAAAGCCGTACCCCCTGGAATGACGAAAAGTCGTCGCACGTCTGTCACGTCGGCGCGAAGCCGTCCCTCAGGGGCGCCGTCATACCAAAGGAGGAGAGTCGGGGCCCCCGGTCCGACTCGAGACTGCCCCGGGAACGGGCACGTGGGCGGACGTCCCGGGCGAGAACGCTCGACACGATGGAGGGGTTCCCGCAGAAGCCCCGCAGTGACAGGAGTCCCTCGTGACCACCACCCCCACCGTGTCCCGCGCCACCGCGGTGGCCGCCCGCGCCTCGGACCTCTCGAAGGTCTACGGCCACGGCGAGACCCAGGTGGTCGCGCTCGACCACGTCACCGTGGACTTCCGCCAGGGCGAGTTCACCGCGATCATGGGCCCCTCCGGCTCCGGCAAGTCGACGCTCATGCACTGCGTCGCCGGCCTGGACTCCTTCTCCTCCGGCTCGGTCCGGATCGGCGAGACGGAGCTCTCCACCCTGAAGGACAAGCAGCTCACCCAGCTCCGCCGGGACAAGATCGGCTTCATCTTCCAGGCCTTCAACCTGCTGCCGACCCTGACGGCCCTGGAGAACATCACGCTGCCGATGGACATCGCCGGCCGCAAGCCCGACAAGCAGTGGGTCCAGCAGGTCATCGACATGCTCGGCCTCTCCGCCCGGCTCAGCCACCGTCCCACCGAGCTCTCCGGCGGCCAGCAGCAGCGCGTGGCCGTGGCCCGCGCCCTCGCCTCCCGCCCCGAGATCATCTTCGGTGACGAGCCGACCGGAAACCTGGACTCCCGCTCCGGCGCCGAGGTCCTCGGCTTCCTCCGCAACTCGGTCCGCGAGCTGGGCCAGACCGTCGTCATGGTCACCCACGACCCGGCGGCCGCCTCCTACGCGGACCGCGTGATCTTCCTCGCCGACGGCCGGATCGTCGACGAGATGCTGCACCCGACGGCGGACGGCGTGCTCGACCGCATGAAGGCCTTCGACGCCAAGGGCCGTACGAGCTGACCCGCTCAAGCAGCGCAGCCCCGACCCGACCGCCGTCCCTCCTCCTCCAGGACACACCCATGTTCCGTACCGCCCTGCGCAACGTCCTCGCGCACAAGGCGAGACTGCTGATGACCGTCCTCGCCGTGATGCTCGGCGTGGCCTTCGTCTCCGGCACCCTCGTCTTCACCGACACCCTCTCCAGCGCCTTCCGCAACCAGTCGGCGAAGAGCTACGACGACGTCGCCGTCGCCGTCGAGATGTACCCGTCCGCCGAGGAGGCCCGGAAGACCCCCGGTCTCTCCCAGCAGGTCGTCGACAAGGTCGCGGCGCTCGACGGGGTCGCCTCCGTCTCCCCCCGCGTCGACGGCTTCGCCGGTGTTCCCGACAAGGACGGCAAGCTGATCGGCGTCGGCTGGTCCAACAAGGGCACCAACTTCGCCCCCGGCAAGGACGGCAAGGACCGCGCGTACGCCTTCGCCTCCGGGAACGGCCCGGCCTCCGCCGGCCAGATCGCGCTCGACAAGGACACCGCCGACAAGGGCGGCTACAAGGTCGGCGACACCGTCCGCGTCGCCACCAACGGACCGGTGAAGCAGTACGAGCTCTCCGGCGTCTTCACCACCGAGGACGGCGCCGTCAACGCCGGCGGCAGCCTGGTCGTCTTCGACACCGCCGTCGCCCAGAAGCTCTACCTGAAGCCCGGCTACTTCCAGAACCTGACCGTCACCGCCACCCCCGGCGCCGACGCCGAGAAGCTCCGCGACCAGGTCCTGACGGTCGTCCCCAAGTCCGCCACCGCGCAGACCGGCACCGACCTCGCCGCGCAGCAGGCCAAGGACATCGAGTCCGGCCTCGGCGCGCTCAACCAGGTGCTCCTCGGCTTCGCGGGCATCGCGCTCTTCGTCGGGATCTTCCTGATCTCCAACACCTTCACCATGCTGGTCGCGCAGCGCACCAAGGAACTGGCGCTGATGCGCGCCGTCGGGGCCTCGCGCAAGCAGATCACCCGCTCCGTCCTCGCCGAGGCCGGTCTGGTCGGCCTGGTCGCCTCGGCCGTCGGCTATGTGCTCGGCATCGGTCTGGCCGTCTCGCTCCGCTCGGCGATGAGCGCCTTCGACATGAAGATCCCGGCCGGTGACCTCGTCCTCGGCACCACCCCGGTCCTCACCGCCTTCCTCGTCGGCGTCCTGATCACGATGTTCGCCGCCTGGCTGCCCGGCCGCCGGGCCGCGAAGATCCCGCCGGTCGCCGCCATGAGCAGCGTCCACGCCACCGCGAGCACCAAGTCGCTCGTGGTCCGGAACTCCATCGGTGCGGCGCTCACCGCGCTCGGTGCGGTCCTGATCGTGCTCGGCGCGGGCCAGGGCGGCGACGACGGCCGCATGCTGATCGCGGGCGGCGCCTTCCTCACCCTCATCGGCGTGATCGTGCTGATCCCGTTCCTCTCCCGGCCCGTGATCGCCGTGATCCGCCCGGTCTTCGTGAACCTCTTCGGAGTCTCCGGCAAGCTCGCCGGCCTGAACGCGGTCCGCAACCCGCGCCGCACCGGCGCCACCGCCTCCGCGCTCGCCATCGGTCTGACCCTGGTCACCGGTCTCTCGGTGCTCGGCGCCACGGTCGGCTCGGCCCTGGACAAGATGACGACCGACCAGATCAAGGCCGACTACATGGTCTCGATGGCCAGCGGCACCAGCCTCAGCCAGGAGGCCCTCACGGCCCTGGAGAAGGCCCCGGGCGTCACGGCTGTCTCGCCGCAGCAGAACGGCGCCCTCGAACTCAAGGGCTCGTTCGTCTCGGCCTCCGGCGTCACCCCCGGCGACATCGAGAAGGTTCTCAAGCTCGACGTCGTGAACGGCTCGATGGCCTCCCTCGGCCAGGGCAAGATCGCCGTCGACGACAAGACCGCCGCCAAGCGCGGCCTGAAGGTCGGCGACACCGTCCCCGTCGAGTGGCTCGACAAGCAGAAGGGCAAGCTGACCGTCGGCGCGGTCTACAAGGGCAGCGAGTTCGTCTCGCCGGTCCTGATCGACACCGAGCTGATCAGCGCGCACGACGACCAGGCGGGCATCCAGCAGATCTTCGTCTCGACGGCGGGCGGCCCGAGCGCCGCACACGAGAAGGCCCTGTCGAAGGCCATGGGCGACAACCCGGCGATCACGGTGATGGACCAGAAGGACATCCGTGACCTCTTCGGCGGCCAGATCAACATGCTCCTGAACATCGTCTACGGTCTGCTCGCCATGGCCCTGATCATCGCGGTCCTCGGCGTCGTCAACACCCTCGCCATGTCGGTCTTCGAGCGCCAGCAGGAGATCGGCATGCTGCGGGCGATCGGTCTCGACCGGCGCCGGGTGAAGCGGATGGTCCGTCTGGAGGCCGTGGTCATCTCGGTGTTCGGCGCGGTCGTCGGCATCGGCCTCGGCTCCTTCCTCGGCTGGGCGATCGGCGAGACCTTCAAGAGCAGCCTGCCGGGCTACGCCCTGGTCCTGCCCTGGGACCGGATCGGGATCTTCCTGGTCCTGGCCGCCCTGGTCGGCGTCCTCGCCTCCCTGTGGCCGGCCCGGAGCGCGGCGAGGCTGAACATGCTCTCCGCCATCAAGGCCGAGTAGTCCCCCGACGCCACGAAGGGCCGGCCTCCCACCCGGGAGGCCGGCCCTTCGGCGTACCGTCAGCCGGTCTTCTCGTCCCACACGCGCGGTCGCAGCGCCGTCCCGCTCCTCCCCGACACCGGGGTCTTCACGGCCAGGAACTGGTTCACGCCGATCCGGTTGCGCTCGAAGGAGACGGCGGAGGCCGCCATGTAGAGCCGCCAGATCCGGGCCCGGCCGGGTGAGGTGAGCCGGACCGCCCGGTCCCACTCCCGCTCCAGGTTCGCCACCCAGCGGCGCAGGGTGAGCGCGTAGTGCTCGCGGATCGCCTCGACGTCCCGGACCTCGAAGCCGGCGTCCTCCAGGGTGCTCAGCGTGCGGCCCATGGGGGCGAGTTCGCCGTCGGGGAAGACGTACGCGTCGATGAAGTCGTCGACCTCGTACGCCTCCTCGTCGGGCTCGGGGCGCCGGGAGATCTGGTGGTTGAGCAGCCGTCCGCCGGGCTTGAGGAGCCCGTACAGGGTGTCGGCGTACTCCCGGTACCGGACGGCGCCCACGTGCTCGGCCATGCCGATCGAGGAGATCGCGTCGTACGGGCCGTCCGTGACGTCCCGGTAGTCCTGGACGCGGATCTCGATCCGGTCGGTCAGGCCCTCCTCGGCGATCCGCTTGCGGGCGTACGCGGCCTGCTCGCGGGAGAGGGTGATGCCGACGACCCTGGCCCCGTACGCGCGGGCCGCGTGGAGGGCCATGGAGCCCCAGCCGCAGCCCACGTCGAGGAGCCGGTCGCCCTCCGCGAGGTTCAGCTTGCGGGCGATGAGGTCCAGCTTGTCGCGCTGGGCGTCCTCCAGGGTGGCGTCGGGGCCGTCGGAGGCCCAGTACGCGCACGAGTAGACCATCGACGGGCCGAGGACCAGCTCGTAGAAGTCGTTGCCCACGTCGTAGTGGTGACTGATCGCCTGCCGGTCGCGGCGGCGGGTGTGCCGGCCGCCGCTGCGGCCGCGCATCTCCTCGGCCGGGGGCTGCGGCGGCGGCAGCGGTCCGGCGAGCCGCAGCAGGGCGCCGGCGGCGGCGCGCAGCCGGGGGTCGCGCGCGGAGGCGAGCAGGCCCCTGGTGTCCTCGGCGCGGTCCCAGAGGATGCCCGAGAGCCCGTCCAGGAGCGCGTACAGGTCTCCCTCGACGTCGAGTTCCCCGGCCACCCAGGCACGGGCCATGCCCAGTTCACCGGGCTTCCAGATCATCCTCCGCAGGGCGCGGCGGTCGCGGACGACCAGGACGGGGCCTCCGGTGGGACCGGCCTCGCTGCCGTCCCAGGCCCGCAGACGGACCGGGAGCGGTCCTCCGAGGAGTTCCTCGGCGAGGGTCGTCAGCCGCGACGCGGCGTCGGCCATGGTGCACACCTCCGTGATCTCGTGCCCCAGAAATGCTCGTCACCAAGGGAACACCGTCCGTAGGCGATTCCAGTCCCGCCGCAGCGCAATCAGTCGGCAAAACACGCGAAGGGCCGTCCGCACCACGGATGGCGGACGGCCCTTTTACGGCCTTGCGTGTACTGCGGGACTGCGGGTGCGCTAGGAGGCCTTGGCCTTCTCCTGCGCCGGGGCGGCCGGCGCCGGGGCGGGCTTGGCCGCCTCGTAGAACTCCTCGCGCGGCGTCTCCATGGCACCCAGGGAGACGACCTCACGCTTGAGGAACATCGCGAGGGTCCAGTCGGCGAAGACGCGGATCTTGCGGTTCCAGGTCGGCATCGCCATGCCGTGGTAGCCACGGTGCATGTACCAGGCGAGACGGCCCTTGAGCTTGATCTTCACCTTGCCCATGACGATCATCGCGACGCCCTTGTGCAGACCGAGTCCGGCCACGGCGCCCTTGTTGGCGTGGCTGTACTCCTTCTGCGGGAAGCCGCGCATGCCGGCCACCACGTTGTCGCCGAGGACCTTGGCCTGGCGCAGGGCGTGCTGGGCGTTCGGCGGGCACCAGGCGTTCGGGTTGCCCGCCTTGCGGCCGACCATGTCCGGGACCTGGGCGTTGTCGCCCGCGGCCCAGGCGTAGTCGAGGCCGTTGATCTGGAGCTTCTCGTTGCAGTCCACGTGGCCGCGGGGGCCGAGCGGCAGACCGAAGCGGGAGAGCGCCGGGTTCGGCTTCACGCCGGCGGTCCACACGATCGTGTTGGAGTCGACCTCGAGGCCGTTCTTCAGCACGACGTGGCCGTCGACGCAGGAGTCCATGGAGGTCTCGAGGTAGATCTCGATCCCGCGGCTCTCCAGGTGCTCCTTGCCGTACTGGCCGAGCTTGGGGCCGACCTCGGGAAGGATCTTGTCCGCCGCGTCGACGAGGACGAAGCGCATGTCCTCGCGGGACACGTTCTGGTAGTACTTCGAGGCGTCGCGGGCCAGGTCCTCGACCTCACCGATGGTCTCCGCGCCGGCGAAGCCGCCGCCCACGAAGACGAAGGTCAGCGCCTTGCGGCGGACCTCCTCGTCGGTGGTCGAGTCGGCCTTGTCGAGCTGCTCGAGGACGTGGTTGCGCAGGCCGATGGCCTCCTCGATGCCCTTCATGCCGATGCCCTGCTCGGCGAGGCCGGGGATCGGGAAGGTACGGGAGACGGCGCCCATCGCGATGACGAGGTAGTCGAAAGGCAGCTCGTACGCCTCGCCGACGAGCGGCGCGATCGTGGCGACCTTGCGGTCCTGGTCGATGGTGGTGACCCGGCCGGTGAGCACCTCGGCTCCGCGGACGACGCGTCGCAGCGGGACGACGACGTGGCGCGGCGAGATGCTGCCGGCGGCGGCTTCGGGGAGGAAGGGCTGGTAGGTCATGTACGACCGCGGGTCGACGACCGTGACGGTCGCCTCCGCGTAGCGCATCTTCTTGAGGATGCGCCGAGCTGCGTACAGGCCTACGTACCCGCCGCCTACTACGAGGATCCTGGGACGCTCCGTGGTGCTCATGCCATCGAGTATCCACCCCGTCCGAGGGGGGTGCTCGTGCGCCCCTTCACAAGGTCTCCGGGTACCTCTGCTACACTCCGCCGCCCACGTGATCCATGTCATGGTGCTGCAAAGGAACCGGGGTGCGGGGGCGAACGTTGTTCACCCCTTGTGAACTGGACCGGAGAGCCTCCGTTAACGCTGAACCACGGGGGGCGTTCACACGATGGAAACATCGAGCGAATCAGCCCCCGTGCCTGCGAAAGGGCCCCGGGGCGCCCCTCGAAGGGCCCAATGACCCCCCTCGGGCGCCATCGGGGCCCTTTTCCTTGTGAAGAACTTCACGAACTTTCCCGACGGCACGTCGCCGGAGGGCTCGATAGGTGCCCGCTATGCCACGGATAGGGCGATCCCATCGAGGATGTCGTGCTCGCTGACGACGACCTCGTGGGCTCCGACCCGCTCGACGATCTCCCTGAGGACGATCGCTCCGGCGATGATCACGTCGACCCGGCCGGGGTGGATGACCGGGATCGCGGCCCGCTCGGCGTGGGTCGAGGCGAGCAGCCGGTCGGTGACCTCGGCGACCTGGGCCGCGGAGATCCGGGCGTGGTGGATCTTCTCGGAGTCGTACTCCGGGAGTCCGAGGGCGATCGCGGCGACCGTGGTGACCGAGCCGGCGAGCCCGACGAGGGTCCCGGCGGTGTCGATCGGCACGGTCTCGGCGGCCAGGTCGAGCGCGGCCCGGACGTCGGCGCGGATCGCGTCGGCCTCCTCGGCGGTCGGCGGGTCGTTCCTGACGTGCCGCTCGGTGAGCCGGACGCAGCCGATGTCGACGGAGCGGGCGGCCTCGACGTGCTGGTTGCCGGTGACGAACTCGGTGGAGCCGCCGCCGATGTCCACGACGAGATAGGTCTCCGGGCCGTGCAGTTCGCCGGTGGCGCCGGTGAAGGAGAACGCGGCCTCCTGGTCGCCGGTGATCACCTCGGGCTCGACGCCGAGGATCTCCACGACCCCGTTCACGAAGTCGTCGCGGTTCTCGGCGTCGCGGGAGGCGGAGGTGGCGACGAAGCGGAGCCTCTCGGCGCCCAGCTCCTCGATGACCCCGGCGTACTCGCGGCAGGCGGCGAAGGTCCGCTCCAGCGCCTCGGGCGCGAGCCGGCCCGTCCGGTCGACGCCCTGCCCGAGGCGGACGATCGTCATCCGCCGGTCCAGCTCGACCAGCTCGCCCGTCTCCGGGTGCACGTCGGCGACGAGGAGGCGGATGGAGTTCGTACCGCAGTCGATTCCGGCGACCCGGGTCACTTCGTCTCCTCGTCCTTGTCCGCGCACGGCGTCACGCAGGCGCCCTTCGCCCACCACTCGGGCAGCATCGCGAGGGCCTCGTCGCCGAACGGGTTCACGCCCGGACCGGCGACCAGGGAGTGACCGACCAGGACGTGCAGGCACTTGACCCGGTCCGGCATGCCGCCGGCGCTCGGGAAGCCCTCCAGGACCTCGATGGCGTCCCGGCGCGCGAGGTAGTCCTCGTGCGCGGCCCGGTAGGCGGCGGCGAGCTCCGGGTCGGTGGCGAGCCGGGCCTGCATCTCCTTCATGACCCCGTTGGCCTCCAGGGTCCCGATGGCCGAGGCCGCCCGGGGGCAGGTCAGGTAGTACGTGGTCGGGAACGGGGTGCCGTCGGGGAGCCGGGGCGCGGTCTCGACGACGTCCGGGTTGCCGCACGGGCAGCGGTGCGCGATGGCGCGCAGGCCGCGGGGCGGCCGGCCGAGCTGGAGCTCGAAGGCGGCGATGTCCGTCCCGGTCGGCTCGGTGCGTTCGGTCTGCGGAGGAGGCGTGTGCATGTCTGCCTTGATCGTGTGTCGTGTCGCGTACGAGGGTCAGGGGCGGTCGGCGTGGTCGACGCCGTCCCAGAGGTTGTCGTACCAGGGGCGGTCCGCCGCGCCCTGGTCGGCGCGGGGCCGTTGCTCCGCGTCGGGGTCGTTCACCGTGAACCCGGTCTCGCCGGGGAGCAGGTAGTGCAGGTGCTCGCGGGCGAGGCGGCGGACGTAGGCCGGGTCCTGGAGGCGGGCCTTCTCGTCCTTGAGCTCCTCGACCCGCCGGGCGGCGTCGGCGGCCTTGCGCTCCTGCTCGGCGATCTCGCCCTGCTGGGAGACGTAGCTGCGCATGGGATAGGCGAGCGCCACGACGAGGGAGCAGACGATCAGGGCGAGGAAGGCCGCGCGGCCGGTGAGCCGGGAGCGGCGGGCCTGGCGGCGGGTCTGGGAGCGGTAGACACGGGCGGCGGTCTGCTCTCCGAGCAGCCTGATCCGGGTCGCGGTCGAGAACCGGTCCCGGTCCTTCGCGGCCATGTCGTGTCGCCTCCCCTGTTCACGCGGACGTCCCCGCACACGGTACGGGACCGAGTGCGGGGACGGACGGAACTACCGGGTGCGACGCTGTCAGCCCTTGAAGCGCGGGAAGGCGCTGCGGCCGGCGTAGACCGCGGCGTCGTCGAGGATCTCCTCGATGCGCAGCAGCTGGTTGTACTTGGCGACGCGGTCCGAGCGGGCCGGGGCGCCGGTCTTGATCTGACCGCAGTTCACCGCGACCGCGAGGTCGGCGATGGTGACGTCCTCGGTCTCGCCGGAGCGGTGGGACATCATGCACTTGAAGCCGTTGCGCTGGGCCAGCTCGACGGCGTCGAGGGTCTCGGTCAGCGAGCCGATCTGGTTGACCTTGACCAGGAGGGCGTTCGCGGTGCCCTCCTCGATGCCGCGGGCGAGGCGCTCCGGGTTGGTGACGAAGAGGTCGTCGCCGACGATCTGGACCTTGGCGCCCAGCTTGTCGGTGAGGACCTTCCAGCCGGCCCAGTCGTCCTCGTACAGCGGGTCCTCGATGGAGACCATCGGGTACGCGGAGACGAGCTCCTCGTAGTACTCGGTCATCTCGGCGGCCGAGCGGGACTTGCCCTCGAACTCGTACTTGCCGTCCTTGTAGAACTCGGACGCCGCCACGTCGAGCGCGAGCGCGACGTCGGTGCCCGGCGCGTAGCCGGCCTCCTTGATGGCCTCGAGGATGAGGTCGAGGGCGGCGCGGTTCGACTCCAGGTTCGGGGCGAAGCCGCCCTCGTCGCCGAGGCCGGTGGAGAGGCCCTTGCGCTTCAGCACGCCCTTGAGCGTGTGGTAGATCTCGGCACCCCAGCGAAGGGCCTCGGAGAAGGACTCCGCGCCGATCGGGGCGATCATGAACTCCTGGATGTCCACGTTGGAGTCGGCGTGCGACCCACCGTTGAGGATGTTCATCATCGGAACGGGCAGCAGGTGCGCGTTCGGGCCGCCGAGGTAGCGGAAGAGCGGCAGGTCCGAGGCCTCGGAGGCGGCGTGCGCGACGGCGAGCGAGACGCCGAGGATGGCGTTGGCGCCGAGGGAGCCCTTGTTCTCGGTGGCGTCCAGGTCGAACATGGCCTGGTCGATCAGGCGCTGCTCGGTGGCGTCGTAGCCGACGAGCTCCGGGCCGATCTGCTCGATGACGGCGAGGACGGCCTTCTCGACACCCTTGCCCTGGTAGCGGTTCGGGTCACCGTCGCGAAGCTCGATGGCCTCGAACGCACCGGTGGAGGCGCCGGACGGAACAGCAGCACGGCCGGTGCTGCCGTCGTCGAGGCCGACCTCGACCTCGACCGTGGGGTTGCCTCGGGAGTCCAGGATTTCCCGGGCTACGACGACGTCGATGGACGGCACGAGCATCTCCTTTTTGGGATGTGACGCTGGATGTGACGCATGACCGGTGCAGGGTCGCTCGGCCTTGCGACAAGAGCCTAACCGGCTCGGGGGCTCCGGCCAGCCGGGCGCCCGCCCCCTGGGACGAAAAAGGACCCAAGGGCATGCATCTGGGGACGAAGGGCCCCGAATCTACTGGGCGGTAACCGTCAGGTCCTCCCGAAACGGGGGAACCCCGGCCCGGCGCGCACGGGGGAAGGGCGCGCCGGGTCGGGGTGGTCACCGCGGGAGGGTCGTGGGGGCCGCGTGAGCCGCCGGACTCACACGGACCGCCGGGCTCACTTCAGGTGGAGCTGCTGGCCCGGGTAGATCAGGTCGGCGTTCTCGACGACGTCCTTGTTCAGCTCGAAGAGCTTGGCCCAGCCGCCCTTGACGCCCTGCGCCTGAGCGATCTTGCTGAGGGTGTCGCCGGTGGCGACCTTGTACTCGCCGTCACCCTTCTTGACCGTCTCGCCGGTCGGCGTGGTGACGGTCTTCTTGGCGGCGGCCTTCGGCGCGGCCTGCTGCTGCGTCGCCTTCTTCGGGGCCTGACGCTGCTCGCTGCGGGTGGTCGGCTGCTCGGCCTTCCGCTCCTGCTGCGGCTGCTGGGTGTCCTGCTTCGGGGTGCTCTCGGCGGCGCCGCCGTCGTACGAGGCACCGGAGAGGCCCACGCCGCAGCTCGGCCACGCGCCCTTGCCCTGGCCCGCGAGGACCTTCTCGGCGATGGCGATCTGCTGGGACTTCGACGCCTGGTTGGCGGTCGAGGCGTAGGCGGTGCCGCCGTACGCGGCCCAGGTGGAGGCCGAGAACTGCAGGCCGCCGTAGTAGCCGTTGCCCGTGTTGATGGACCAGTTGCCGCCGGACTCGCACTGGGCGACGCGGTCCCACTCGGAGGCCGTGGCGGCCGAGGCGGTGCCCGCGGTCATCAGCGGGGCGGCGACGGCGACACCGGTGACGCCGACGAGCGTGACGACCTGGGTGGCCTTGGAGGGACGGCGGTGTTTGCCCTTACCGGAAAACAGCATGGAGATTCTCCTCACCGACGCCTGTGAGGTGAGCTGTCGGGTTCGGGCCGGAAGAGTTGCCCGGCCGCGTGTCCTAGCACGCGGCTTCACCCCAAGCCGATCGTCGGCCGTCTGTCTCAACGGCCGGGACCGGCACTTACCTTGGGTCCCCCACTCCTGCCTTCGGCGCTTACGCGACGACTGTTCCCATCGGCCGACGGCAGGATTCGGCGTTTCGGTCGACGGGGCCCGCGGTGGCGAGCGGTGACGACCGTAGACACAGACCCACCGGAAGTTCAAAGAGGCGTATTGCGGAAATATCGCCCCTCCTTGCCTTCCGGCGGGGGGTGTTTGCGCAGGTGAGAGGTGACGAAAGCAAACTTCGCGGACGTGACACGCCAGTTGGGGCGAAGAGACCCATGTCTCACTTGCCCAGAACCGGACATTTGACCCCGAATCACACCGCCGGCGCGGGCGAACCGTTCGTCAGGTCGAGGCTCTGACCAGGCAGGATGAGGTCCGGATCGACGCCCACGGTCCGCCGGTTGGCGTCGTAGAGGGCGGTCCAGCCTCCGGGGAGTTCGTTCTCCTGTGCAATGTCGGACAGGCTGTCGCCCGGCCGCACGGTGTACGCGTCCGAAGTGCCCTGACTGTCCGTTGCGTCCTTGTTCGTCGCTTCGTCGGTCACGGGGGTCGCCTCGGGCTCTTCCGCCAACTTGTCCTTGCCCGAGGCATGTCTACCGGATTCGGTGACACTGTCCTTCTTGTCGGTTTCATCCGGAGCCGCGTCACCCCGGTGCTTGCCGGTGCCGGGCGTGGCCGACGTCTCGTCACCTTCCGGCGTACCGGGCGTAACGGACGTATCGGGCGTACCCGGGGTGGTGGGGGCGGTCGGCGCGGAGGGGTCGGCCGAGTCCGTCGGAGCGGTGGGGCTCACCGGCGCGGTCGGCGTGACGGGCGCGGTCGGCGGGGCGGACGTGGCGGGCGCCGTGGGCGAGACGGGTGCGGTCGGGGAGACCGGCCCGGTGGTCTTCCGCGGGGCCTCGGCGGCCTCGCCGGCCTCCGTGGAGCCCTTGGAGCCCGTGGAGGCCTCCGGGAGCCCCGTGTTCCAGCTCGACTCCGGGACGGCGGCCGGGGTCGTCGGGACGGACGTGGGGCCCGGGTTCACCCCGGTGGCCTTCCCGTCGTTCTTCAGGCCGGCGATCGGCGCGCAGGTGGCCCACTCGGTGCTGCCCTTGGCGAGGGCCTTCTCGGCCACGGCGATCTGCTGGCCGCGGCTGGCCAGGTCGGGGCTGGGGGCGTAGGCGAGGCCGCCGTTGCGCTCCCAGCTGTCCTGGGTGAACTGGAGGCCGCCGTACATGCCGTTGCCGAAGTTGGCACTCCACTGGCCGCCGGACTCGCACTCGGCGACCCGGTCCCAGGTGGCGGCGTCGGCGGCGGACGCGGATCCGGTGGCGAGCAGAGGCAGCGCCATGGCGGATCCGGTCACGCCCGCGGCGACGACGATGGCGGGGGCCTGACGGGGGCGACGGTGTCGTCCGTTCCCGGAACGCATAGATGCGCCTTTCGCGTGACGGATGTGACTCGTGACGGCTGAGACTGCGGCGAAACGTAGCCGCATTCGAACACTCATCACAAGTCGATGGACCCGCGATCACGTGAAGATCACATTTCTGACGCCACGTCAGTTCAGTGGACCCGTACGGAAGGGGAGAACTCCACCGGAAGCGTGCGCAATCCCCGCATGATGAGCCCGCCGCGCCAGCGCAGTTCGGCCGGATCGGCGGCAAGTCGCAGGTCCGGGAGGCGAGTCAGCAGGGTGGCGAGCGCGGTCTGTCCCTCCAGGCGGGCGAGCGGTGCGCCCAGGCAGTAGTGGATGCCGTGCCCGTACCCGAGGTGCTGGTTGTCGCGCCGCGCGAGGTCGAGGGTGTCCGGCCCGTCGAACCGCTCCGGGTCCCGGTCGGCGGCGGCGAGCACCACGAGCACCGGGTCCCCCGCCGGGATCTCCTGCCCGCCGACGGTCAACGACTGCGTGGCGTACCGCCAGGTGGCCATCTCCACGGGCCCGTCGTACCGCAGCAGCTCCTCGATCCCGGTCTCCAGGAGCCCGGTCTCCCCCGCCGCGATCGAGCCCTGCAGCAGCTCGCGCTGGCCGGGGTGGCGGAGCAGCTGGTACATGCCGTTGCCGATGAGGTTGACGGTCGTCTCGAAGCCCGCGAAGAGCAGGATGAAGGCCATGGCGGCGGCCTCGTTCTCGGTGAGGTGCTCACCGTGGTCGGAGGCCTTGATGAGCCCCGAGATGAGGTCGTCCCCGGGTTCCTCGCGCTTGCGGTGGATCAGCTCGGCGAGGTAGCCGCGCATCTTCTTGACCGACCGGGCGACCCCGCCGCGCGGCCCCCCGCCGTGCCGGATCATCATCCCGGCCCAGTCGCGGAAGTCGTCCTGGTCCTCCTCGGGGACGCCGAGCAGGTCGCAGATGGCGTAGATGGGCAGCGGGAAGGCGAACTCGTGGATGAGGTCGGCGCTCCCCTTCTCCACGAACGCGTCGATGAGCCGGTCGGTGAGCTCCTGCACGCGCGGGGTGAACTCGGCGACCCGGCGCGGGGTGAAGGCCTTCGACACGAGCCGCCGCAGGCGGGTGTGGTCGGGCGGGTCGATGTTGAGCAGATGGGTCATCAGCTCGGCCTTGCGCTCGCCCGGAATGCCCGTCTTGCCCCTGGCGTGCGGGGACTCGTCGTGGTGCGCCGGGTTCTTGGAGAGCCGTTGGTCGGCGAGGGCCTGCCGGGCGTCCGCGTACCGGGTCACGAGCCAGGCCTCGACCCCGCTCGGCAGCGTCGTCCGGTGCACCGGCGCGTGCTCCCGCAGCCACGCGTACGCGGGGTACGGATCGGTGGCGAACTCCCAGGTGAAGAGGGTGGGAGCGGGCGAAGGGGAGGGGTCCGGGGCGGGGCCGGTGCCGGGGGCTGTGCTCACCCCCCGACCGTACAGGGCGGCCCGGAGACCACTTCGAAGGTGAGGTGTGTGGAGATCCTGTGATCACGGAGGGGGGTGGTGCCCTAGATTCTTGCCGGTGGATCCTCAGATGCTCAGAAGCACGTTCGCGGTCGTCGAGAGGCGGGCCGAACACGCCGTCACCTTCTTCTACTCGCATCTCTTCTGGCACAACCCGGCCGTGCGCGAGCTGTTCCCCGAGGACATGCGGCCCCAGCGGGACCGGCTCTTCGCCGCGCTCACGCACGTGGTGACCCATCTGGAGGATCCGGGGCTCGCCGTCTACCTGGGGCAGCTGGGCCGCGACCACCGCAAGTTCCTCGCCTCCCCCGCGCTCTACGCGGCCGTGGGGGCGAGCCTGATCGCCGCCTTCGCGTACGCCTCCGGCTCCGCCTGGAACCTGGAGGCGGAGAAGGCCTGGACCGAGGCGTACGGGCACGTCACCGATCTGATGCTGGCGGGCGCCGAGGAGGCCTCCGGGGCCGGGGAGCCGGCCTGGTGGGACGCGGACGTCGTCCGCCACGAGAGGTTCGGCGAGGACCTGGCCGTCCTCACCCTGCGGCCCCGGCAGCCCTTCCCCTTCCTCCCCGGCCAGTACGTCAGCGTCAGCTCGCTGCGCGTCCCCCGCGTCTGGCGCACCTACTCCCTCGCCGACGCGCCCCGCCCGGACGGCACGGTCGAGCTGCACGTGAGCCGGATCCGGGGCGGGGCGATGAGCACGGCGCTCGTCGAGGAGACGGGACCCGGCGAGACCCTGCGGCTCAGCGCCCCCGGCGGCGCCCTCACCGCGCGCACGGAGCCGGGCGGACTCCGCACCTATATATGCGCGGGCACCGGATGGGCGCCGGTGCGGGCCCTCCTCGCGGAGGCGGCGGAGACCGAGCCGGAGCTGACGGGCCGGCTGTTCGTCGTGGCGCGCGCGAAGGAGTACCTGTACGGGCGGCGGGACGCCGAGGAGCTGCGGAAACGGATCCCGGGCCTGAGCGTCACCTACATCACGTCCGCGCCCGGGCACCGCAGGGACCAGGCGACCGAGCGGCTCCTCCAGGCGCTGCGGGCCTGTGTCCACTGGGCCTCGCACGACGTCTACCTCGCCGGGCCGCCCGGCTTCCTGACGGAGGTCACCGAGGCGCTGGTGGAGCTCGGCACCGATCCGGACCGGATCCTCCACGACACCCTGCAGCCCGTGGGCCGGTTCACCGTCCGCCCGAACACCGCGGCCGAACGCCTCCTGGGCCCGCCCGCCCCGCTCTGGCACAACCCCGGGGCCCGCGCACCGCGCGAGCGGTGACCACGCCCCCCGTCAGACCTTCACGCCCTCCGCCGAGCGGATCGCGTCCCGGTACGTCCGGGCCGCCGCGCGCAGCGCCGCCTCCGGGTCCACACCCTCCGCCTCCGCCCGCACGGCGAGGCCGAGCAGCTCGTACCCGATGCCCTCACCGGCCGGCAGGGGCACGGCGAGCCCCTCCGCACGGACCCGGCCGCCCAGCTTCGCGGCGAGCGCGAGACCCGGCTGTCCGAGCGGCACGCCGTCGGTGACGGACTCCCGCTGCTTCTCGATCGCCTTCGTCCGCGACCAGTGCGCCTTGACCTCTTCGGGCGTCTCGGCGGTCGCGTCCCCGAAGACGTGCGGGTGGCGGTGGATCAGCTTCTCGACGAGGGCCCCCGCGACGTCGTCCACGGAGAACGGCTCCTCCGGGTCCTCCTCGGCGATCCGGGCGTGGAAGACGACCTGCAGCAGGACGTCACCGAGCTCCTCGCGGAGCGCGTCCCGGTCACCGTCCTCGATCGCCTCGACGAGTTCGTACGCCTCCTCGACGCCGTACTTCACGAGCGCCCGGTGGGTCTGCCGCGAGGACCACGGGCACTCGCGCCGGATGCGGTCCATGATCTGCACGAGGTCGAGGAGCCGGGCGCCGGGCAGGTCGTACGAGCCGGGCAGCAGCTCCAGGTCGGGCATCGTGAGGCGGCCCGAGCCGGCGAGCCGCGCGAGGCCGTCGGTCAGCGCGCGGTCGCCCTCGCCGGAGGGGAGCAGCAGGACGGTCCGGCCCCCGGCGCAGGCCTCGACGAGCTCCTCCGCGGTGGGCCGGAGGTGCTCGACGGCGACCCCGGCCTCGGTCAGGTACGGCAGTTGGGGGTGGTGCTCGTCGGGGCAGAGCACCCGGTCCGCGCCGTGCAGCGCCTGCCAGGCGGGCCAGGACAGCAGTCCGGGCGCCACGCGGTGGCTGGCGGTGAGCAGGACGATGCGGCCGGGGCTCTCAGATGTCACCCCTCGAACCTACCTCGCGTCAGGCACCGGCCGGGACGGCGGCGGGGTCCCGGGTGATCTGCCGCAGCCAGGGCGCGGTGGTGTCGCCGAGCCGGACCTGGGCGTCGTCCCAGGAGCCGTAGCGGGGGTTCACGTCGATGGCGAGGTCCTTGGAGGCGGCGGAGAAGACCTCGGTCAGCTTCTTCTGGCCCTCGGGGGTGTCCGTGACGCCCAGCTTCTCGGCGATCTTGTTCATGAGGACGTTGCGGCGGACGACGTCGTCGATCTGGCCGGGGGCCACGCCCTGCTCCTGGAGGAGGGCGGTGGCGAGCCGGTCCTCGCCGCCGCTCTCGCGGACGAAGGCGGTCCTGGTCTGCTGGAGCTCGGCGCGGGAGACGGTGACGCCGTTCTCCGCGGCGACCTTGTCGACGACCCGGTCGAAGATCATGACGTTGAGCTTGCGACGGGGGAGGTCGCCGGTGGCCTGGACGAGCTGGGCGGCCTGCGGGGAGCGCCCCTGTGCGGCG
Source organism: Streptomyces sp. NPDC002057 (assembly GCF_040296665.1). Classification (NCBI taxonomy): domain Bacteria; kingdom Bacillati; phylum Actinomycetota; class Actinomycetes; order Kitasatosporales; family Streptomycetaceae; genus Streptomyces; species Streptomyces sp. NPDC002057. The sequence goes on from NZ_JBEOXR010000058.1 coordinate 51,564, forward strand.
CGGACGTCCTCGACCTGTGCCTGCAGGCTGGAGACGTCGATCCGTTCGCCGCCGACGACGGCCGCCGCTCCTGGGTGGGCGTCACTGCCGCAGGCGGTGAGCAGCGGGGCCGCGGCGAGGAGCGCGGCGGAGACGGTGAGCGCAGTGCGGCGGTGCAAAGGAGCCTCCCGGGCTGGTCGTGCGTCAGTTGAACGACCTTGCGGTGATCGATGGTAGGGAGTCGCCGGGGCCGGAGCCACTACTTCGGTGCGACTGTTTCCCACAACGACTCACCCGCACGCCGGGTGTCGGCCCGCAGCACGCCTGTCTCGGGCCTCTCCAGCCCCTCGCGCATCTCCGCGCGCGTCCCTCCGCGTGTCCCCTCGTACGTCCCCTCGTGGGTCTCCTTCACCAGGTAGTGGGGGCGCCGCTTGACCTCGTAGTAGATGCGCCCGACGTACTCGCCGATCAGTCCGACCATCACCATCTGCACGCCGGCGAGGGCGGTGACGGCGACGAGGAGGGTGACGTATCCGGGGGTGTCGACGCCGTTGACCAGGGCGTCGCCGACGATCCAGGCCGCGTAGCCGAGGGCGACGAGGACGAGGAGGAAGCCGAGGTGGACGGCGGCCCGCAGCGGCTTGTTGTTGAAGGAGAGGAGTCCGTCGAGGCCGTAGTTGAGGAGCTTGCCGAAGGTCCACTTGGAGCGGCCCTGCTCGCGGACGGCGTTCTCGTAGGAGAACGTCGTGGTGCGGAAGCCGACCCAGGAGAAGAGGCCCTTGGAGAAACGGTTGTACTCGCCGAGGCCGAGGACCGCGTCGACGGTACGGCGGGAGAGGAGGCGGAAGTCCCCGACGCCGTCGACGAGCTCGACGTCCACGAACCGGTTGATCGCCCGGTAGTAGAGGCGGGCGGTGAGGGTCCGGGTGACGCGGTCGCCCTCGCGGGTCCGGCGGGCGACGACCTGGTCGTACCCCTCGGCGTGCAGCGCGACCATGCGGTGCACCAGCTCGGGCGGATGCTGGAGGTCGGCGTCCATGATCACGACGGCGTCGCCGGCGGCGTTGCGGAGGCCGGCCAGCATCGCCGCCTCCTTGCCGAAGTTGCGGCTGAAGGAGACGTAACGGACGTGGCGGGAGTCGCGCGCGGCGAGCTCCTGGAGGAGCGGGAGCGTCCCGTCCCGGCTTCCGTCGTCCACGTAGACGATCTCGAACTCGCCGTCCAGCTTGGCCAGTTCTTCGGTCACGTGGTCGTGGAAACGGGCGAGGACGTCCTCCTCGTTGAAGCACGGGACGACGATCGAGAGCAGCACGCCGTCCACGACAACGGAGCGCGGTGACCCGGCCGGTCCACCCGGATGGCCTTGAGACGACCATTGTGTGAACGGGGTCGCCGGGCCCGCATTTCCCCTCCCGGGCGCGGCATATTCGACCCGTCATGCAGAACGCACACCGCTCCCCCCTCCTCGCCGCCCTCCTCACCGCGGTCGCCGTCTGCGGCGGGGACGCCGTCGCCCGGGTCTTCCCCTTCGGGCCGCGCCACCGGGCCGTCAACGACCTCGCGAACCAGTTCGTGCCGTTCCACGCGCACCTGTGGGACCTGCTGCGCGGCCGGGCCGACGGCGGTCTCCTCCTCGACTGGCGGGCGGGCTGGGGCACCGGCTTCCTCCCCGACTACGGCACCTACCTGTCGAGCCCCTTCGCCCCGCTGGTCGCCCTCTTCCCGCGCGGGGACATCGAGTACGCCGTGTACGCGATCACCGTCCTGAAGACGGCGGTCGCGGCGGCGGCCATGACCTTCCTGCTGCGCCGCCTCGGTCCCGGCGCCTGGTGGTGGGCCTCGGTCCTGGGCGCCTCGTACGCGCTCTGCGGCTGGTCGCTCGCGGAGGGCACGTACAACCCGATGTGGCTGGACGGCCTGATCGCCTTCCCGCTGCTCTGCCTGGTGGGCGAGTGGGTACGGGAGGGCCGGCGCCCGCTCCTCGGGCCGCTGGCGGTGGCGGTCTGCTGGGTCGCCAACTTCTACACGGCGTACATGGCGACCCTGGGCGCGGCCCTCGTCCTCCTCGTCCGGCTGGCGGTGACGGACTCCCCGCGCCCGCGCGCGGTGCTGCGGGCGGCCGTGACCACCGGCGTCGGGATCGCCCTCGCGGCCCCGGTCCTCGTCCCCGTCTACCTCGGCTCGCGCCACGCCCACCCGGGCCTGGTCAGGGAGTTCGACCCGGCGCCCGCCACGGACGTCCTGGCCCGGCTGCTCCCGGTGACGTACAGCTTCGCTACCCCGGCGGCCTTCGTCTGCACGGCGGTGCCACTGCTCGTGGGCGCGCTGCTCTTCCGCCGGGACGTCCCCGGACGGGAGCGGTGGCTGTGGGCGGGCCTCTGCGTGGCGGTCGCGGCCTCGATGCAGTGGGGGCCGACGCACCTGCTGTGGCACGCGTTCGCGACGCCGAACGGCAGCCCGTACCGGCAGACCTTCGTCCTCTCCGGCGTCCTCGTCCTGGCCGCCTGGACCGGCTTCGCCCACGGCCCCCCGGGCCGCGGGGCGCTGCTCGGCGGAACGGCGGTCGTCCTGGCGCTGACGGCCGGGGCCCTCGCGAGCCCCTTCCTCACCCCCTGGGCGCTGCTCCTCACGGGCGCGGGCCTGGCGGCGGTGACGGGCGCGCTGCTCCTGCCCCGGCGGGGGCGGTACGGGGTGCTCGCCGCGCTCCTGGTCGGCGGCACCCTCCTCGGCCAGGCGGCGGCGACGACGGCGTACGCGGACCGGGAGCGGCTCGTCCGGCTCGACGACTACCCGCCGTGGGGCGCGGAGCAGGAGCGGCGGGCGGCGGCGCTCGCGGCGGCCGACGGCTGGCCGGAGTACCGCACGGACCCCGGTCTGCCCCGGGTCGCGGGCAACGATCCGCTGCTCCTCGGCGGTCAGGGCGCCGCCTACTACAGCAGCCACACCCCGGCGGTCCTGACGCGGACGCTGACCGCGCTCGGCGGCGGCTGGACCTCGCGGGGCCGGAACCTGCTGAGCCTGGACAACCCGGTGACGGACGCGCTGTTCGGGGTGGGGGCGCGGTGGCGGGACGGCCGGGTGGTCCGCGCGGAGTCGCTGCCGCTCGTGACGGTGCGCCCGCCGGGCACGGCCCCGGTGTACGGCCCGTCCCCCTTCCGCAACCAGGAACTCCTCCTCGGCGCGCGGGTGTACGAGGCTCCCGGGGCGGACGGGGCGTGCCGCGTCGGTACGGAGGTCTTCCTCTGGGCCCCGGACGCGACGGGCACGGCCCGTCTGGGCCCGCACGAGACCCACCTCCTGGGCGGGCAGCCGAAGCGGCGGGCGGCGATGGTGTCGCTGGGCGTGCAGTCGGAGCCGGGGGCGAGGGTCCGGCTGCCGGAGGGCGCGCCGGGGTCCGGCTCCGGGTCGGCCGCCGGGCCGGGCACCGGGACCGGCACCGGCCCTGGCTTCGGCTCCGGCTCCGGCACCGGCTCCGGTTCCGGCGAGGTGGCCTGCCTGGACCGGGAGCGCCTCCGGGCGGCGGTGACGGCCCTCCGCGCCCGCGCGGCCACGTCGATCGAGGTCACGTCCACGGGCCTGACGGCCACGCTCCCGCCCGGCACCCGGGGCACGGCGGTGGTGGCGGCCCCGGGGATCGCGGGCTGGCGGTGCGCGAACACGGCGGATCCGGGGGCGGATCCGGAGTCGTACGGCGGCCTGCTCGCGGTCCCGGTCGAGGACGGCCGGACCGAGATCTCCTGCGCCTTCACCCCACCGGGCCTCCGGGCGGGGCTCGCGGCCGGCGCGGCGGGGGCTGTGGCCCTGATCCTGTGCGCCTGGCTCGGCGCCCGGAGCCGCCGGGACGGGGCCGGGCCCGTCTCACCGGCCGGGGAGCGTCCCCTCCCAGCGGATCTCGCCGTCCCGCACCCGGTCCGTGGGGGTGAGCCCGGCCGCGCGGGCCACCGACCGTGAGGCCGTGTGGGCGGGGTGGACGTGGGCCACGACCGTCCGTACGCCTCGCTCGGCCAGCAGGGCGACCAAGGCCCCGGCCGCCTCACGTGCCAGCCCGCGCCCCTGCCACTCCGTGCCGATCACCCAGGCGACCTCCGCCACCCGGCCGCCGTCGGTGACCGTCGCCTGGACGGTGCCGGCGAGCCGGTCCTCGGCCCGGAGCCGTACGACCCAGTTGCACCAGACCGTCCCCGGGTCGGGCGAGCCGGCGGTCAACCGCTCGTACCGCGACCGGAGTTCGGGCGGGGTGAGCGGGGCGCCGCCGATGAAGGAGTGCAGGGCCGGGTCGGCGAGGATCCCGGCCATCTCGTCGGCGTGCGCGACGGCGAGCGGCACGAGGTCGAGGCGGGGGGTCCGTACGGCATCCGGTTCACACACGGGGGCATGCTCGCACGCCCCGCCGTCTCCCCTTCAGGTCCCCGCGCGCCGGATGCCCGCCAGCAGTCCGTCCAGCGCGCGCACCGTCAGCTCCAGGGCCTCCGGCGTACCGCTCCTCGCCAGCCACAGCGCGGCCTCGTTCATCGCGCCGGACAGCAGGCGCGTCAGCGGTTCGACCGGCTGGGGGGCGATGGTTCCCGTCCCCATCAGGCCTTCCAGGGCCTCCGTCAGGTGCCGGGCCGAGGACGCCTCGTCCAGGGCCCGCCACTCCTCCCACCCCAGCACCGTCGGCGCGTCGACCAGCACGATCCGCCGTACGGCGGGGTCGGCGCCGGCCGCCAGGAAGGCCCGGCATCCGGCGCGCAGCTGCTCCCAGGGGTCGGTCTCCCGCTCCGCCGCCGCCGCGACCCGCTCGCCCAACTCCCCCTGGACCTCGGCGACGACGGCCCGGAAGAGCCCGGCCTTGCTGTCGAAGTGGTGGTAGGCCGCGCCCTTGGTGACTCCCACGGCCCGGGCCACCTCCGCGAGGACCACCGCGTGGTAGCCGTCCTCGGCGAACCGTCGCCGCCCCTCCGCGAGGAGCGCCCGCCGGGTCGCGGCCCGCTGCTCCGCCCGGCCGCCCGCCGCCCGTTCGTCCGCCACCGTCACGCACCGCCCTTCCCGTTTCGCATACCCGAGGTATGCTAGCCGTACAGCTCACATACCCTCGGTATGTGAAATCGGGCGGACGCCACCCCCACCCGCACGGGACCGCGCCGCCGACGACGAGGAGTCATGCCATGACCAGCGAACTCACCGGCTTCTACCCCGTGATCTGCACCGGCGACATCGCCGCCGCCCGGGACTTCTACACCCGCCACCTCGGCTTCGCCACGACCTTCGAGTCCGACTGGTACGTGAGCCTGCACCGCCCCGACGCGCCCCACTACGAGCTCGCGCTGCTCGACCACACCCACCCGACCCTCCCCGAGGGCCACCGCGTCCCCACCCGGGGCGGCCTGCTGCTCAACTTCGAGGTCGCGGACGTCGACGCGGAGCACCGCCGCCTGATCGGCGAGGCCGGCCTCACCGAGCTCCTCCCGCTCCGCACGGAGGACTTCGGCCAGCGGCACTTCATCCTCGTCGCCCCCGACGGCGTACTCGTCGACGTCATCACCACGACCCCGCCCACGGAGGAGTACGCGGCCCAGTACACGTCGACGGCCTCGCTCTAGCCCGGAAGCGCCGAGTCCCGTCGGACCGGCCTCCCCGCCCCGCGCCTCCGCCGCCGGCCCCCGGCACCCGCGCGCGGGTCAGCGCAGCGCGCCCACCGCGTACACCGCGCCGAGCCCGGCCGCCAGGGCGCCGAGGAGGAGACGGAGGAGGGTCTCCGGCAGGTGCGGCTGGAGGCGGGCGCCGAGGTAGCCGCCGATGAGGCCGCCCAGACCGCAGGACAGGCCCAGGAACCAGTCGGGCGCGATGCTGCCGGTCTCCGCCAGGGACAGCAGGGCGTAGGTGGAGGCGCCGACCAGGGAGGTCGCGAAGGTGGAGGCGAGCGCGGCCGGGGCGACCCGGGCGACGGGAAGCCCTCGGCCGACGAGGACGGGGCCGAGGATCGAGCCGCCGCCGATGCCGTAGATCCCGCCCACGACCCCCACGGCCAGGGCGAGCCCGGCGATCGTCCGGGGCTCGGGCGCGGGGCGGGGGGCGCCCTTCGGGGTGGGGCGCAGCGTGCGGGCGACCAGCCAGACGCCCAGGGGCAGCATCAGGGCGGCGACCAGCAGCCGGAAGACGTACGGGCCGGGGAGGGCGAAGACCCGGACCACCGCGCCGACGACGACACCCGGCAGGGTGCCGAGCACCATCAGGCGGACGAGGGGGTCCCGCAGCGCTCCGGAGCGCCGGTGGCGCAGGAGGGCGCCGGGTCCGGCCACCACGTTGTAGAGCAGGTTGGTGGGGGTGACCGCCGGGTTGGGCACCGCGAACACGCTGAGCTGCACCGGCAGCAGGAACACCGCCCCGGACACCCCCACGGGCGTGGTCACCACGGCGATCAGCAGCCCGACGGCGAGGCCGGCAAGCCCCATTCCCCACTCCACCCGGTCCCCCGCACACAGCGCCGTCCGGCCGGACCACCCGGCCGCTCCGGAGCCTAGGCGGTGTCCACGACCGGCCCGCCGGGCGGGCCCCGCGCGGTGTCCACGACCGGCCCGCCGGGCGGGTGAGGAGCCGGCGGAAAGTTTCCCGGCCCCGGTCGCAACCTCGGGGGGTGACGCACGTCTGGTGGGTTGAAGGCGCCCTTCAGACCGTGTTCGTCCCTTCCACTTCCTCGGGAGAGCCCATGTCCAGCCACGTCAAGCGGAAGCTCCGCGCCCGTCCCCGGGTCCTGGGTGCCGTCCTGACCGGTGCCGCGCTGCTCCTCGGCGGCGGTTTCGCCGCGATCGTCCTCGTCCACAGCCTGACCAGGCACCACAACTGAGGCCCCGTCCGGAACCCGCCCTCGCAAGCCGTGCCGAACCGCCCCCGA
>NZ_JBEOXR010000059.1:0-54855 GCF_040296665.1 Streptomyces sp. NPDC002057
CGCCCTGCGCGAGGTCCTCGACCGGCTCTGACCGCCCCGCCCCCGGCGCCCCACCGCGGTGGGCCGCCGGGGGCTTCGCCCGGGTTCAGCGCTCGACCACCACCTCGCCGCCCACCACGACCGTCTCGGCCACCGTGCCCGGGATCTCCTCGGGGGCGACGCGCAGGATGTCGCGGGAGAGGACGACGAAGTCGGCCAGCTTGCCCACCGTCAGCGAGCCCCGCTCGTGCTCCAGGAAGTTGGCGTACGCCGAGCCCATCGTGTAGCCCTCGACCGCGGTGGCGACGTCGATCGTCTCCCCCGCCGTCCACGCCTCGCCGCCGCCGGGCGGGCGGCGGGTGACGGCGGCGTGGATGCCCACCATGGGGTCCATCTCGGCGACGTTCCAGTCGCTGGAGAGGGCGAGGACCGCCCCGGCGGCGTGCAGGCTGCGCAGCGGCCAGGCCTTGTGCCAGCGGTCGGGGCCGACGTTCTCGGCCCAGTCCTGGCCGGGTCCCGCGATGTCCGGGGCGGCGTGCCGGGGCTGCATGCAGGCGACGACGCCGAGGGCGGCGAAGCGCGGGGTGTCGGCCGGGTCGAGGCACTCGACGTGGACGACCTGGTGGCGGGCGTCGCGCGGCCCGTTCACGGAGCGGGCCCGCTCGACGGCGTCGAGAACGGTCCGGATGCCCCGGTCGCCGGTGGCGTGGACGAAGCACTGGAAGCCGCGCGCGTCGAGGTGGGTGAGCAGGTCGGCGAACTCCTCGGGCGGGTAGAAGGTGTCGCCGCGGTGGTGGGAGCAGCCCGCGTACGGTTCCAGGAGGGCGGCGGTACGGGGTTCCACGACGTCGTCGATGTACAGCTTGAGCGGGCCGACCCGCAGCCGGTCGTCGGAGAACTCCTCCGCGGCGGCCCGGAACTCGTCCAGGTCGGCGTCGGTGGTGCCGCGCGGGTGGAAGAGCGCGGCGACGATCCGGGAGCGGAGCCGCCCCTCGCCCCGGGCGCGCTGGAAGAGGGCGAGGTCGTCGAGGGAGTTCTGGGGTTCGACGACGGTCGTGATGCCGAAGCCGATGGCGTCGTCGAGGCTCTTGGCGAGCCTGCCGTACTGCCGGTCGGGCGAGGCCCAGGGGAGGCCGAGTTCGCGCAGGGCGCGGTGGCCCTCGCGGGAGAGCCCCTTGATGGCGAAGTCCTTGACGAACCCGGTGGGCTCACCGGTCGTGGGGTCGGTGACGGCCCGTCCGAAGGGGAGGTCGGTGTGGTCGCGGTCGACGCCGAGCCGGCGGAGGGCGGCGGTGTTGAGCCAGGCGGTGTGGACGTCGTAGCTGAGGACGAGGGCGGGGGTGTCGCCGGTGGCCGGGTCGAGGTCGGCGGCGGTGGGCATCCGTCCGCCGGGGACGGCGGAGTAGTCGAAGGCCTCGGCCTCGATCCACTCGGCGTCCGGGTGGGCGGTGTGCCAGGCGCGGACGCGGTCGTGGATCTCGTCGAGGGTGCGGGCCCCGGCGAGCTGGACGCAGGCGTCGTCGGAGCCGAGGCGGACGTGGTTGTGGGCGTCGACGAAGCCGGGGAGGACGAGCCGGCCGGCGGCGTCGAGCACCCGGGTGCCGGGCCCGGTCCAGGCCGCCGCGTCGGCGTCGGAGCCGATCCAGACGATCCGGCCCGCGCGGACGGCGAGGGCCTGGGCCTCGGGCAGCGCGGGGTCGACGGTGTGGATCCGGGCGCCGGTGAGGAGGAGGTCGGCGGGGGCGGGGGAAGGGGTGGTGCCGTTCATGCGGGGTGACTCCATGACGTACGTACTGCGAGGGGTGTGCGAGGAGGGTTCGGGTGGGTCTCAGGCGCGCACCGGCGCCACGGTGCGGCGTGCGAGGAGCACGTACACCAGGGCCGAGACCGCCGCGCCGAGCAGGGTGAGGTCCGCGCCGCCGAGGAGGGCGACGAGCGGGCCGGTCCACAGCTCCGAGTCGCAGGTGAGCGCGGAGAAGAGGAGGCCCGCGAGGAGCGCGGTCACACCGGCCGGGTGCCAGCCGGAGCGGTACCAGTAGGCGCCGCCGGCGGGCGTGTGCAGTCCGGCGGAGTCGTACGTGCAGCGGCGGAGCACCATGTCGGCGAGGAAGACCCCGCCCCAGGGGGCGAAGACGATGATCAGGAGGGAGAGGAAGGAGAGGAGCGAGGTGGTGAAGTCGGTGAGGAAGAGGGCGCCGAGGGAGCCGAGGGCTGTGACGGCGGCGCTGATGACGATGGCGCGGGCCCGGCTCCAGGGGATGCCGAGGACCTGGAGGTTCAGGCTCGACGAGTAGAGCGTGATGATCGAGTTGGTGACGGACCCGCCGAGGACCAGGGCGAGGAAGAGGGGCTGGAACCAGCCGGGGAGCAGGCTCTCGGTGCCGGCGACGGCGTCGGTCATGTCGACCTGGGTCGCGGCGGCCACTCCCGCGACGCCCAGGGCGACGGAGGAGACGAAGCCACCGAGGGCTCCGCTCCAGGTCACGGCCTTGAGGGTGGTCGTACGCGGCAGATAGCGGGTGTAGTCGGCGGGCATCGGGAGGTACGAGAAGGGGCCCGCGAGCATCACGACGAAGGCGAGGCTCCACCCCGAGGCGCCGGGCGCGGCGGAGGGGGCGGAGGTGTCGGCGCCGGGCAGCACGAGGACGAGCAGGACGCCGAAGCCGGCGGCGAGGACGTACGCCATCCAGCGTTCGGCGAACTGGACGGTGGCGTGGCCCCAGAGGGCGACGGCGAAGGTCAGCGCGAGGGTGACGCCGAGGGCCAGGGCCCGGGCGGCCGATCCGCCGCTCCAGCCGAGGTCGGCGAAGAAGGTTTCGAGGGCGAGGGTGCCCACCACGGTGTTCACGATGGTGTAGCCGATGCTGACGATCCAGTTCAGCAGGCCGGCGGGCCAGTTGCCGCGCGGGCCGAAGGCGGCGCGGGAGATGACGAGGGTGGCGGTGCCGGTGCGCACACCGCTGAGTCCGGCCGCGCCGATGGCGAGGAAGGAGAGCCCGCTGATCACGACGACGGCGATGGCCTGCCAGAAGGAGAGCCCGAAGGCGACGGCGAGGGAGCCGTTGATGACGTAGGTGAAGGTGAGGTTCGACCCGAACCAGAGCCAGAAGACGTCTTTCGCGCCGCCGTGCCGTTCGGCGTCGGGGATGGGGTCGATCCCGTGCTCCTCGACCTGGAACACCTCGTCCCGGCCCGTGGTCCCTGTGGGTCCCGTGGTCACGGGCGCCGTCTCGTGTCCGAGCACACCGCACTCCTGTCTTGAACGCCGTTCTAACTCTTTGAATGCCATTCAAGATGTGCGATGGGTTCAGGCCACGTCAAGACCTACGGAGGTTGCGATTAAGGTCGACCTGGCGATCGGTTCGCGGAAACGGCAGGACGGGGAGTGTGACGGTGGCAGCGGCGACGGCGGGGGCGGCACGACGACGGGACGGGCACGTCACCCAGGAGCGGATGCTCGAAGAGGCCATGGCGGCGATCGCCGAGGACGGCCTCGCCTCCCTCACCATGTCGGCGCTCGCCGAGCGGCTCGGCACGAGCGGCGGCCACATCCTGTACTACTTCGGCAGCAAGGACCTGCTGCTGCTCGCCGCCCTCCGCTGGAGCGAGGCGGCGCTCACAGAGGAGCGCCGCGCGCTCCTGTCACGGCGGGTCACGGCCGAGCGCAAGCTCGACGGGTTCGTCCGGCTCTATCTGCCGCGCGGCCCGCGGGATCCGCGCTGGACCCTGTGGATCGAGCTGTGGGCCCGCACTCCCGGCAACAGCGCCCTCGGCGAGGCGCAGGAGGAGCTGGACCGGGGCTGGCAGGACGACCTGGAGACGCTGCTCGCGGCGGGGGTCGCGCGGCGGCGCTTCGCCCCCCTCGACGCCGCCGCCCGCGCCTCCGAACTCCTCGCCCTGCTCGACGGGTTGAGCACCCGGGTCGTCCTGGGCCAGCACTCCGGCCGTGACACCCGGCCGGCCCTGGAGGTGGCACGCTCGGCGACCCGGGCACTCATCACGCCGTACGGCCCCGGGACCGACGACACCCCGGCCGTAACCGCCGACTGACGGGAGGCGGGCCCGCCGACTGACGGGGGCCCGGCCCGCCGGGCGCGGGTCAGCCCCGGTACGCCTCCAGCAGGCGGAGCCACGCCTCGCTCAGCGTCGGGTACGACGGGACGGCGTGCCACAGGCGGGCGATCGGGACCTCGCCGACGACGGCGACCGTCGCCGAGTGGACCAACTCGCCGATGCCCGGGCCGACGAAGGTGGCGCCGAGGACGACCTCGCGGTCGAGGTCGACGACCATCCGGGCGTGCCCCCGGTAGCCCTGGGCGTAGAGTCCGGCCCCGGCGACCTGGCGCATGTCGAGGTCCACGGCCCGGGCCCGGTACCCGGCCCGCTCCGCCTCGGCGAGCGACAGACCGACGGCGGCCGCCTCGGGGTCGCTGAACACCACCTGCGGTACGGCCGCGTGGTCGGCGGTGGCCGCGTGCGCGCCCCAACTCCCCTCGTCCAGCGGCTCGGCGGCCCGGGCCCGGGCGGCGATCGCGGCGCCGGCGATCCGGGCCTGGTACTTGCCCTGGTGGGTCAGGAGCGCGCGGTGGTTGACGTCCCCGACGGCGTAGAGCCAGTCGCTTCCGGTCACCCGCAGGCTGTCGTCGACGTCGAGCCACGAGCCCGGCTTCAGACCGACCTTCTCCAGGCCGATGTCCTCGGTGCGCGGGGCCCGGCCGGTCGCGAAGAGCACCTGGTCGCCCTCGACGTGGTCGCCGCCCTCCAGGACCACGGTGACCGGCCCCGTACCCCCGTCGCGCACCACCGCGCTGACGGAGACGCCGGTACGGATCTCCGCGCCGCGCGCGGTGAGGCCCTCGGCCACGTGCTCACCGACGAAGGGTTCCATCCGGGGCAGCAGGCCCCCGCCCCGTACGAGCATCGTGACCTTCGAGCCGAGGGCGTGCCAGGCGGTCGCCATCTCCACGCCCACCACTCCCCCGCCGACCACGACCAGCCGCCCGGGCACCCGGTCGGAGCTGGTCGCCTCACGGCTGGTCCAGGGCCGCGCCCCGGCCAGGCCGGGCAGGTCGGGGAGGACGGCGCGGCTGCCGGTGCAGACGGCCACCGCGTGCCGGGCGGTGAGGACATGGCGCTCGCCCTCGGGGCCCGTGACCTCGACCCGGCGCTCCCCGAGGAGGCGGCCGTGGCCCCGGAAGACCCGTACGCCGATCGAGTCCAGCCAGTCCACCTGGCCGTCGTCCTGCCAGTCACCGACGACCTCGTCCCGGTGGGCGAAGACCTCCAGGGCGTCGAGCGGTCCGTAGACCGACTCGCGCAGGCCCGCGACCTTCCGGGCGTCGGAGCGGGCGAGCACGGGGCGCAGGAGCGCCTTGCTGGGCATGCAGGCCCAGTACGAGCACTCGCCGCCGATCAGCTCGCTCTCGACGATCGCGGCGCTGAGGCCGGCGGCCCGCACCCGGTCGACGACGTTCTCGCCCACCGGACCCGCGCCCAGGACCACCACGTCGTACTCGTGCTCGCGCCCGTCTTCCACCGTTCGTGTCATGGGTCCCAGTCTGGCGGCAGCGGCGCGGAATAGCGCGGCTCGATACGCCGTTGTGCCGGGCGAGTCCCCAGGGGACCGTGAGGACACCGCCAGGAGACCCCGAAAGGCAGGAAAGCATGAGCACCGTAGAGCTCACCAAGGACAACTTCGACGAGGTCGTCAGCGGCAACGAGTTCGTCCTGATCGACTTCTGGGCTTCCTGGTGCGGTCCCTGCCGTCAGTTCGGCCCGGTCTACGAGGCCGCCTCGGAGCGTCACCAGGACCTGGTCTTCGCCAAGGTGGACACCGAGGCGCAGCAGGAGCTGGCGGCGGCGTTCGAGATCCGCTCGATCCCGACGCTGATGATCGTCCGCGACAACGTGGCCGTGTTCGCGCAGCCCGGCGCGCTGCCGGAGACCGCCCTGGAGGACGTCATCGGCCAGGCGCGCAAGCTCGACATGGACGAGGTCCGCAAGTCCATCGAGGACTCCAAGGAGTCCCCGGGGCAGTGACCGTCCGCGAGGGGGGTACGGGAGTCTCTCCCGTACCCCCCTCGCGTCATGTCCGGGACGGACTCGGCGGCGGTGTGGTGAGCCGGCGACGTGGCGGTCCGGCGGCGGACGGTCGGCTCAGCGTTCCAGGACCAGCGCGATGCCCTGGCCGACGCCGATGCAGAGGGCGGCGAGGCCCGTGCCCGAGCCCGCGGCCGCCAGCTGGTGCGCCACCGACCCGGCGAGCCGGGCGCCCGAGGCTCCGAGCGGGTGGCCGATGGCGACCGCTCCGCCGCGCGGGTTCACGATCTCGGGGTCGAGTTCCGGCCATTCCGCGAGGCAGCCGAGCGACTGCGCGGCGAAGGCCTCGTTGAGCTCGAACGTCCGCAGGTCGACGAAGGAGCGTCCGGCCTTCTCCAGCGCGCGCCGGACCGCCTCGACCGGGCCGAGGCCGAAGAGCTGGGGCTCGATGCCGGTCACGGCGGAGGCGCGGATCCGGGCGAGCGGCTCCCGGCCGGTCTCGCGCAGCCCTTCCTCGTCGACGAGGAGCAGGGCCGCGGCACCGTCGTTGAGCGGCGAGGAGTTGCCGGCCGTCACGGTGCCGCCCTCGGTGCGGAAGGAGGGCTTCAGCTTGGCGAGGGCCTCCATGGAGGTGGAGTCGCGGATGCACTCGTCGCGGCCGAGCTCCACGCCCGGGTAGGGCACGACCTCGTCGTCGTACAGCCCCTTCGCCCAGGCCTCCGCGGCCTTGCGGTGACTGGCGAGGGCGAAGGCGTCCTGCTGCTCCCGGGTGAGAGCGTGCTTGTCGGCGATCAGCTCCGCGCCCTCGCCGAGCGCGACCGTCCACTCGGCGGGCATGCGCGGGTTGGTCATGCGCCAGCCGAGGGTCGTCGAGTGGAGCTGCTGGTGACCGGCCGGGAAGGCCCGCTCGGGCTTCTGCAGGACCCAGGGGGCGCGGGACATCGACTCGACGCCGCCGGCGATGGCCACGGAGGCGTCGCCGAGGGCGACGGCGCGGGCCGCCTGGATCACCGCTTCGAGGCCGGAGCCGCAGAGGCGGTTGACGGTGACGCCGGGGACCGAGACGGGCAGCCCGGCGAGCAGGACGGCCATCCGCGCCACGTCGCGGTTGTCCTCGCCCGCGCCGTTGGCGTCGCCGAAGTAGACGTCGTCGACGCGCGCCGGGTCGAGCGCGGGCGAGCGGTCCACGAGGGCCCGGACGACGTGCGCCGCGAGGTCGTCGGGGCGGACCGGGGCGAGGGCGCCCCCGAACTTCCCGATCGGGGTGCGGACGGCGTCGACGATGTAGACGTCGCGGATGCTCATCGGTTCTCTCCCACGTGACCTTCGGAACGACTCTGTCCGCCCGGTGAAAAGGCTTTCGCCCGAGCGCGCGGCCCCGGGGGCCGGGCTCGGGTGCGCGCGCAGAGTCTCCGTCCCGGTGCCCGCCGTGTCAACGGGCCCCTTCGGGCCACGGGACGGGGAGGGGCGCGGAGCGGGACGGAGGGGCGGGTGCGGGGAGGGGCGGAGGGGCGGGCGCGGAGCGGGGCAAAGGGGCGGGCACGGGGAGGGAAGGGGAGGGCGGCGGGGCGGCCCCGGGTCAGGCCGACCCCCGCTCGGGCCGGCCCCGGGTCAGGCCGACCCCCGCTCGGGCCGGCCACGGGTCAGGCCGACCCCCGCTCAGGCCGACCCCCGCTCAGGCCGGCCCCGGGTCAGGCCGGCCCCGGGTCAGGCGCGGGCCGCCGGCCGGACCAGGGCCGTCAGGCCGTAGTCGAGCTCGCGCCCGTCGACGAGCAGTGCCTCGACCGTCCGCGTCTCCGGGTCGATGTCGGCCCGGAGACCGTGCCCCTCGTAGATCGGGTAGCCCGACTCGCCCTGCCGCCCGGTGGCCTCGACGACCGCCGAACGGACAGCGCTGTCCGTCACGGAGGCGTCGCCCCGGTCCAGGACGTGCGAGGGGACCAGCAGGATCTCGAAACGCTTCGGAACTGTGCTCATGCACCCGACGCTAAGCGTTCAGCTGGACTCCCGCCGGACGACCCGCGAGGCGAGCAGCTCACGGCTGCGGGGCGGGGTCTCCGGTTCCCGCACGGCCCGGTCGACCAGCTCCGCCAGCTCGCGGCCGAGGACCATGTCGATCTGTACGGTGCTGAGCCGGGGCCGCAGGAGCCGGCCGAGGAGCAGGTCGTCGGCGCCGACGACGGCGGTCTCCGCCGGCACGGCGACACCCGCGTCCTGGAGCGCCCGCATCAGGAGCATCGCGTACTCGTCGTTGTAGGCGAAGACCCCGTCGAGGCCCAGCTCGCGCCAGCGGGCCGCGAGCGCGTGCGCCGACTCCTCCTCGTACCGCAGGGGCAGGGAGACGACGGTGGCGTCCGTGCCCTCGACCGCGCGCCGGGCGCCGTCGAGCCGGGGGCCGGAGAACATCGCGAGGCCCGGCTCCTCGGGGATGACGACGCCGATCCGGCGCCGGCCGCTCTCCACGAGGTGGGCGGTGGCCACCTCGCCCACCCGGCCCTGGTCCATGACGAGCGCGTGGGCTCCCTCCACCTCCTGGGTGCCGAGGGTGATCACGGCCCGCGCCCCGGACCGCTTGAGGATCTCCACGCCCTGGCCGGTGAGCCGGACCTCGCCGAGCGAGACCACGGCCACGGGCCGGAGCTCGGCCCAGGCGCGGGCGGCCTCCTCGGCCTCCAGGCCGACGCTGCCGTACTGGACCACCGTGTAGTCGAGGCGCCGCAGGGCCCACTGGAAGTCGTTGAAGAACTGGCTGTACAGCGGGCCGACGGGGACGTGGGAGGTGGGCAGCAGCACCATCCGGCTGTGCCCGGCGCGCAGGCTGCGGGCGGCGGCGTGGGGCACGTACCCGAGCTCCTCGGCCGCTTCGCGCACCCGGCGGCGGGTGGGCTCGCTGATGCGGACGGCCGAGGTGTTGTTCAGGACGTACGAGACGGTGGCACGGGAGACGCCCGCGAGGCGGGCGACGTCGGCGCTGGTCGGGACCGTGCGCCCGGTGGGGCGTCCGGGGGTCTGTTCGGTTGGCTGGCTCATCGCTTCGGCATCTTTCCAGAACAATCCGGCACGGGGTCTGGCGGATGGCCGGAATCGAGTGCTACACAATGCTCACACGTGTCACTGACACGTGTAAACACCTCCCGCTCGTTCCGCTTCTCGCCCCCTCGTCGGGCGATCTTCCCCAGGAGGGCACCGTGGCCCTTTCCTCCCCCGAGACCGGCTCCGATTCGGGATCCGGCACCGGATCCGACCCCGGCACCCCGTCCGGATCCGGCACCGCCTCCCCCTCCGGACCCGGCACCCCGTCCGTATCCCCCTCCGGACCCGGCACCGCCTCCCGCACGCCCGGCTCCCCCGCCGCCGCCCGGCCGACGCGCGGCCTGCTTCCCCTGCTCCTCGCCGGGAACACCGCGATGTACGCCTTGTACATCGGCGTCCCCGGCATGCTCCTCGCCCTCCAGATCGAGGAGATCGACCCCGCCGGCAAGGTGGCGAACTTCGGCCTCGTCTCCGGCATATCCGCGATCTTCGCGACCGTCTTCAACCCCGTCGCGGGCGCCCTCTCGGACCGCTCGGGCCGCCGCAACCCGTGGATCCTCGCCGGCGGCCTGCTCGCCGTCCCCGTGATGCTGCTCCTCGGCAGCGTCCACACGATCCTGCTCGTCACCATCGCCTGGTGCCTGGGGCAGGCCGTCATGAACGTCTACCAGGCGGCCCTGACCTCCGTGGTGCCCGACCGGGTGCCGCTGGCCGCCCGCGGCAAGGCCTCGGCGGCCGTCGGGCTCGGGCTGCCCGTCGGCTCGACGATCGGCGCCCTCGTCGGCGCCGCCTTCTCCGAGGACTACCGCACCGGCTACCTCGTCTTCGGCGCGATCCTCGCGGCCACCGCCGTGCTGTTCACCACCTGCGCCCGCGAGCAGCGCATGCCGGCCCGGGCCCCGCTGCCGGTGCGGGAGCAGATCGCGGCGTTCGGCAGCGCCCTGAAGGACCACGACTTCCGCTGGGCCTTCATCGGCCGCGCCCTGCTGGTCCTCGGCTATTTCGCGGTGGCCGGATTCCAGCTGTACATCCTCAAGGACCACACGGACCTGCCCGCCGGGCTGAGCCCCGAGGAGGCGGTGGCGATCCTCATGCCGCTCACCTCGGTCGCCATGGTGGTCTCCACCGTGCTCGGCGGCTGGCTCTCGGACCGGTTCGACCGGCGCAAGCTCTTCGTCGGCGCCTCGGCGGCGCTCGCCGCCGCGGCCCTGCTCATCCCGGCCGTCTCGACGAGCTGGACGGCGATGCTGGCCTTCGCCGTCGTCAACGGACTCGGCTTCGGCTGCTACATGGCCGTCGACACCGCCCTGGTGACCATGGTGCTGCCGAAGGCCGAGGACGCCGCCCGTGACATGGGCGTCCTCAACGTCGCCAACGCGGGCCCGCAGATCGTCGCCCCCTTCGTGGCCTCGCTCGTCGTCTCCCTGAGTGGCGGGTACACGGCGCTGTTCCTGATCGCGGCCGTACTGTCGGTACTCGGCGCGCTCGCCGTGCGCCCCATCCGCAGCGTGCGCTGACCCCGTCGGCGCCCGCAGACCCCCGTCAGAGAGGCGGCACCGTGCGCCTGCACACCACCACCTGGGGATCCGGTGACCGGATCGCCCTCCTCGTCCACGGCATCATGGCCGACCACCGCACGTGGCGGCGGGTCGGACCGGCGCTGGCGGAGCGCGGCTACCGGGTGCTCGCGGTGGACCTGCGGGGGCACGGGGTGAGCGGGCGGGCCGCCGGGCCGGAGGAGTACCGGCCGGAGGACTACGCCGACGATCTCGTCGAAACCCTCCCGGTCGGAGCCGAGTTGGCCGTCGGGCACTCGCTCGGCGGGCTCGTCCTGGCCCACGCCCTGGAGCGGCTGAAGCCGGTCCGCGCGGTCTACTCCGACCCGGCGTGGCACCTGGGCGCGGGCCCCGCCGGCTACCGGGCCGAGCTCTTCGTCCGGGGCAAGTCGCTGACCAGGAAGCAGATCAGGAGCTTCAACCCGGACTGGACGGACGAGGACCTCGACACCGAGATGGAGTCGGTACGCCTCTGGGACGAGCGATCGGCCTACGGCCTGGAGGAGTTCGTGGGGGCCGACCTGTGGCCGGCCCGCGCGACCGTCCCCTCCCTGGTCACCCGCGCCGACCCGAGCACGCTGGTCCCGCCCGACGCCGCCCGGATGCTGGAGGAGCGCGGATTCACCGTCCGTACGGTGGCCAGGTCGGGGCACACGATCCACCGGGACGACTTCGACGGGTTCATCTCCGCTCTGGACGGCTGGATCTGACGTACCGTTCAGACATGGACGACGCGTCGATGGACTCCTCGATGGTGGGACTGCTCGGCCGGGTGACGGGCACCGTCGGGCCCGGTCTCGTCGGTGAGGTGATCGTCCGGATCCGGGGCGGTGCCGAGCACTTCCTCGCCCATCCGGCCTCGCCGAAGGAACGGATCGATGTCGGAACGGTCGTGATGGTCATGGAACATCTCCCTCCACGCACCGTCTATGTCACAGCCGCGTACGACAGTTGACGGAACCGTTGAGTGGCGCCCGTCACAGGCGCACACTCCCCTCACCGGATCCACGTCGGCTCCGGTGAAGGGGGATCTGGCCCATGGGCATCGGCATCCTGGCGGGCGTCGTCGTCGGCGCCTTCATCGTTCTCATCGCGGTGTTCAAAATGATGTGGCGCGTCGCGGAACCCAACGAGGCGCTCATCATCTCCGGTTCCAACCACAAGAACGAGGCTCTCGGCGCGGGCATGGGGTTCCGCATCGTCACCGGCCGCGGCACGCTCGTGCTGCCCGGCGTCCAGGCGGTCCGCAAGCTCTCGCTCGACCTCAACGAGACCCAGCTGTCCGTCGAGTGCGTCACCCACCAGGGCATTCCGCTCAAGGTCCGCGGTGTGGTGATCTTCAAGGTCGGTGACGACTTCGTGTCGATCGCCAACGCCGCGCGCCGCTTCCTCGACCAGCAGAAGCTGATGTCGGAGCGGGTGCACATCGTCTTCGCCGGTCATCTCCGCGCCATCGTCGGCGGGTTGACCGTGGAGGACATGATCCGTGACCGGGAGAAGCTGACCGGGCAGGCCCGTTCGGCCTGTGGCACGGAGATGGAGAAGCTCGGCCTGATCGTCGACTCCCTGCAGATCCACGAGATCGAGGACCCGACCGGGTACATCAAGAACCTGGCCGCCCCGCACGCGGCCGCCGTCACGCGGGACGCGCGCATCGCGCAGGCCGAGGCCAACCGGCGGGCGACCGAGGCCGAACAGCAGGCCGCGGCGCGCATGTCGGAGGCGACCCGCGACAGCGAGATCCTTCAGGCGGGCTACCAGGCCGAGCGGGACCAGGCCTCCGCGCGGGCCCGGCAGGCCGGTCCGCTGGCCGAGGCCGCCTCGCGCCAGGAGGTCGTGGTCCAGGAGACCCGGGTCGCCGAGCTGGAGGGACACCGCAAGGAGCAGCAGCTCCAGGCGGAGGTCCGCAAGCCGGCCGACGCGATGGCGTACGAGACCCGGACGCTGGCCGCGGCCGAACGCGACGCCCGGATCTCGGCGGCCGAGGCCGAGGCGAAGGAGACGGAGCTGGCGAGCGCGGCCCTGGCCACCGCGACCCGGCTCACGGGTGAGGCGGAGGCGGCGGCGCAGCACGCGAAGGGGCTCGCGGTCGCCGAGGCGACCCGGGCGAAGGGCCTGGCGGAGGCCGAGGCGATCAAGGCCCGCGCGGCGGCGCTGGCGGAGAACCAGGAGGCCGTGGTCGCCCAGCAGCTGGCCGAGAAGTGGCCCGAGATCGTCTCGGCGGGCGCGTCGGCGTTCGGGAACGTGGACCAGATGGTGCTCCTGAACGGCGCCGACGGTATGGCGGACGTCTTCGCCAAGGCGCTGACCATGGGCGGGACCGGGCTCGGTCTGGCCCGGCAGCTGCTCTCCACGATGAACCCGGGCGCTCAGGAGCGGCTCGGCACCGGGGTGCCGCCGGCGCCCCGGGTGGCGGAGGCGAGCGTCGAGATCACGGTCGGCGACAAGGAGTAGCGGACCCGGCGGTGAGGGTGAGGGAGGGGCCCGGCGCCGTGACGGCGCCGGGCCCCTTCCGCGTATCCCTGTCGACCCCGTCCCCCGCTCGGCTCAGTTGTGGCCGAACTTCCGTTCCTTGCGGTGCGAGGAGTGCTCCACGAGCGGCATCGAGGGCTCCGGCCGGGGAACCGCCGTGCTCTGTTCCTTCGTTGCCGCCTCGGTGCGGTGCTCATGGCCGCCGGTACGGGCTCCCCGGTTCGTCCGGGTCTGTTTCTTGCCCACGATGGTGCCTCCCGTGCGGAGTTTCGGACGATGGTCCGTATCTCCTCAGCCTGTCACGGGGGTGCGGGGGCCGCATGTCAGGCGGCGGGCGCCCCGACGACCCGGGCGAAGGCGGCCAGGGTGGGTGTGCCCTTGGCGCGGTCCAGGACGGAGAAGACGACCTCCTCGAAGTGGCCGGCGAAGCGTCCGTCCCCGGTGAGCAGCGCCGTGAAAGCGGCTGCGACCTGCTCCGGGTCGTTCTGGAAGACGCCGCAGCCCCAGGCGCCGAGCACGAGCCGGCGGTAGCCCGACGCGGCGGCCGTCTCCAGGACCCGTTCGGCACGGGCGGCGAGGGCGGCGGGCAGGTCGCCGACGCGGTCGGGGGTGCGGCGGCGCACGACGCCCGCGTTGGGGGCGGGCGAGGTGAGGAAGCCGACGGTGAAGGGTTCGGCGAGGAGGGCGCCGCGGTCGTCGCGGAAGACGGGTACGCGGGGCGAGTGGATGACCCGGTCGGTGTAGAAGGCGTCCCGTTCCTCGCGGTGGTGGGCGTAGTAGGCGGGGGCGCGGAGCAGGGTGGTGTGGAGGGCGGAGGACCGGCAGAGGGCCTCCTCCTGGGCCTGGGCGCCGTTGAGGTAGCCGCCGCCGGGGTTGCGCGCGGAGGCGAAGTTCAGGACGGCGACCGGACGGTCCGCGTCGGCGCGGGTCATCCTGCGGGCGGCTTCCAGGCTGCTCTCGCCGGTGACGTCGAGGGTGGGCGTCCGGTCGGTGTCGGGGGTGACCGTGACGGGTTCGGGGCCGTGGAGTCGGGTTCCGGCCAGGGCGGCGGTCAGGTCCTCGGTGAGCGAGACGGTCCGGCCGTCCGGCGCCCGGTAGCGGCCCGCGGCCACGATCTCCTCGGTCTGCCGCGCGATCGCGCGCAGTCGTGCACTCATGGGCTCAGGATGATCGTCCCGTCTCGGCCGGGACAACGGGTTTTCCCGGCCATGACGCCGGGTCCCGGGGTTCCGTGCCGGCTTTCGCGGGCAGCCGGTGAAGCAGGCCGTTTCGGTCGAGCGGGTGCACGGGGGGCGCGTCCGGCGGGCCGGGGGCGCTCTTGCACGCCGCTCGGCAGTGGCTTTAGGTGGAGACAGCGACTCTCCGGGAGCAGTCCCGATGACCAGGAGGTGCACGGATGTCGTCGAGCGGCATACCGCGTGGCGGCCCCCCTCTCACCGTGAGGGAGGCGGAGGACCTGCTGCGATGTATCTGCTTCAAGACCGGCCCGCCCCGTACCGTCGGGGTAGAGCTGGAGTGGCTCGTCCACGAGCTGCGTGACCCCCGCGTCCCCGTGCGGACGCCGAGGCTCGCGGCAGCCCTGGACACCGTGCGGTCCCTGCCGCTGGTGTCGTCCCTCACCTTCGAACCCGGTGGGCAGCTGGAGCTCAGCTCGCGCCCGGCCGGATCGCTCATGGAGTGCCTCGACTCGCTCGCCACCGATCTTCGGGCGGTGCGATCGGCGCTCGGCCGGCTCGGTCTGACCCTCAGCGGATACGGGGTGGACCCCTGGCACGCGCCGCGCGGCCGGGTGCTCCACGAGCCGCGGTACGACGCGATGGAGGCTGCGCTCGACCGGACGGGCCCGGCCGGGCGGGCGATGATGCGCGAGTCGGCCTCGGTGCAGATCTGTCTCGACGCCGGCCTCGAGGAGCCCGGTCCGCTGGGCTACCACCGGCGCTGGCAGCTCGCCCATCTCGTGGGCGCGGTGCTCGTGGCGGCCTTCGCCAACTCCCCGCTGCACGGCGGCCGGCGCACGGGCTGGCGCTCGACGCGGCAGTCCCTGTGGGCGGATCTCGATCCGCTGCGGGCCCTCGCGCCCCCGCGGGACGGAGAGCCTCGCGCGCGGTGGGCGGCGCACGTCCTGGACACCCCGGTGATGTGCGTACGGATGGAGGAGGGGCCGTGGCCGGTGCCGGAGGGGCTGACCTTCCGCGACTGGCTGCGCACGGGCCTCCCCCGGCCCGCCGACGCCGACGACCTGCGGTACCACATGACGACGCTCTTCCCGCCGGTGCGTCCGCGCGGTCATCTGGAGCTGCGGATGGTCGACGCGCAGCCCGGTCCGGACGGCTGGATGGTTCCGGTGGCGGTGACGACGGCGGTGTTCGACGACCCGGAGGCGGCCGAGACCGTGTACCGGGCGGTCAAGCCGCTCGCCGAGCGCGACGGGCCGGGTCCCGCGCCGCGCAATCCGCTCTGGGTCGCGGCGGCCCGGGACGGCCTCGCCGACCCCGAGCTGCACGCCGCGGCGCGCGCCGTCTTCTCGGCCGCCCTGGAGGCGCTGCCCCGGATCGGGGCGAGCGACGAGGTGCGGCGGGCGGTCGCCGCGTACCAGGAGCGGTACGTGCTCCCCGGGAGCTGCCCGGCCGACGACTTCGAGGCGGTGACGTCATGACGACGACGGAGACGGGACCCCGGAACGATCCGGAGGCCCTGCGCCTGCGGGCCCTGGAGGCGCTGACCGTCGCGCGGGACCGTACGGCGCTGCTGACCTCCTGCGTCGAGGACGGTGAACTCACCGCCCAGCACTCCCCCTTGATGTCACCGCTGGTCTGGGACCTGGCGCACATCGGAAACCAGGAGGAGCAGTGGCTGTGGCGGGCCGTCGCGGGGCAGGAGGCGCTGCGGCCCGAGATCGACTCGCTGTACGACGCCTTCGAGCACTCGCGGGCCAGCCGTCCGTCGCTGCCGCTGCTCGCGCCGGGCGAGGCCCGCGCCTACGCGGCGGACGTACGGCTCCGGGTCCTGGACGTGCTGGAGGGTGCCCGGTTCGAGGGGCGGCCGCTCCTCGACGCCGGCTTCGCGTTCGGCATGATCGCGCAGCACGAACAGCAGCACGACGAGACGATGCTGATCACCCATCAGCTGCGGAGGGGGCCGGTCGCGCTGACCGCTCCCCCGCCGCCGGCTCCGCGGACCGGTCCGCTGCCCGCCGACGTCCTCGTCCCCGGAGGCCCGTTCACGATGGGCACCTCGGACGAGCCGTGGGCCCTCGACAACGAGCGCCCGGCGCACCCCCGGACCGTGCCCGCCTTCCGCATCGACACCACTCCGGTCACCAACGGCGCCTATCTGGCCTTCATGGCCGAGGGCGGCTACACGGACCGGCGCTGGTGGCGGCCCGAGGGCTGGGCGCAGATCAGGGAGCACGGCATCGCGGCGCCGCTGTTCTGGCGCCGGGACGGCGCCCAGTGGCTGCGCCGCCGGTTCGGGGTGACGGAGCCGGTCCCCGAGGACGAGCCGGTCGTGCACGTGAGCTGGTACGAGGCGGACGCCTACGCCCGCTGGGCGGGCCGGCGGCTGCCGACCGAGGCGGAGTGGGAGAAGGCCGCCCGGTACGACCCGGTGTCCGGGCGCTCGCGGCGCTATCCGTGGGGCGACGCCGACCCGGGGCCCGCGCACGCCAACCTGGGCCAGCGGCACCTGCGTCCGGCGGCGGCGGGCAGCTATCCGGAGGGCGCCTCGCCGCTCGGCGTACGGCAGCTGATCGGTGACGTGTGGGAGTGGACGGCGAGCGACTTCCTGCCGTATCCGGGCTTCACGGCCTTCCCGTACAAGGAGTACTCGGAGGTGTTCTTCGGTCCGGAGCACAAGGTGCTGCGGGGCGGGTCGTTCGCGGTGGACGCGGTCGCCTGCCGGGGCACCTTCCGCAACTGGGACCTGCCGGTGCGGCGCCAGATCTTCTCCGGCTTCCGCACGGCGCGCACCGCGGAGCTGGACTGATGTGCCGTCACGTCGCCTTCCTCGGCGAGCCGGTGGCGCTCGGGGAGCTGCTGGTGAGGCCGGAGCACGGCCTGCTGCGGCAGTCCTGGGAGCCACGGACGCAGAGCAGCGGTGTGGTGAACGCCGACGGCTTCGGGGTGGGCTGGTACGCGGAGGGCGATCCGGTCCCCGCGCGCTACCGGCGGGCGGCCCCCATCTGGGGCGACCTGTCCTTCGCGGACCTCGCCCGGGTGGTGCGCTCCGGGGCGCTGCTCGCGGCGGTCCGGGGCGCCACGCTGCCGGGCGCCGACGGGGAGGCGGCGGCCGCGCCGTTCGCCGCCGGGTCCTGGCTGTTCAGCCACAACGGCGCGGTCGAGGGCTGGCCCGGCTCCCTGGAGCCGCTCGCCGCGACGCTGTCGGCCGGGGAACTCCTCCGCGTCGAGGCCCGCACCGATTCGGCGCTGCTCTGGGCGCTCGTCCTGCACCGGCTGCGGTCCGGCGACGCGCCGGGCCCCGCCCTGGCCGACACGGTGCGGGAGGCCGCCGGGGCGGCCCCCGGCTCCCGGCTGAACCTGCTGCTCACCGACGGCTCGCTGATCGCGGCGACCGCCTGGGACAACAGCCTCTGGTACCTGACGGGTCCCGACCGGGTGGTCGTGGCCTCCGAACCGTACGACGACGATCCGCGCTGGCGGGAGGTCCCCGAGCGCACGCTCGTGACCGCCACCCGCGCCGACGTCACCCTCACCCCGCTCAAGGAGCCCTCCGCGTGAGCCCGTTCCAGCTGACCCGCACCCTCGCCGCGGACGCCGCCGGCGCCGATCTGCGCGCCGACGTCCTCCACGGACTCAACCGCTCCCCCAAGGAGCTGCCGCCGAAGTGGTTCTACGACGCCCGGGGCAGCGACCTCTTCGAGGAGATCACCCGGCTGCCCGAGTACTACCCGACGCGGGCCGAGCGGGAGATCCTGGTGGAGCGGGCTCCGGAGATCGCCGCCGCCACCGGGGCCAGGACCCTGGTGGAGCTGGGTTCCGGTTCCTCGGAGAAGACCCGGTTCCTGATCGACGCCCTGCTCCCGGGTCTTGACAGCTATGTGCCGGTGGACGTCAGCGAGTCCGCGCTGACCGGGGCGGCCGAGTCGCTGCTCGCCGAGCGGCCGGAGCTGCGGGTGCACGCGCTGGTCGCCGACTTCACCCGGGGGCTCGCGCTGCCGGGGACGCCGGGCCCTCGTCTGGTGGCCTTCCTCGGCGGCACGATCGGCAATCTGCTCCCGGTCGAGCGGAGCACCTTCCTGCGCTCGGTGCGGGCGATGCTCACGCCGGGCGACGCCCTGCTGCTCGGCACGGACCTGGTGAAGGACGAGGCGACGCTCACGGCCGCCTACGACGACGCGGCCGGGGTGACGGCCGCCTTCAACAAGAACGTGCTGTCGGTGATCGACCGGGAGCTGGGCGCCGACTTCGATCCGGACGCCTTCGACCACGTGGCGGTCTGGGACCGCGAGCGGGAGTGGATCGAGATGCGGCTGCGGGCCCGCCGCGCGCTCACCGTGAAGATCCCCGAGCTGGATCTCGTGGTGCCCTTCGCGGCGGGCGAGGAGATGCGGACGGAGGTGTCCGCGAAGTTCCGTCAGGCGGGCGTACGGGCCGAGCTGGCGGAGGCCGGCCTCGACCTGGACCGCTGGTGGACCGACAGCGGGGGAAGGTTCGCGCTGTCGCTCGCGACGGCCCGCTGAGCGGCTGCCGCGAGGACGCGCCGGTCCGGGTGCCGGGCCGCGGGCAGGGGTTCGCGGAGGCGTACGACGGCGGTGGGCCGGCGGGTGGTGACGACCCGCCACAGGGAGGAGCCGAGCGGGTCGTCCCCGACGTACGCGGCGGCTCCGGTGGGCCGGTAGTCGATCCGTACCGGCTGCACGGCGCAGCCGGCGTCGAGGGCGGCCTGGAACGCGGCCGGCCGGAACCGTCCCCCGGCCCGTCCGCACCAGGTCGAGCCCTCGGGGAAGACGATCACCCGGCCGCCGCCGGCGAGCACCCCGGTCATCGAGCGGACGGTGCCGGGCAGGGCCCTGAGCCCGTCCCGGTCGATGAAGAGGGTGCCGCCGAGCGCGGCGACGGTGCCGAGGACGGGCCAGCGGCGCACCTCCGACTTGGCGACCATCCGGCCGGGCAGCACGGTCGCTATCAGCGGTATGTCGAGCCAGGAGACGTGGTTGGCGACGACGAGGAGCGGGCCGCCTCCCGGCTCGCCCTCGTACCGGACGTGGACGCCGAAGGCGCGGACCACCGCGCGCAGCCAGTGCCGGACGAGGGCGATCCGGACGGCGGCCGGGAGCAGGCCCGTGGCGGGGGCGAGGAGGACGCCGAGGACGACGGTGGCGAGGCCCGCGGTCAGCCGGGCCACGGCGCGGACGGATCCGGCCGCGTCGGCCGCCCCGGGAGGACGGTGACCGGGCACGGGGTGGGCGGCTTCGGGGTGGGCGGCGCAGCGGCCCGGGGTGCAGGGCGCCGTGGGGAGCCACGGCGACGGGGCCGTGGTCCCGTTCACCGCGCCGGGGCGAGCGAGAGGAAGTGCTTGAGGTAGCGCGGGTTGGTCCGGCGCAGGGAGAGCAGGACGTAGAGGTCGGCGACGCCGAAGTCGGGGTCGTGCGCGGGGGCGCCGCAGACCCAGGCACCGAGCCGGAGGTAGCCGCGGAGCAGCGGCGGGAGTTCGGTGCGGCCCTCGGGGCGGGCGACGCCCTCGGAGTTCCACAGCCGGTGCGGGGTGACCCAGTACTCCTCGGGTGCGAGGTGCTTGGTCTTGACGGTGTCCCAGGTGGCGGCGGCGAGGGTGCCTCCGTCGGCGAGCGGCAGGGAGCAGCAGCCGGCGAGCCAGTTGTGGCCGGTGCTCGTCATGTAGCGGGCGAGTCCGGCCCAGATGAGGGCGATGACGGCGCCGTTGCGGTGGGCGGGGTGGACGCAGGAGCGGCCGACCTCCACCAGGTCGTGGCGGACGGGGGCGAGCCGGGTGAGGTCGAACTCGCTCTCGGAGTAGAGGCGCCCCGCGACGGCGGCCCGGTCGGGCGGCAGGAGGCGGTAGGTGCCGACGATCTCGCCGGTGGTCTCCTCCCGTACGAGGAGGTGGTCGCAGTACGCGTCGAAGGCGTCGGAGTCGAGGCCGGGCTCGGGTCCGTCGAGCCGGGCGCCGAGCTCGCCGGCGAAGACCTGGTGGCGCAGCCGCTGGGCGGCGCGGACGTCCTCCATGTCGCGGGCGAGACCGACGACGTACCGGGGCGTGGGCTCCTCGGCCGGGGGCCGGGGGGCGGCGAGGGGCTGGGGGACGGCGAGGGCCTGGGGCTGGGCGGGGACCTGCGGCGGGGCGGGGACGGCGAGCGTGGGGGTCGGTGCGGCCATGTCGGGCTCCTCCGGCGTACGGAAAAGAAAGGGGCGGGGCCGGGCCGTGAGCGGTGGCCCTGCTCCTTACTTCTTCCGTGACCGGCTGGATTCGACATGACCGTCCGGGGACTCGCGGGTGTGGAGGCGCTGAATGCTATTCGGCGAGGGTGTCCGTGATGGCGGTCGAGGCCTCCTTGGCGGCCTTCAGGGGGTCCTCGCCCTGGAGGACGGCCGTCATGTAGGGCTTGATGGGGTTGTCGGCCTCGACGTCGGCCCACTGCGGGGAGTTGGGGGTGGCCCGGCCGCGCGCGGCGCCCTTGGCCATGACGGCGGTGGCCTCCTGGCCGGCGACCACGGAGGCGAGGCCCTTCTTGTTGGGCACGTAGCCCATGGTGCGGGCGAGTTCGGTCTGCCACTTCTCGCCGGCGAGCGCCTTGACGACGTCGAGGGCGGCCCCGCGCTGGGGGGCGTTCTCCGGGATGATGAGGTCGGAGCCGCCGGTGAAGACGGC
The DNA here is from genome assembly GCF_040296665.1 of Streptomyces sp. NPDC002057. Classification (NCBI taxonomy): domain Bacteria; kingdom Bacillati; phylum Actinomycetota; class Actinomycetes; order Kitasatosporales; family Streptomycetaceae; genus Streptomyces; species Streptomyces sp. NPDC002057. The sequence continues at coordinate 20,925 of NZ_JBEOXR010000059.1, forward strand.
GCAGGGCTGGCCGGCCTTGGCGCCGGGTATGGGGAAGTAGCCGAGCTTGTCCTTGAGGCCCGGGTTGGCCTTGAGGATCGCGGCGACGGCGCCGGGCACGGCGATCAGCTGGGCCACGTCGCCTTTGGCGAAGACGTCGGCCTGCGGCGGGTTCTGCTCGTCGGCGTCCTTCGGTCCCGAGCCGAGGGACTGGAGCTCCTTGTAGTAGGCCATGCCGCGCCGGGCCGCCGGGCTCTCCAGCGCGCCGGTCCACGCGCCGCCCTTGTCGGTGGCGAGTTCCCCGCCCTCGTCCCAGATGAAGCCGGCGAGGGTGTACCAGTCCTGTCCGGCGAGGTAGATGCCCTGGGAGCCGTTGCTGTTGAGCTTCTCGGTGTCGGCGAGCCACTCGGCGCGGGTGGCCGGGGGCTTGTCGATGCCGGCGTCGGCGAAGAGGTCCTTGTTGTAGATGACGATGCGGTTGGCCGCGTACCAGGGGATGCCGTACTGGGATCCGCCGATGCTGCCGGGCTCGGCGAGACCGGGCAGCCAGTCCTCGCTGCCGAGGTCGCGGACCGACTCCAGGGTGAGGTCGTAGAGCTTCTCGGTGTCGGCGTACTGGGCGACCTGGGTGTTGCCGACCTCGATGACGTCGGGTCCGCCGGAGCCCTGGATCGCCTCGGTGACCTTCTTCCCGATGCCGGTCCACTCCTGGATGGTGACCTGGAGGTCGACGCCGTCGTGCTCCTCCTCGTAGGCCTCGGTGAAGCGGTTGAGGAAGTCCTCGCTGACGCTGTCCCGCATGAGCCAGATGCTGACGGTCTTGCTGCCGCCTCCGCCGGGCAGCATCCCGCAGCCGGCGAGGGCGAGCGCGGTGACTGCTGCCAGAGGACAGGCGAGATGGCGGTTCTTCACGTGGGTCACCTTCTGCGGTTCAGCACAGGGTCGTGCGCATGGGGGGCTGACCCGACATGGGGGGACCGAACGGGGTGTTCGCGCGGGTATGTGGCCTGGATTCTGGTCTGGACCAACGGGATGGTCAAGTCCTTGACCATCCCGGTCCGCGCCCCGGACGCACCATCTATTCCGTTACCTTCGGTAACTACCCGTCAGTCGCTTTTGGTCGGCGCCGGGACGGTGGGTTCGTCGGCCGCCCGGCCGCCGCCGTGTCGCGCGCCGCCGAGCCCTGGGGCACGGTGGAGGAACCCAACGAGAGGAGCCCGGCCCCCATGTCGAACCACACCTACCGCGTCACCGAGATCGTCGGCACGTCCACCGAGGGCGTCGACGAGGCCATCGGCAACGGCATCAAGCGCGCCGCGCAGACCCTGAGGGGCCTCGACTGGTTCGAGGTGACCCAGGTCCGCGGCCACATCGTCGACGGCGCGATCGAGCACTACCAGGTCGGCCTGAAGGTCGGATTCCGCCTGGAGGACGAGGCCTGAGTCACGGGCAGGGGGCGACCTCCGAGGACACGGCCGAGGACGAGGCCCGAGGACACACGGCAGGGCCGGCGTCGCCGCTTCGGCCGTACGCGGTCGGGTTCACCGGCCGCACCGCACGCGGCCGCGTGTGGCCGGATTCCCCGGCCTCGCGAGGCCGCCGTCGTACGCGGACTCAGGTCCGGCCCTCCTTCTCCTGGGCGTCCCTCAGCTCCTCCGACGGGGTCGCCCACAGGGCCCGTACGACCCTGAACCCGGCCGCCTCCGCCGCGTCGCACACCAACAGGTCGTCGTCGACGAGCATCCTGACCGCCCGGTCGGCGGCGAGCCGGCGCAGGATCTCCACCTTGGTCACCCGGGCCGGCCGGAAGTCCCGGTTGCGACGCATGTGGACCGGCCCCTCCGGCAGCCCCTGCCCGGCCAGCCAGGCCAGGGTGTCCCGACGGCAGCGCTCCGGACGCCCGGTGAGGTAGACGACGTCGCACTCCTCGGCCGCCTCCCGGCACAGCGCGATCCCCTCGGCGAGCGGCGGATCGTCGGGCGCCGCGGCGAAGAAGGCGTCCCAGTCCTTGGGGCGCCGCTCCAGGAAGTGCTGGCGGTGTGCGGTCGCGGCGAGGGTGTTGTCGAGGTCGAAGACGGCCAGCGGCCTGTCGTTGTCGGCTGTCACGGCCCCAGCCTAGGAGTCGCCTCGGACATCGCCCGCGCGTCCCCTCCGCGGCGCGCTCGCGCGGATGCCGCGTGCGTGCCGATGAGATGCGGACGCCGTCCCCTCCGGGCAGAGTAGGGAGGACCTGTTCGTACCGAGGTGGTCCCGTGTGGTCCCGCGTGCTGGAGACGGGACGGAGTGATGCGAGGATTGTCGTGGCGTCGGAGTGATCGATGTTTCGCAGACGGCCGGCCGACAACAGCGAGGACCTTCTGGTCCGGCTCGGATCGCTGACCGCCAGGGCGCGGGAGTTGGCCGAGACGCAGCGCTCCCGTGTCGAGTTCGCCGTGGCCCTGCAGCGCGGCATGCTGCCCTCGGACCTGCCCAGCTTTCCGGGCGCCCGGCTGGCCGTCCGCTATGAGCCCGCCAACCACGGGCTCAACGTCGGCGGTGACTGGTACGACGCCTTCTCCCTGCCCGGCGGGCGGATCGGCATGTCCATCGGTGACGTGCAGGGACACAACATCGAGGCCGCCGCCTTCATGGGACAGGTCCGCGTGGCGCTGCGCGCGCTGGCCTCCGTCACCGGAGACCCGGGCGAGCTGCTCGGCCGCACCAACGACCTGCTCGTCTCTCTGGGCGCCGACCTCTTCGCCACCTGCACCTTCCTGCGGCTCGACCCTGCCGCCGGCACCCTGGAGTGCGCCCGGGCCGGCCACATCCCCTACATCTGGGCCACCACCGACGGTAGCTCCGGGATCGACGACAGCGAGGGCGGGCCCCCGCTCGGTGTGCTGCACGGCGTCGACTACCCGACCACGCGCCACCGGCTCACCGCCGACGGTGTCTTCGTCCTCCTGACCGACGGGGTGGTGGAGGGGCCCTCGCTCCACGTCGACGAGGGTCTGGACCGGGTGACCCGGCTCGCCGGGATCACCGCCGTCGCCGGGCTGGACGTCGACGCGCTCGCCACCGCCGTCATGAAGCTGGCGGCCACGGTGGGGCACGAGGACGACGCGGCCGTCCTTGTCGTCGGCCATGACGGCGGGCCGGCCCGGCCGGCGGCCCAGGAGTGAGGAGAGGGGGCTCGCCTCGGGCTGGTCGGTCCTCGGACCCGGCCGGGCCGTGCCGGACGGCGGCGCCGACACGCAGGGCCTTGCCCGGTCGTGGCGGCCCGGCCGGTGTCTGATGGCTGACGTGTTGGATATTCGGCAGTTCCGGTCCTCTACGCAGGCGGCTCTGATGTCGCTGGCCGTGGCGGTTTGCTACTTCGCGGCCGGACGACTCGGTCTGATGGGACGCCTCGTCGTCGAAGGCGTGGTGGTCACCCCCATCTGGCCTCCCACCGGGGTCGCCGTCGCCGCCCTGCTGCTGCTCGGCGCGCGGGTCTGGCCTGGGATCGCCCTCGGCTCCTTCCTCGTCATCGCCTCCCTCACCACTCCCGGGCCCACCACAGTGGTCACCGTGGCCGGCAACACCGTCGCGCCACTCTGCGCCTTCCTGCTGCTGAGACGGGCCGGTTTCCGGCGTGACATGGCGCGGCTGCGGGACGGACTCTCCCTGGTCTTCCTCGGCGGGTTCGGCGCCATGATGATCAGCGCGACCGCGGGGGTCGGACTGCAGGTGGCGAAGGGCTCCCTGGACACGAGCGAGTTCTGGCCCGTCTGGCTGGCCTGGTGGGTCGGCGACACGATGGGGGTGCTGCTCGTCGCCCCGCTCCTGCTCGTCCTCGCGGGGCCGGCCGGACGGTTCCGGGTACGGCGGTGGAAAGAGGCGGCCTTTCTGGGGCTGACGACCCTGATCCTCATGCCCATGGCCGTGCTCAGCCCGAGCAGCTTGCTCTTCCTCGTCTTCCCCCTGCTGATCTGGGCAGCGCTCCGCTTCCAGCTCGCCGGAGGCATGCTGTGCGCGCTCTTCGCCTCCGTGCTCGCCACCTTCGAGGCGACCTCCGGACGGGGCGCGTTCCTCCACCTGACGGACGTCCAGATCATGGCCAAGCTCCAGGCGTTCAACGGTTCCGCTGCCCTGACCGCCCTGCTTCTCGCCTCCATCATCACCGAGCAGCGTGCGACCCGCCGGTCGGTGCGCCGCGCCTGCCAGGAACTGGCGGAGGTCCTGGAGCACCTCGCGGCGGGCGAGCCCTCACCGGGTCCACCCGGCGCCGCCGAGAGCCGGGCAGCCCCACCCGGCGGGCACCGGAATCCGTGATCCCCGCGCCGGAGCCGGCGCAGGGATCAGGAGCCGTACAACGACGGCAAGGCAGGGCAACTGTCCGGCGCCGACGAGCCGGTGTGTGATGGCGTTGGAGATGCACGGTCCGAGCCGGCGGCCTGCCGCGTGAGCGTCCGGCGAAACGCCAAGATCACGCGGTACAGCCGCCGCGTCAGTGCCTGGCGTGACCGGCCGGATGCCCCGTCCCCGGTGATCGGCCGACCAGGGAGGGGGCACGACGACGAACCGTCACCCCTGTCCGTCCACGATCATCCGTTCCAGAACCCGCTGCACACGGAGGCCGTCCTCGAACGACGGTGTGGGCGCGCGTCCCGCGCGGATCGCCGCGGCGAAGTCGCCGACCTGGTGAACATGCGCGCTTCCGTAGCCGACGGGCTGGCCCGGTTCCCACCACATCTCCTGGTACGGATGCGTCCGCTCGGTCACCAGGATCGTCCGCTCCACGACGCCCTGCAAGCCGTCGGCACCCTGTACGAAAACGAGCTCTCCGGGGCGCTGGAGCTCGAACGATATGCGGCCACGACTGCCGTACACGTCGATCCCCAGATCCACCTTGCGCGAGACCGCGACGCGGGACATGCGCATTTCCACCAGTGCCCCGGAAGCAAGCGAACCGCTGCACACCGCGATGTCCTCCGTCTCCGACGACAGAACGGCCGGATCGTGGGCGCCTCGGCGCGGGTACGGTGCGGTCATCGTCGACGACATGGTGGGCATCTCTCCGGTCAGATGCGCCACGAGGTCGACGAGATGGGCGCCGAGATCTCCGATGACGCCCGACCCGGCCACCTTCTTGGAAGCGCGCCAGGTGTCGGGCCGGTGAGGGTCGAGCCGCACGTCCTGAAGGAACCGGGCACTGACGAGCAGGACATCACCGAGTTCGCCTTGGTCCATGAGCTGCTTGGCCAGTGTCACCGCGGGCACACGCCGATACACGAATCCGATGGAGGCGTGAACTCCCCGCTCGGCCGCCGCTGATGCTGCCGCCGCCATGCGTTCGGCCCCGCCGAGGCTGTTCGACATGGGCTTTTCGCACAGTACATGCCGTCCGGCGCGGAGTGCCGCCACGGAGATGAACTCATGGGAGTCGTTGGGGGTGCACACGTCGATCACGTCGACGGGCGCGTCGATCAGGTCCTGAACGCGGTACACCGGGGTGCTCCATCCCCAGCGGCGGGCGAATGACCGGACGGCCTCCTCCGAATCGTCCGGACCGCCGGCAACCGCGACCAGGTCGATGTCGTCCGTGCCGAAGAGGCTGGCTGCGTTCTTCCAGGCGAACGAATGCACTCGCCCCATGAAACCGATTCCGGCCATTCCTACGCGCACTGCGTCTCCCTCCACGTTGCCGTCGAACAGCGGACTACGGCTTCCACCACCAGCTGTCCGTCGGTCTGCCCAGAATTCCGGAAGCGCTGGCGTCGGCCAGCATCGCGCCCTCAAGATCGCGAAGTCTTTCCGCGCGCTCCGGGAGTGTGACGCCGTCGGTGAACTCCAGCGCGGTGGCGACGCTGCGGATCAGGTCGGCGCGAGGAAGTTTCGTGAGTTCTGAATCATGCATGCGCCATTTGAACGGCGGAGGGTATGCGTCATTGAGCATGTATTCGATGAGCACGAGATAGTCGAGTGCGCGACGAGCCAGTTGACTCCCGATCAGCGACTCACCCCGCAGGAGGCCCTGCTTGGCCACGCCCCAGGCGTGCTTCACGTACGACTCGAACGCGTGCGGCAGGAGGGTGGCCAGATCTTCCGATCTGCGTCGCACAGCGCGATCGACGCGGGAGAGCCCGTCGCCCGACTCGTCGATCATCACCTGGTAGTGATGGAGCGAGTGCATCTTCTCGAGGTACAACTCGTCGAGGTTCGGAGGTGCCGCGAGAATCGCATCAACAGTGGCCCACCGCATCACCTTCAGATCGATCTCGGGCAGGGATGCGGGCAGGTAGTGCGACTCGACGAATTTCGATCGCTCCCGGGTGACGCGGCAGTCGCCGGCCCCTCGGACCGAATCGAGCAACCGGGGTATGCGCGTGTACAAGTCGCTGCCGCAGAAAGCGTAGAGGTCCACGTCCGAAGTCCTGGACTCGTCGGCGGTGTCCTGCCATGTGCGGCGGCCACCGAGGACGATGGACGAGAGACCGGTGTGCGCCCGCAAGTTCAGACACCACGCCGTCAAGGCCTCGCGCACTCGGAACTCCCCAAGGTCGAACCCCGATGACAGGTCGGGCGGAGGTCGCTTACCGGTCCCACCGGATGCTATCCGACGGACCGCGTTCACCGTATGGAGAGGAACGCGATTTAAATTGGCCCTTATTGGTCGTTTCAAACACGGCAGCCGCAGTTCGTGATCTGCGGCGCGTCGCTGCGGGTCATCGGGTGGGGGCGGCGGCAGAGGTGGGAACGGCCGCCACGATCTTGATCGCTTGTGACGACAAAGATGCCCCGACATGGCGCCATTCCAGTCAGGCAGGTGCGGGAAGTCTGGCGGGAAAGGACCTGTGGCCGACAGATGCCGATGCCTACGGTGGTGGCCATGCGGAGACGGGTTCTTGCAGTGCTGGGCATCATGGGTCTGCTGCAGACGGGATGCTCGACCCATGGGGTCGGCTCAGCCGAAAGCCCGTCCACATCCTCGGCTTCCGTTACGCAGCAACCTTCAAAACTGCTTCCCCATGTCATGCCGAAGCCGACATCAGACGATGTGGATGCCTTTCCCACTCCGGATTACCAGGCAAGAGGCAGTGAGAACCTTGAGCGGTTGGTGCGTCGCGAGACGGTCTGGCTGGCTGGGTACGCGGACGGGCGGATCACTGCTCAGTGCCCCGACAAGTCTCCTCGTACCGGCATGACTCTCACATGCACCAGCGACGTTCTGGGTGTCAAGGTGACGTGGACCGTCACCGTCACGTCCGTCTCGGCGTCCTCCGTCTCATACGAGTTCGATCCGAACAGTGGGCTGATCCTCCGCGACGGTGTAGTGAGCAGCTTCTACGGCGAGTACTCCGGCGCCAAGACGGTCCGCTGCAACGACATTCCCGAAGCTGTTCTGGTCCCCCTGAACAAAGAAACCACGTACGCCTGCCAAGCCCAGTACGAGGGGGAGGGCTTCTCCGCACCCCAGCGCGTCACCCCCACCACGAAGGGGCCCCAGCTCAGCGACTAGAGCGTGTCTCTTCGACAAGCTGGTCTCCCCCGACGCACGACGCTCCCGTGCCGCTGAGAGAGGTGTTTGGCGTCTCAACTCCGCAGAGCTGAGGTCTCGTTGGTCCCTGGTCATGCCGCACTCGACCTGCCGCGTGCTCTCCTGCCCGGACGCGGCCTTCCCCCACACCCTTCAGTGCCCAGGAAGCGGGCGCTGGTCGGGGCCGGTGTAGGCCCCGAGGGGCCGGATCAGGGCGTTGTGTTCGAGTTGCTCGGTGATGTGCGCGGTCCAGCCGGTGACGCGGCTCATCACGAAGAGGGGGGTGAACGTCGGGATGTCGAAGCCCATGAGGTGGTAGGCGAGGCCGGCGGGGTAGTCGAGGTTCGGGTGGATGCCCTTGCGGCTGATCATCGCGTGCCGGAGCGCCGCATGCAGCGTGGCGAGGCGGGTGACGTCCGGTTCGGCGGCGCGGGCGACGAGGCGGTCGGTGGCCTCCTGCATGATCGGGACGCGGGAGTCGCCGTTCTTGTAGACGCGGTGGCCGAAGCCCATGATCTTGCGCTTGGACGCCAGGGCCTCGTCCAGCCAGTCCGCGGCGCGCTCCGGGTCGCCGATCTCGTTCAGCATGTGCATCACGGCTTCGTTGGCGCCGCCGTGGAGCGGGCCCTTGAGTGCGCCGATCGCCGCGGTGACCGCGCTGTAGAGGTCGGACAGGGTTGAGGTGACGACGCGGGCGGTGAACGTCGAGGCGTTGAAGCTGTGTTCCGCGTAGAGGATGAGGGAGATCTCGAAGCAGCGGATGACCTCGGGGGCCGGGAGGGCTCCGAAGCACATCCGGAAGAAGTTCTCGGCGTAACCGAGTGACGGGTCGGGCTGGATGGGGGCGAGCCCGTGCCGACGGCGGTGGTCGGCTGCGACGACGACCGGGAGCTTCGCCAGCAGGGAGAGGGACTTGGTCCGGTTGGCCTGTGGGCTGCCGTCGTCCTCGGTGGGGTCTTCGGAGCCGAAGAAGCTGACGGCGGTCCGCAGTACGTCCATCGGGTGGCAGGTTTCCGGAAGCCGGGCCAGGACCTCGGTGGTGGTGCGGTCCAGGGGGCGCAGGGCCCGCTCCTGGGCCTGGAACGCGCGCAGCTGGTCCGGGGTGGGGAGTTCGCCGTTCCAGAGGAGGTGGGCGACTTCCTCGAAGGTGCAGTGGGCGGCGAGGTCCTGGACGGGGTAGCCGCGGTAGGTGAGGGAGTTGGTCTCCTGGATGACGGTGGAGATGGCGGTGGTGTCGACGACGACACCGGAGAGACCTCGGTGGATCTCGGGTGCGGTGGCGGTCATGGTGGCCTCCGGTGCGGGTCAGTCGCCGGGCGGGAGCGTGAAGTCGAACACGGTCGAGTCGAAGGCGTTGTAGTCCTCGTAGCCGAGCACCTCGTACAGCCGGGAGCGGGTCTGCATGCGCGGCAGGAGGGACTCCTGGGTGCCGTCGGCCGCGAGGGTCCTCAGGCCGTCCTCGATCGCGCCCATGGCGAGGCGGAAGAGGGTGACGGGGTAGAGCGCGATGTTGTAGCCGAGGTTCTCCAGCGTGGCCGCGTCGAGGAGCCTGCTCTTGCCGAACTCGGTCATGTTCGCGAGCAGGGGCACGTCGACGGCGTCGCGGAAGGCCGCGAACTCCGCCTCGTCGGCCAGAGCTTCGGGGAAGATCGCTTCGGCGCCGGCGTCCACATAGGCCTTGGCCCGGTCGATCGCCGCGTCGAGCCCCTCCACCGAGCGGGCGTCCGTCCTGGCCATGACGAGGAAGTCCGGATCGCGGCGGGCGTCCACGACGGAGCGGAGCCTGCGGACCATCTCCTCGCGCGGCACGACGGTCTTGCCTTCGAGGTGGCCGCAGCGCTTGGGGTTCACCTGGTCCTCCAGGTGGAGGCCGGTCAGGCCCGCGTCCTCCATGAGCTGGAGGGTGCGCGCGGCGTTCATGGGTTCACCGAAGCCGGTGTCCGCGTCGATGAGGACGGGGAGGTCGGTGGCCCGGGTGACCTGTTGGGCGCGGGCGGCGATCTCGGTGGAGGTGGTGAGGCCGATGTCGGGCAGTCCCAGGTCGGCGGCGAGCACCGCGCCCGAGAGGTACGCGGCGTCGAAACCGGCCTCCTGGATGAGCCTGGCCGAGTACGGGTTGATCGCGCCCGGGATCTTCAGGAGCCGGCCGGAAGCGAGCTGTTCGCGGAAGTGCCGCCGCCGGGAGGCGGGGGTGGTGTGCGTGTGCAGCATCAGAACAGGCCCTTCGGCAGGGTCGCGTCGTACGTGGCGACGGCGTTCGTGTCGACGGCAGGGAAGAGACCCGACAGGTCGGACGCGCCGAGTTCCTCCAGCCGATCCGCTGTCCGCAGGAAGTCGTCCTGTGCCTCGGGGGTGACGATGCCCTCGGTCAGGGTGCGGAACTTGCCCTGGTAGCCCGCGCGGTCGAAGGGGCGGGCGCCGGCCGGATGGGCGTCGGCGACGGCCAGTTCGTCCTCGACGACCGTGCCGTCCACCAGAGTGATCACCGCACGCCCGCCGAAGGCCCGGCGGGCCGGGTCGGGGTCGTGGTAGCGGCGGGTCCACTCCGGGTCCTCGACGGTGGAGATCTTCTGCCACAGCTCGACGGTGGCGGGGCGCTGGGCGCGCTCCGGGGCGTACGAGCGCTCGTGGTGCCAGCCACCGTCCTCCAGGGCGACGGCGAAGATGTACGGCACCGAGTGGTCGAGGGTCTCGCGGCTCGCGGTCGGATCGTACTTCTGCGGGTCGCCGGAGCCGGAACCGATGACGTGGTGGGTGTGGTGGCTGGTGTGCAGGACGATCGAGCGCACCTTGTCCAGCGGTCCCGTCCTCTCCCGCAGCCCCCGGGCGAGGTCGATGACCGCCTGGGCCTGGTACTCGGCCGAGTGCTCCTTGGTGTAGGTGTCGAGGATCGCGCGGCGGGCGTCGCCGGGCGCGGGGAGCGAGACCGTGTAGCGGGCGTCGGGACCGTCGAGCATCCAGGCGAGGAACCCGTCCTCGCCCTCGTAGATCGGGGAGGGCGATCCCTCGCCGCGCATGGCGCGGTCCACCGCCTCGATCGCCGCCTTTCCGGCGAAGGCCGGCGCGAACGCCTTCCAGCTGGAGATCTCGCCCTTGCGGGACTGCCGGGTCGCGGTCGTCGTGTGCACGGCCTGCTGGACGGCCTGGTACACGGTCGCGGTGTCCAGCCGCAGCATCGCCCCGATGCCGCCGGCGGTGGCGGCGCTGAGGTGGGCGACGTGGTCGATGCGGTGCGCGTGCAGGCAGACGCCCTTGACCAGGGCGACATGGATCTCGTAGGCGGCGGTGATGCCGCGCAGCAGGTCGGCGCCCGTGCCGCCGATGTGCTGGGCGACCGCCAGTAGGGGCGGGATGTTGTCCCCGGGGTGGGAGTAGTCCGCGGCCAGGTACGTGTCGTGGAAGTCCAGCTCCCGCACGGCCGTGCCGTTGGCCCAGGCAGCCCACTCCGGCGACACCCGCGTACCCCCCGCGACGCCGAAGACGGACGCGCCCGCGGGTGTCCGGTGGCCGAGGGCCTGGGCGCGGGCGACCGCCACGGGGCGGCGGCGGAGGGATGCGACGGCGACCGACGCGTTGTCGATGACGCGGTTGATCACCATCTCCGACGCCTCGGGGTCGAGCTCCGGCGCCTCCTGCGTGCCGGTGGCGACGACGGCCAGCTTCCAGGCGAGCTGCTCCTCGCGGGGCAGGCGGTCGGCGCTGGGGTGGACGCGTACCTGGTGGTCGATCACGGGACTCCTCGCGGGGTGCGGTGGACGGGGCGTACGCCGGTGAGTCTTCCTCTCCGGCGGGCTCGGAACGAGGAGGCCACATTGCGTAATCCGTCCATGGGGAACCTGCGAATCGGCGAATCTTGCGAAATCTGCGGATGGTACCTTCGCAGAGGAGGGAGCCGAAGGGAGCGTGATCCGCATGGGACGGCCTGCCGGACGGAAGATCTACGCGCACGCGAAGCTGCGCAGGTTGCGCCGGGAGCGGGGGATGAACCAGGTGGAGCTGGCGCGTGCTCTCGGTCTGTCCACCAGCTACCTGAATCAGATCGAGCACAGCCGGCGCCCGCTGACGGCGACGGTGCTGATGCGTATCGCCGAGGTCTTCGGCATCGACCCGGAGTTCTTCTCCGAGGCGGACGAGGAGCGTCTGGCGACCGATCTGCGCGCGGCCCTGGGGGACGAAGCCTGCGGCACGTCCGTACCGTCGGACGAGATCACCGATGTGGCCCGTGACCATCCGGAGGTGGCACGCGCCCTGGTCGCCCTCCACCAGCGGTACAGGGACGCCTCCGAACGTGTGGCGGCTCTGGCTTCACCCGAGGACACCGCAGGTCTGCTGCCCGCCGAACCCCACGACGAGGTGCGGGACTTCTTCTACGCCCACCACAACCACTTCGCCGCCCTCGAGAGGGAGGCCGAGTCGACCGCCGCGGCCCTGGGCATCGGTCGGGCCGGTCGCGCCGCGGAAGCGCTCGCCGATCGCCTCGCGGTCGGGCACGGCATCAAGGTGCTCCAGGCGGGCCCGGAGAGGTCCGCCGATGCCCGGCGGTTCGACGCCGAGAGAGGCCTGCTTCTGCTGTCGCCCTGGCTCAGCGAAGGACAGCGCGCCTTTCAACTCGCCACCCAGCTGTCGTTCCTGGAGCACGGACCGCTGCTGGACGAGCTGGTGGAAGCGGCGGGGCTGGCCTCGTCCCAGGCGGAGGGCCTGGCCAGGATCGGTCTGGCCAACTACTTCGCCGGCGCGGTCCTCATGCCGTACACCGCATTCCACACTGCCGCCGAGAAGCTCCGCTACGACATCGAGCTGCTCCAGGCCCGCTTCGGCGTCGGCTTCGAAACCGTCTGCCACCGCCTGTCCACCCTGCAGCGTACGGACCGCCGCGGCGTCCCCTTCTCGTTCCTCCGCGCCGACCGCGCCGGCAACATCTCCAAGCGGCAGTCCGCCACCGACTTCCACTTCTCCAGGCTGGGCGGGACCTGCCCGCTGTGGACCGTGTACGAGGCCTTCTCCGCACCCGGACGCATCCTCACGCAGGTTGCCGAAATGCCGGACGGCAAGAAGTACTTCTGGATCGCGCGCACGGTCACCCGCGGCGGATTCGGCCACCACGCCCCGCGGGCCGACTTCGCCGTCGCCCTCGGCTGCGAGCTGCGCCACGCGCCACGCATGGTGTACGCGGAAGGCATCTCGCTCGATGATCCGCGCGGCACCACCCCCATCGGCCTGGGCTGCCGGATCTGCGAACGGCAGGACTGCGCCCAGCGGGCACGGCCCCCGGCCGGCGGCGTCCTCGCCGTTGACCCCGACCGGCGTACCCACGTCCCGTACCCGGTGGTCGGCGAGCTCTGACACCGAGGGGCCCGCGCCCGGCGGCGTGGCCACACATTCGTCTCATTTTCGGGTCTGAATGGTGGACTTCGCTGGTGGCAGGAGACGTCGTAAGAGGGAACCCGGTGGGAATCCGGGACTGCCCCGCAGCGGTGAGCGGGAACGACCGCCGTCATACGCACTGGGACCGGAGAACGGTCCTGGGAAGCGACGGCCAGTAGGTGTCCTCCACGAGAGGGCGTGCCCGCGAGTCCGAAGACCTGCCCGTTGCCCGCACGCGGACGATTCCGCGCGCGGACATTCCGGTGACCTCGTGGGCGGGTCGGCGTACACGACGAGTGGCACGTGCGGATTACTCTCGCGACGTGCTTCGCGCGTTCTGGCGTTCCTTCGCGTCCATGTCCCGGTTCCGGGGTGTTCTGGACACATCTCGCGAAGGAGAGTTCCGTGACAGCGAAGCCCGCGGCAGCACGAGCCACCGTGTACGGCTACCCCCGCCAGGGTCAGAACCGCGAACTGAAGAAGGCCGTCGAGGGCTACTGGAAGGGCCGCGTCACCGCGGATGCCCTCCAGCGGACTGCCGCCGACCTGCGCCGGTCGAACCGGCAGCAGCTGACCGACGCCGGTATCCACGAGGTCCCGACCGGTGACTTCTCGTACTACGACCACGTCCTGGACACCAGTGTGATGGTCGGCGCGATCCCCGAGCGGCACCGTGCGGCCGTCGAGGCGGACCCGCTCGACGGGTACTTCGCGATGGCCCGGCACCCGGGACATCGCACCGCTGGAGATGACCAAGTGGTTCGACACCAACTACCACTACCTGGTGCCCTGGCTCGGACCCGACACCGTCTTCACCGCCGACTCCCGCAAGCAGGTCGCCGAGCTGCAGGAGGCCCTGGCACTCGGACACACCGCCCGCCCGGTCCTCGTCGGCCCCCTCACCTACCTCCTGCTCGCCAAGCCCGCCCCCGGCGTCGCAGCCGACTTCGAGCCGCTGACCCTCCTGGACCGGCTGCTGCCCGTGTACGCGGAGGTCCTCGCCGATCTCCGCGCCGCGGGCGCCGAGTGGGTGCAGCTCGACGAGCCCGCCCTGGCGCAGGACCGCACGCCCGCCGATCTGAACGCCGCCGCGCGCGCCTACCGCGACCTCGGCGCGCTCACCGACCGGCCCAAGCTGCTCGTCGCCTCCTACTTCGACCGGCTCGGCGACGCCCTCCCCGTACTCGCCGCCGCTCCCGTCGACGCCTCGCCCTCGACTTCACCGAGCGCGCCGAGGGCAACCTCGAAGACCTCGCCGCCGCCGGCGGCCTGCCCGGAGCACCCGCACCAGATGCACCGCACCCTCGGCGACACACGGGTACGTGCCGTCGACCTGTTGGCCGTACGACGCCCCGGGTCTCCCCCGCCGAGTGCCCAGATCCGTTCCACCGTGGCTCTCGCTCTGGAGTACTCCGCCGCCTGGCTGCGGGGACGGGGCGCCGTCGCCGACGGGCCGCGGGAAGGCACGGCGGCCGCTGAGCCCGCCCGCGCCCGGCTCTGGCAGTGGCGCAGGCAGCGGATGGTCACCTCCGCTGAACTCCGCGAGCTGATCGACACCGAGTGCACGTCGTCGGACCGCGCGCACCCCGGCCGGCCACTGATGGAGGCTCGTGAGTTCCTCGAACGGGCCTTCCTCTCTGACGAGTTGCCGCCCTTCCTGACGACCGAGGCATACCGCCGGCACCTCATTTCCCGGACGGCGGTCCCGTCATGACTCCGCCTGCGGCGCCGGCCGGCGCACCGGGCGCCGTCGGCCAAGGCGGCGCTGTCGCCGGTCTCCCGGACTGGGGCCGGTGCGCGGTCATGGGCGTGGTGAACGTGACCCCCGACTCCTTCTCCGACGGCGGCCGTTGGTTCGACACGACGACGGCGGTCACTCACGGCCTGGACCTCGTGGCCGGGGGCGCCGACCTGGTCGACGTCGGCGGCGAGTCGACGCGGCCGGGCGCCACCCGGGTCGACGAGGACGAAGAGCTGAGACGGGGGGTACCCGTGGTCCGGGCCCTGACCGCCGAAGGGGTCGTCGTCTCCGTCGACACCATGCGCGCCTCGGTCGCCGCGCGGGCGATCGACGCGGGCGCGGCTCTCGTCAACGACGTCAGCGGGGGTCTGGCGGACCCCGCGATGGTTCCGGCCGTCGCGGCCGGCGGCGTTCCCTTCGTGGTGATGCATTGGCGAGGGTTCAGCCACGACATGAACAGCCGTGCGGTGTACGGGGACGTGGTGGGCGAAGTCGTCGCCGAACTCGCCCTTCGCGTCGAGGCCGAGGTGGGCGCCGGCATCCCGCCCGAGCGGCTCGTGATCGATCCGGGGTTGGGCTTCGCGAAGCGGGCGGAGCACGATCTGAGCCTGGTCGCGGGGCTCGGTGCCCTGCGTTCACTGGGCCGCCCCGTGCTGGTCGCGCGCTCCCGGAAGAGGTTCCTCGGGCATGTCCTGTCCGACCCCGAGGGAGTCCCCCCGCCCGCCGAGGGCCGGGACGCCGCCACGGCCGCGCTGTCGGCGATCGCCGCCTACGCGGGCGCCTGGGCCGTCCGGGTACACGACGTCCCGGCGACAGCCGATGCCGTCAGGGTCGCGCACGCGATCGCGTCGGCCACCTGAGGAGGCCGGGCGGCGTAGTCGCCTCGCCGACGCGCCGCCCCGGGTCACCGGGGCCGCACCCCATCACTGTGGTGCCCCTGCACGCTCACCGGGCCAGGACACGGGCGGTCTGCAATGTGGCGTGAACCGCATGGGGACATGTGGCGGAATTCGTAGGCCAGTACATAGCGATGCCTCGTCCGCGCCCGTGGGACCGGCCGACCCGGCGCCCGCGCCCGCCGCGCACGCCGTCGATCACGGCAGGGGAACCCCGGGATTCCGCCCGGACACCAACGGCGTCACGGTGATCATCGGCCTCCAGGAGCTCGGCGGCGGCACGGTCGTCCGCTGCGCCCCCCGGCGACCAGGCCGAGGCCGGCGCCTAGGCTCGAGCCATGCGCATCGTTTCTCTGCTGCCCGCCGCGACCGACATCGTGGCCGAGCTGGGTCTGTCCGCCGATCTGGTGGGAAGGACCCACGAGTGCGACTGGCCGCCACGGGACGTGGCCGGGGTGCCGGTGGTGACCTCGGCCGAGTTCTCCTCGGACAGCCTGACCAGCCGGGAGATCTCCGCCGCTGTCGGCGGCGCCGCACACAGCGGCTCGTCCCTCTATACCCTGGACATCGAAGCTCTCGGGGCTCTCGCGCCCGATGTCGTCCTCACCCAGGACCTCTGCGACGTGTGCGCGGTCTCGTACGAGGGAGTGTCCCGTGCGGTGCGCGTCCTCGACAGCGGGCCCCGGATCCTCAGCCTGGAGCCCCGCACCCTCGACGACGTGCTGGACTGCCTGGTCACGGTGGGCGAGCTGCTCGGTGTACGGGAACGAGCCGAACAGCGGCGCGCGGAACTGCTCGCCCGACTCGGCACGGTACGACGGCTCACGGCCGGCCGGGCCCGGCCCCGGGTGGTGGCCATCGAATGGCTCGACCCGCTGTGGCCCGCCGGGCACTGGGTTCCCGAGCAGATCGACGCCGCCGGTGGCGAGCCGCTTCTCGCCTCACCGGGCGAACACACCGGTCCGATGACATGGGACGCCCTCCGCGACGCACGCCCCGACGTCCTGCTGCTCCTGCCGTGCGGCTTCCCACCCGAGCGGACTCTGCGGGAGCGCGAACTGCTGACCTCCCTGCCCGGCTGGAACGCACTCCCCGCCGTCCGCGCCGGGGACGTGTGGGTGCTCGACGGGCCCGCCTACTTCAATCGCCCCGGCCCCAGGGTCGTACGGGGGGCGGAGGTCCTGGCGCAGGTCCTGCACGGGGTCCGAGCCGGGGAAGTCGTGACCGGGACCGAGGCCTTCCCGCTGGGCTGATCACGGGACCGGCGCCGGGCCGTGCTCACGCACATCGGCACGGCCTCCATGGCCGCTCCGCGGCCTTCCCGTGCCCGAAATCCCATCGCGAGTGACCGTATGCTGATACGTCACTGCGGCGGCCGGTCAGGGCGTTGACGCACCGACCAGGCGGCGACAAACGGGGGAAGCACGTGACGAAGCCAAGGCAACTGCGCGTGAACGGGGAGCAGATGGTGCTGCTCCCCGTCGCCGAGTACGAGAAACTGCTTGCGAGCCGCCGTCAGCTGGGGGGCCAGGCGGCCCGCGTACGGACGCTGCGCGACGGGCTGTCCGAGCTCATCGACTACCTCGAAAGGCTCGACCGGCGCATCGACCTGACCGGGCTGTCTCCGGAGACGGAGGACCTCGCCGGCGACCTGCGCCGAAGGCTCGACAAGGTCCGCAGGGTCACCGGACTCGGTTGAGCGTCGACGGCCGGTACTGGCCGCCCACCCCCGCACTCCCACCTCCGACGCGCCGGCAACGCGTCCCGGGGCCTCGTGCCGCGAGGCCCGCCCGCTCCGGGCGCCTGGTGTCACCGGGCCGCCTGCGGGGACCAAAGGATAAAATCATCCCATGTCAGACAGCCCCCATGATCCGTACGTCCGTGTCCGCGGTGCCCGCGAGCACAACCTCGCCGGGGTGGACGTCGACATCCCCCGCGACGCGCTCGTCGCCTTCACCGGGGTCTCGGGCTCCGGCAAGTCGTCCCTGGCCTTCGGCACGATCTACGCGGAGGCGCAGCGGCGCTACTTCGAGTCGGTGGCCCCGTACGCGCGACGGCTGATCCACCAGGTGGGGGCGCCCGCGGTCGGCGAGATCACGGGGCTGCCGCCGGCCGTCTCCCTTGAGCAGCGCCGGTCCTCCCCGAACGCCCGGTCCTCCGTCGGTACGGTGACGACCCTCTCCAACTCCCTGCGGATGCTGTTCTCGCGGGCGGGGCGGTACCCGGAGGGTGCCGAGCGGCTCGACTCCGACTCCTTCTCCCCCAACACGGCGGCCGGCGCCTGCCCGTCCTGCCACGGCCTGGGAAGGGTCCACGAGACCAGCGAGGAACTCCTCGTCCCCGATCCGGAGCTGTCGATCCGTCAGCGTGCCGTGGCGGCCTGGCCGGGCGCCTGGCAGGGGAAGAACCTGCGGGACGTCCTCGACGCCCTCGGCCACGACGTCGACCGGCCCTGGCGCGAACTCGACGCGAAGGACCGGGAGTGGATCCTCTTCACGGACGAGCAGCCGGTGGTCACCGTCCATCCGGTGCGGGACGCCGATCGCATCCAACGCCCGTATCAGGGAACGTACATGAGCGCCCGGCGCTATGTCCTGCGCACCTTCTCGGACTCGAAGAGCACGTCGCTCCGCGCGAAGGCGGAGCGCTTCCTCACCAGCGCGCCGTGCCCGGTGTGCGGTGGTGGGCGGCTGCGGCCCGAGGCCCTCGCCGTGACGTTCGCCGGCCGGTCCATCGCCGACCTCGCCTCGCTGCCGCTGACGACCCTGTCCGCGCTCCTCTCCGGAGCGGCCGCCGAGGGCGGGGAGAGCGGCCGGGTCCTCACCGAGGACCTCGTCTCGCGCATCGCGACGGTGACCGAACTCGGTCTGGGCTACCTGAGCCTGGACCGCGCCACGCCCACCCTCTCCAACGGCGAACTCCAGCGGCTGCGGCTCGCCACCCAGCTCCGTTCCGGGCTCTTCGGCGTGGTGTACGTCCTCGACGAGCCCTCCGCCGGACTGCATCCGGCCGACACCGAGGCGCTGCTCGTGGTCCTCGACCGGCTCAAGGCCGCCGGGAACTCCGTCTTCGTCGTCGAGCACCACCTCGATGTCATCCGCCACGCCGACTGGCTCGTGGACGTCGGCCCGCGCGCCGGGGTGCACGGCGGGCGGGTGCTGCACAGCGGCCCGCCGCGCGAGCTGGCGGACGTCGAGGCGTCCGCGACCCGGCGGTTCCTCTTCGACCGGGCGCCCGCGCCCGCGCGGGAGGTGCGCGAACCCGCCGGCTGGCTGCGTACGGGGCCGGTCACCCGGCACAATCTGCGGGCGGTCGACGCGGCCTTCCCGGTCGGGGTGCTGACGGCCGTCACCGGCGTCTCGGGCTCGGGGAAATCGACGCTCGTCGGCGCCCTCACCGAGGAACTCTCGGGTGTGGAGCGCCTGGTGACGGTGGACCAGCGTCCGATCGGACGCACTCCGCGCTCGAACCTGGCCACCTACACGGGCCTGTTCGACGTCGTGCGCAGGCTGTTCACGGAGACCGAGGAGGCGCGGGCCCGCGGCTACAGGGCGGGGCGCTTCTCCTTCAACGTCTCGGGAGGGCGCTGCGAGACCTGCCAGGGCGAGGGTTTCGTCTCCGTCGAGCTCCTCTTCCTGCCCAGTACGTACGCGCCCTGCCCCGACTGCCACGGCGCGCGCTACAACCCGGAGACCCTCCAGGTGCGGCTGCGCGGTCTGACGATCGCCGAGGTCCTCGATCTGACCGTGGAGTCCGCCGCGGACTTCTTCGACGACACGCCGGCCGCCGCCCGGAGTCTGCGCACGCTGCTCGACGTGGGCCTCGGCTATCTGCGGCTCGGGCAGCCCGCCACCGAACTGTCCGGCGGCGAGGCGCAGCGCATCAAGCTCGCCTCGGAGCTCCAGCGGCCGCACCGGTCCCCCACCCTGTACGTGCTGGACGAGCCGACGACGGGTCTGCACCCGGCCGATGTCGAGGTCCTGATGCGTCAGCTCCACGGCCTGGTGGAGGCCGGGCACTCGGTGATCGTCGTCGAGCACGACATGGATGTCGTCGCCACCGCCGACTGGGTCGTCGACCTCGGCCCGGGCGGCGGCGACAAGGGGGGCCGGATCGTGGCGGCGGGGCCCCCGGACCGGGTGGCCCGGGCGGCGGACAGCCGTACCGCGCCGTATCTGGCCCGGTCCCTGGGGATCGCCTGACGGCTCGGTCCGCCGCGCGCAACCTCGCCGTGCGGGACTGCGCCGCGCGAAACCTCGCCGTGCGGGACTCCGCCGTGCGGGGCCCCGCGGGCGGTGGCGCCGGGCCGGAGGCTTCCCGCCCCCGCCCCGGCGCCGTCCGGCGGGTCAGGCCGCCGTGTCGAAGGTGTAGTGCGGCGTGTGGTCGAGCATGTCCGCCGGGGTCACGTCGTTCCACGGGCGCATGGTGTCGCCGAGGTCGACGACGTTCGCGGTGCCCGCGGCCGGCAGGTAGGTCGACCGGGGGTGGCGGGCCTGCCAGTCGGCCCACAGCTTGTCGATGAAGGCGTGGTGCAGCCAGAACACCGGGTCGTTGGGGGAGACTCCGGTGCCCATCTGGCCGCCGACCCAGACGTGGACGCGGTTGTGGAGGTTGACTCCGCGCCAGCCCTCCAGGTGGTTGCGGAAGCCGTCCGAGGAGCTGTTCCAGGGGGCGGTGTCGTACGTCTCCATGGCGAGGACCGAGTCCACCTCGGCGCGGGTGGGGAGCTGGCGGCCGCCCGCCCCGAGGTCGCGGCGGAGGTAGTCGCGCCCGTCGACGCGGACGGTGATGGTCCAGCGGCTGCCGACGCGGGCGAACGGGCCGTCGAGCACCTGGCCGTCGCGGGCGCGGCCGGTGCCGCCGAGGAAGTCGGGGGCCCAGAGCGAGGAGCGGGAGGTGCGGTCGGCCGTCCAGTCCCAGTAGGGGAGGTTGACGGTCGGGTCGACGGACTGGAGCGCCTGCTCGAACTCTATGAGGAAGCGGCGGTGCCAGGGCAGGAAGGACGGCGAACGGTGGCCGACGCGGTCGCCGTTGTCGGTGTCGCTCATGATGAAGGCGTTGTGGGTGGTGACGAAGGTGTCGTACCGCCCGGAGCGCTTGAGCTCCAGGAGGGCGTTGACGAAGCGCCGCTTCTCGTCGGCGGTGAGGGTGGCCTGGTTCTTGCGTACGGTCATGGTGGCGCGGCTCCTGGAACGATCAGCTGAGGGTGAGGGGTACGAGCGTGGCGCCCTGGAGTTCACGGACGGCCGCGCGGGCCAGCGCCTTGGGCGTGGCGACGGGCTCGTAGTGGTTGATCACGCTGATCCAGGTGCCGTCGGCGTTCTGCATGACATGCAGTTCCTCACCGTCGATCGTCACGGAGTAGCCGCCTCCGTGGTGTCCCCCGTGGTGGCCGCCGCCGTGCGAGGGCCCGCCCTGGATGCGGCGGCCCTGGTAGACCTCGTTGAAGGAGGCCGGGGCCGGGCCGGCCGCCGGAGCGGCGGGGCGGGTGGCGTCGGCGACGGCGTTGCCGGCCAGGGCGAGGCCCGCGGCGGCGCCTGCTGCGCCGGCCGCGACGCCGAGTGCCCGGCGGCGGGTGATGCTGGACATGGAACCCCCAAGTGGTCTGTGCGACCGGGGGTTTGGTCATATGCCCCCGGCAGCCGTCATCAGTACCCGGGGGTGTCGGCGCGGCGGAAATCGCCAGGGGCCGGTTGGCTGTGAAGTGGACAACTTGTCATGAAATGTACAGAGTTGAACAGAGTTGATCTTGCTGTCCGATCGGCCGGGGGCGCCCCGCAGCGAAGATCTTACGGAGAAAGTGATCATTTCGTGAACGATCTTTCGCTACGGGGCGTGCGGTGTGGCGGAGCCCACGCCCCGAGACTGTCCTGATCCGGACTCAGCCGCGGCCCCCCTTGCGCTGCGCCCGCAGCCACTCCCGGTTCATCGCCGCGATCGACGGCAGCGGGATCCCCTTCGGGCAGGCCGTCGCGCACTCCCCCGTGAGCGTGCAGCCGCCGAAGCCCTCCGCGTCCATCTGGGCGACCATGTCGAGGACGCGGGTCTCGCGTTCGGGGGAACCCTGGGGCAGGACGTTCAGGTGGTTGATCTTGGCGGAGGTGAAGAGCATCGCCGAGCCGTTGGGGCAGGCCGCCACGCACGCGCCGCAGCCGATGCACTCCGCGTGCTCGAAGGCGGAGTCCGCGTCGGCCTTGGGGACGGGGGTCGCGTGGGCCTCGGGGGCCGCGCCGGTCGGCGCGGTGATGTAGCCGCCGGCCTGGATGACGCGGTCGAAGGCGGAGCGGTCGACCACCAGGTCCTTGACGACGGGGAAGGCGGAGGCGCGCCACGGCTCGACGTCGATGGTGTCGCCGTCGTCGAACGACCTCATGTGGAGCTGGCAGGTGGTGGTGCGCTCGGGCCCGTGGGCGTCGCCGTTGATGACGAGGCTGCACGCGCCGCAGATGCCTTCGCGGCAGTCGTGGTCGAAGGCGACGGGGTCCTCACCGCGCAGGATGAGGTCCTCGTTGAGGGTGTCGAGCATCTCCAGGAACGACATGTCGGCGGAGATGCCGTCGACGTCGTAGCTGGACATGGCGCCGGGGGTGTCGGCGTCGCGCTGGCGCCAGACGCGCAGGGTGAGCCTCATGCGTAGCTCCGCTGGGTGGGGTGGACGTGTTCGAAGGTGAGGTCCTCCTTGTGGAGGACGGGGGCCTCGCCGGTGCCGCCGAACTCCCAGGCCGCCGCGTAGGCGAACTCCTCGTCGCGGCGGGCGGCCTCGCCGTCGGGGGTCTGGGACTCCTCGCGGAAGTGGCCGCCGCAGGACTCGGCGCGGTGGAGCGCGTCGAGGCACATGAGTTCGGCGAGTTCCAGGTAGTCGACGATCCGGTTGGCCTTCTCCAGGGACTGGTTGAACTCGGCGCCCGTGCCCGGGACCTTGATCCGGCTCCAGAACTCCGCGCGGATCTCGGGGATCCGCGCGAGGGCGGTGCGCAGCCCGGCTTCGGTGCGGGCCATCCCGCAGTGCTCCCACATGAGTTCGCCGAGTTCGCGGTGGAAGGAGTCGGGGGTGCGGTCGCCGTCGACGGCGAGCAGCAGGTTGAGCCGGTCCTCGGTCTCGGCGAGCACCTCCCGTACCGCCGGGTGCTCGTCGGTCACGGGTTCGGTGTGGGGATGGCGGGCCAGGTAGTCGTTGATCGTGGCGGGGAGGACGAAGTAGCCGTCGGCGAGGCCCTGCATGAGGGCGGAGGCGCCGAGCCGGTTGGCCCCGTGGTCGGAGAAGTTGGCCTCGCCGATGGCGAAGAGGCCGGGGACGGTGGTCTGGAGGTCGTAGTCGACCCAGAGTCCGCCCATCGTGTAGTGGACGGCGGGGTAGATCCGCATGGGGACCTCGTACGGGTTCTCGGCGGTGATCCGCTCGTACATGTCGAAGAGGTTGCCGTACCTCTCCTCGACCGCCTTGCGCCCCATCCGCCGGATCGCGTCGGCGAAGTCGAGGTAGACGCCCTGGCCGCCCGGTCCGACGCCGCGGCCCTCGTCGCAGACGTTCTTCGCGGCGCGCGAGGCGATGTCCCGGGGGACGAGGTTGCCGAAGGAGGGGTAGATCCGCTCCAGGTAGTAGTCGCGCTCGTCCTCCGGGATGGCTGACGCGGGCCTGTTGTCGCCCTTGGCCTTCGGGACCCAGATGCGGCCGTCGTTGCGCAGCGACTCGCTCATCAGGGTCAGCTTGGACTGGTGGTCGCCGGTGCGCGGGATGCAGGTGGGATGGATCTGGGTGAAGCAGGGGTTGGCGAAGTACGCGCCGCGCCGGTGGGCCCGCCAGACGGCGGTGGCGTTGGAGTTCATCGCGTTGGTGGAGAGGTAGAAGACGTTGCCGTAGCCGCCGCTGGCGAGGACCACCGCGTCCGCGTAGTGGGTGGAGATCTCGCCGGTGATCAGGTCGCGGGCCACGATGCCCCGGGCCCGGCCGTCGACGACCACGAGGTCGAGCATCTCGGTGCGGGCGTGCATCTCGACGTTCCCGCCGGCGATCTGCCGGGACAGCGCCTGGTAGGCGCCGAGGAGGAGCTGCTGGCCGGTCTGGCCCCGGGCGTAGAAGGTGCGGGAGACCTGGACGCCGCCGAAGGACCGGGTGTCGAGGAGTCCGCCGTACTCGCGGGCGAAGGGGACGCCCTGGGCGACGCACTGGTCGATGATCTCGACGGAGATCTGGGCGAGGCGGTGGACGTTGGACTCGCGGGCGCGGAAGTCGCCGCCCTTGACGGTGTCGTAGAAGAGGCGGTGGATCGAGTCGCCGTCGTTGCGGTAGTTCTTGGCGGCGTTGATGCCGCCCTGGGCGGCGATGGAGTGGGCGCGGCGCGGGGAGTCCTGGAAGCAGAACTGGACGACGTGGTAGCCCTGTTCGGCGAGGGTGGCGCCGGCCGAGCCGCCTGCCAGGCCGGTGCCGACGACGATGATCCGGTGCTTGCGGCGGTTGGCGGGGTTGACCAGCTTCGCCTCGAAGCGGCGGGTGTCCCAGCGTTCGGCGACGGGTCCGGCGGGGGCCTTGGTGTCGGCGAGCGGGGCGCCGGTGGCGTACTCCGCGAATTCGGTGGAGGTCATGGTCAGCTCACCACTCCGGTCATGACGGCGACGGGGACGGAGACGAAGCCCGCGGTCAGGACGAGCGCGAGGGTGTTGGCGAGGCCCCGCAGGAGGCGCTCGCGGCGGGCGCTGCCGACGCCGAGGGTCTGGGCGGCGCTCCAGAAGCCGTGGCGGACGTGGAGTCCGACGGCGAGCATGGCGACGATGTAGATCACGTTGCCGTACCAGGTGGAGAAGGTGTCGACCACGTTCTGGTAGGGCTTGCCCTCCTCGAAGCCGCCGGGGTGCACGGTGCCGGTGGTCAGGTCGAGGATGTGCCAGACGATGAAGAGGGCGAGGATGATCCCGCCCCAGCGCATGGTGCGGGTGGCGTAGGAGGCGCGCCGGCGGCGGTGGGCGTAGGCCACGGGGCGGGCCTTCACGTCACGGCGGCTGAGCTGGTACGCGCAGACGGCGTGGGCGACCACGGCGGCCAGGAGCACGACGCGGACGATCCAGAGCGCCCACGCGTAGTGGAGGACGGGAGCGCCCATGACCCGCAGCCAGTGGCCGTAGGCGTTGAACTCCTCGGGGCCGAAGAAGACCTTGAGGTTGCCGGCGACGTGGGCGACGAGATAGCCGAGCATGAGCAGCCCGCTGACGGCCATGACCGTCTTCTTGCCGAGGGTCGATGACAGGAATCCGCGTGACGGTGTGGGGGACGGCGGGCGGCCCGTCGTCCGGTCCCTCGTGGGTGCCAGAGCCATGTTCACGACGGTAGGGCCGAAGGCCCCGAGAGGTCCAAGACATGGTCCGGCTGATCTCGATAGGTGCAGCCTATTCATGTGCCCTACCCTGGGGCCATGCAGTTCCAGCAGCTCCTCTACTTCGTCGCCGTGGCCGAGACCCGTCACTTCACCCGGGCCGCGGAGCGCGTCCACGTCTCGCAGCCCTCGCTCTCCCAGCAGATCAAGGCCCTGGAGCAGGAACTGGGCGCCGAGCTGTTCAGCCGCGCCCGGGGCAACATCACGCTGACCGACGCGGGCGAGGCGCTGCTCCCGCTCGCCCGGCGGATCCTCGCCGACACCGAGACGGCCCGCATCGAGGTGCAGGAGCTGGCCCAGCTCAAGCGGGGCCGGGTGCGGCTCGGCGCGACCCCGAGCCTGTGCACGGGGCTGCTGCCGGACGTCCTGCGGGCCTTCCACGACCTGCACCCGGGGATCGAGCTCCTCATCGAGGAGGGCGGCTCGCACGATCTCGTACGGGAGCTGGCGCGCGGGGCCCTCGACCTGGCGCTCGTGGTGCTACCGCTGCCGACCCCGTCACCGGCCCTGACGACGGTCGAGCTGCTCCGCGAGGACCTGGTGGTGGTCTCCGCCGCCTCGGCCCCGGCGCCCCGCCGTCCGGTGCGGATCACGGACCTGCGCGACCAGCCCCTCGTGATGTTCCGGCACGGCTACGACCTGCGGGAACTGACCGTGGCGGCCTGCCGGGCGGAGGGCTTCGAGCCCACGTTCACGGTCGAGGGCGGCGAGCTGGACGCGGTCCTCGGCTTCGTACGGGCCGGGCTCGGGCTCGCGGTCGTCCCCGCGATGGTGGCGGCGCGCGCGGGCAGGGACCTCCGGGTGACCGCCCTCGGCCGGCCGGGGCTGCGCCGGACCATCGCACTGGCCCACCGCAGCGACGTGGCTCCCCCGCGCGCCGCGCGGGAACTCCAGCGGATGCTGCTGGCCTCGCGGCGGGGCGGACCGCAGCGGGCCGCGGACATCGGCTGAGGCGGTCGTCGCCGCCCCCGCCGCCTCCGGCCGGACCCCGGTATATCCGCGTGCGACGGACCGTCGGCGACTGCGAGCATGCCCCCATGGTCCACGCGCTCGAACACCTGGTCGTCCGGCACACCCACCGTCTCCCCCTTCCCGCCGGCCCCGCCGGCGACGGGAGCGCCGCCGCGCGCCGGTTCGACGCGGCCCTGATGACGGCCGGGTTCAAGCTGTCGGCCGAACTGACCGCGCGCCTCTCGGCCCTCGCCGAGCCGGTGGTCGTGGAGACCGCCGTCCGCACCCTGGCCTCGGTCCGCGAGCTCGTCGGCGACCACGTCCGGCACAACGTCTACTTCGTCGACTTCCCGGACAACGTGCCGGACACGCTCGACTTCTGGACGGAGTGCTTCGCCCGGGCGGTCGACGGACGCGACGCCCGCGCCGGTCTGCTCCGGCGGCTGCGCACGGGCCTTCTCGACCTGCTGAGCCTCCCCTCGTACGGCCGATACCCGCACACCTACGAGGAGATGATCGCCGGGCACGACGAGCTGATCGCGGCGGCCGGTGACCGGCTGACCGTGCTCCACCCCGGCGGCGACGCCGAGGAGGAGGTCGCTGCGCTCTACCGGGCCCTGGCCGGCAGCACGACCCCGCTGGGCGAGGAGCACCTGGAGGATCTGGCGCTCCTCGCCGGGCACCACGCGCACGGAGCCGAGCCCGAGGACATCCCGGTCCGCGAGAACCGCGCCGTGGTCAACCGGGGCCGGCTCGGCGCGGGCGCGGCCCCGCTCATGGACACCGTCACCGACGTCCTGCGGCTCGCCTGCGCGCTCGTGGACGGCGATGTCACCCTGCGCGGGTCCACCCGGTTCCGCGCGCTGTCCCGCCCGCACCGCCGGGCCCTGCTCGCGGGCCTCGACGCGCTCGTCGCCGCCTCCCCGGGCAGGCTCGCGGACGTCTCCGCGCACGGGGAGTCGTGGAAGCGGCTCGGGGAGCGGCTGCACCCTCACGAGTACCCGCACTGGCCGCACGCGGCCGAGGTGTTCGCCGTGGCCAGGGGCGAGCGGAAGGCGCCGTCCCTCGACGGCCGCGTGGAGGAACTCCTCGTACGGGGTGACGTCACCGGCGCGGCGGACCTGCTGGCCTCGCACGCCCCGGGCCGGCTCTTCCGCGCCGTGGACCGGTTCCTGCGCACCGCGAAGGAGGGCGCGGAGCGGGAGGCGGTCCTCGCCGCCGTGGAGCGGGCCGCGCCGGAGGTGTCGGGCCGGGTGGTCCTGTCACTGCGCGAGCACGTCCACAACCGGGCGGGCCTGCCGGGGGCGGACACTCCCCGGCGCCGGGTCTTCGTGAACCGCGAGGGCCGGGCCTGGGTCGGCCCCGACACGCGTCCGCCGCTTCCGGACGACGTCCGCGAGCGGCTCGTGGCCGTGCTCGACGCGGAGACCCGGCGTCGGCTGCCGGACCCGGGATCGCTGCTGATCGATCCTCGGATTCTTGCGGTGGCACTGCCGTTGAGCGGGCGGGCGGCCTCGTCGGGCCTCGGTGTACTGCCGCGCGGATCGGTCTCGCCGGTCGACGGCGAGCTGCTGCGGTTCTTCACGTACTGGAGGGAGGAGCGGCACACCACGGACCACGACCTGTCGGCCCTCGTCCTGGACGGGGAGTACGCGACCGTCACCTGGCTGTCGTACACGGCGCTCTCCGACGTCGAGGGCGTGCACTCGGGCGACATCACCGAAGCGCCCGACGGGGCGTCGGAGTTCATCGATCTGCGGCTGGGCGCGGTGCGCGGCACGTTCGTCGTGCCACAGGTGCACGTCTACGCGGGCGAGGGCTTCGACGAGGCGGCCGAGTGCTTCTTCGGCTTCATGCTGCGCGAGGCGGCGCAGGAGGGGCGTCCGTTCGAGCCGCGGACGGTGCGGACGAAGTCGGATCTGCGCGGCCCCGGCCGGGTGGCGCTGCCGCTGGCGTTCCGCCGTGACGAGAAGGGCCGCTGGCACGCGCACTGGCTCCACCTCTATCTGCGGGGGAAGCCGTCGGCCAACCAGGTCGAGGAGCACCGGGTGTCGATCGCGGTCCTGCTGCGGGGCCTGCTCGGGCGGGAGTCGCTGACGGTCGGTCATCTGGTGTCGCTGATGGAGGAGTCCGGTGCCCGGGTGACGCTGTGGGACGGCCGTTCGGTCCCGGAGGCGCCGGTCATGTACCTCGGCATGGAGCGTCCCGAGGGACTGCCCACGGGCTCACGGGTGATCACCCCGGAAAACCTGCGCGACCTGCTGCCCGCCTGAGTGTTACGGTCGTTCCGGGGCGAGGCCATGGAGAGGCTTCCTTCTCAGAAATCTCTGCCGATATAGCCTCTCCGCTTTCCTCCCCCGTCTCTCTTCCCGGCCTCCCCGCTTCGTGCGGGGAGGCCGGTTGCGTGGGGTCCGGGAGTCAGACCGCGTCCGCCAGCAGCAGCGAGTGGATGCGGTCCGGGGCGCCGGGGCGGGCGTAGTACCAGCCCTGGGCCGTGTCGCAGCCGAGTTCGCGGAGCTGGCGGGCCTGGGTGCCGGTCTCCACGCCCTCGACGGTGACGGCGAGTTCCAGGCTGTGCGCCAGGGAGACGATCCCCTCGACGATCTTGAGGTCGACCGGGTCGACCGGGTGCTGCTGCATGCCCCGGGTGAAGGAGCGGTCGAGCTTGAGGACGCTCACCGGCAGGCGGCGCAGGTTGGCCAGGTTCGAGTAGCCGGTGCCGAAGTCGTCGAGCGCGATGTCCACGCCCATCTCGGCGAGCTGCCGCAGCGGCTTGAGCAGGTCCTCGTCGGCGCCGATGAGCGCCGACTCGGTCACTTCCAGGCAGAGGGCGCCCGGGTCGAGCCCCGACCGTTCCAGGACGTCGACGGTGTCGGCGACCAGGCGGGGGTGGTGGAGCTGGGTCGGGGAGAGGTTGACGTTGATCCGCAGCGGCCCGCCGTCGGCGTGCCGGGTCTGCCAGAAGCGGGCCTGGCGCACGGCCTCCTGCAGCACCCAGCGGCCGAGCGGCACGATGAGGCCGGTGTCCTCGGCGAGCGGGATGAAGCGGTCGGGGCCGAGCACGCCGTGCTGCGGGTGGCACCAGCGGACGAGCGCCTCCGCCCCGTGCACGCTGCCGTCGTCGAGGTGCACGAGCGGCTGGTACTCGATGAAGAACTCGCCGCGTTCCAGGGCGGTCGGCAGGGCCGTGGTGAGGCCGTGCCGGGTGATGGCGCGGGCGTCGGCCTCCGGGTCCGCGAGCTCGAAACGGTTGCCTCCGGCGGACTTGGCCCGGTACATGGTGATGTCGGCGCTCCGCAGCACCTCGGCCGGGGTCCGCTCGCCGGCCGGTCCCTCGACCACGCCGAGGCTGCCGCGGACGGTCAGTTCGCGGCCGTCGATGCTGAGGGGGGTGGCGAGGGCCGCGAGGATGCGGTCGGCGAGTTCGGTGACGTCGCGTTCGCCGCCGGAGGCGGTGGTGAGGGCGACGAACTCGTCGCCGCCGAGCCGGGCCACCATCTCGCCCGCGCCGGTGACGCAGCTCTGCAGCCGGTCGGCGACCTCGACGAGCAGCCGGTCGCCGGTGGAGTGGCCGAGGCTGTCGTTGATGACCTTGAAGCCGTCGAGGTCCAGGTAGCAGAGGCCGAAGCGGGCGTTGTCGCCGGGCGCGAGGGCCTTCTCCAGGCGCTCGAAGAACAGGGTCCGGTTGGGCAGCCCCGTCAGCGCGTCGTGGGTGGCCTCGTACCGCAGGCGCAGGTGGAGCAGGCGCCGCTCGGTGGTGTCCTCCATGAGGGCCAGCTGGTACTGCGGGTTGCCGTCGGCGTCGCGGAGGAGGGAGACGGTGAGGTTGGTCCAGAGAACCGTTCCGTCGCCGCGGTAGTACGGCTTCTCGACACGGTAGTGCTCGCGGTCGCCGCGGACGAGCTCCTCGTACAGCTTCCAGACGTGCGGGCCGTCCTCCGGGTGGACCCACTCGCTGACCTTCCGGCTGCGGAGCGGGCTCTCCATGCCGCCGAA
Organism: Streptomyces sp. NPDC002057; assembly: GCF_040296665.1. NCBI lineage: Bacteria > Bacillati > Actinomycetota > Actinomycetes > Kitasatosporales > Streptomycetaceae > Streptomyces > Streptomyces sp. NPDC002057. The sequence goes on from NZ_JBEOXR010000059.1 coordinate 50,718, forward strand.
CATACGGGTGAGGGTCTCGTTGACCTCCAGGACGTTGCCGTCGAGGTCGGCGATGCCGATCCCTATCGCCGCACCGTCGAAGACCGCGCGGAAGCGGCTCTCGGTGGCGTGCAGGGCGATCTCGGCGGCGCTGCGGGCGGAGAGCGCGGAGCGGGCGATGGCCTCCTGCTCGGCGCGGGTCCGCTCGCGCAGGGCCTGGGCGTAGCCGGTGGCCATGGCGTGCTGGAGGCGGGCGCAGCGGGCGCGGAGCTCCTCGGCCGGCAGGTCCGAGTCCATGCCGCAGTAGAGCACCAGGTAGGAGTCGACGACGCCGAGGCTGCGGCCGAGTGCGTCCGGGTCGGTGCAGTGGGCGGCGACGAGGGCCGCTCCGGCGCCCTGGGCCGGGGCCGTGTCGAAGGGCCGGGCGTGCAGGGCGTCGCACAGAGTGCGGGCCAGCGGCAGCAGATGCCCCTCGAACTCGGCGCGGGTCAGCGAGGTGGCGGTCACCGGGAAGATCGCGCGGCTCCAGATGGTGACGAACCGCCGGAGTCTGTCCTCGGGCCCGTCGGCTTCGGCAACCGTGCCGGACGGCTGCGACGGGACCTTCACGCCTTGCGCCCCACCCCTGCGAAACCGGAGAAGGCGTAGGGATCCTCCTCCTCGACCGGACTGTCCGGTCGCCAGTGCGGCATCGCGACGAGGCCGGGCTCGACCAGGTCGGTGCCGGCGAAGAAGCGGGTGATCTCGCCGCTGGTCCGCATCACCAGGGGGCTGCGGATGTTCCGGTAGACGCCGACGGTGCCGCCCGCCTCCTCCTCGGAGAGCGGGATGCCCTCGTACGAGGCGTGGGTGAGGACGAGGAGGCTGCCGGGCGCGAGGGCGTCGAGCAGTTCGGTGACGGCCTCGTACGGCCGGTCCTCCTCTTCGAGGAAGTGCAGGACGGCGACGAGGAGCAGCGCCACCGGCCGGTCCAGGTCGAGGAGTCGGGACACCTCGGGGCTGCTCAGGATGTCGGCCGGCTTGCGCAGGTCGGCGGCGACGACCGCGGCGCTCCCGTCACCCTCCAGGACGGCGCGGCTGTGGGCCACGGCGACCGGGTCGTGGTCGACGTAGACGACGCGGGCGCCGGGGTCGGCGGCGCGGGCGACCTCGTGCACGTTGCCGAAGGTGGGTATGCCGGAGCCGATGTCGAGGAACTGGGTGACGTCGTTGTCAACGGCATGGCGCACGGCACGCCGCATGAAGGCACGGTTCGCCTGCATGATCTTGGGCAGGCCCGGCATGAACTCCATGGCCTTGCGCGCCGCGTCCCGGTCCACTTCGAAATTGTGCGAGCCGCCCAGATAGAAGTCGTACATACGGGACACGCTCGGCACCGAGATGTCGATACCAGGCGGAGCCCAGGCGGGACGCTCCATCAATGTCTCCAACAAGTCGCCATGGGGGATGCGGCCATGTGTTCGCGGCCGGTGTTCGAGGTGAGGCTACTGATCGCCCGCCGGGAGAGCGAGTAGAAACGGAAATTCGCGGTCCGTTCTTGGTCACACGCCTTTGGCACGTGCTCTCCGAGCGAAGAGTTCACGCCTTCAGGCTGTGCAAATTCACGTGCATATGAGTGTGCGTCGGCTCCTCGGCCGGCCGTGGTTCCACCCGGTGGGCGCCCGGGCCCCGCCCGTACCACGGTCGTTGCCGTCGGCGGAGCCTGGTCGCCGGTGCAGGATGCCCCGTTCGGCGTCACCTCGACAGGGCGACAACCGGACAGTTATCGAATCGAAGGCCGGAACGGGCCGACCCGGCCTCCTCTTCCCCATTCAAGAGGCCTGTGACAGCCGTGGATTGCGTCTCCTCGCCCTCCGAACCGACGAAACGTCAAACCGGCGCATCCGGAGATCCCCTCCATCTGGCGAATCCCACCGGATTCCGCCCCGGCGCGCCGTCTCTGTGATCAAGCTCGACTGCGTGTCTCTGTACGGATCACTCCTCGCGCGGCCGTTGGCGGCCTTCGCACTCGTCTGGCTCCTCGCCACACCCGTGCCCGCCGCCGCCGACTCCTGCGCCTACGCCACGACCGGCCCCGGCGGGTCGAACACGTCGGTGGCGGTCATCGGGCCGGGCGCCTGTTCGCCCACGCCCGCCCCGCCGTCGCCGCCACCCCCGCCACGTCCCACGAAGCCCACGAAGCCCGCGCCACCGGCGCCGCCCGTGCCGCCCCGGCCCACCCCGGCACCGCCGCCCCCACCGGTCCCGGCGCCGCCCCCGCCTCCCGTACGGACGACGCCGCCTCCCCCGGCCGGCACACCGGCACCGAGCCCGGCCCCGGCGTCCCCCGCACCGCCCGCGACACGGTCGCCGGAGCGCACCCCGGCGCCCGCGCCGCCTCCCGCGCCCGCGCCCACCGCGGGTCCGCGGCCTCCGGCGGCGGGCCCCGTCGCGCTCCCCCACTACCGCCGCACGGCACGGCCCCAGCCGAAGGGCAGCACGTCCGTCGTCACCATGACGCTGGTGATCATCGCCCCCGCGGTCCTCGCGACCGCCATCCTGCGCCCCCGCTCCCGCTGATCCCCGCCGGAGGAATCCATGTCTGAATGGCTTGTTCTCACCCTTGCGATGGCCGCCGCGTGCGCCGTCGTCCTCACCATCGTCGTCATCAACAACCGTCGGATCACCGAGGACGACGACCCGAGCGAGACCCCGGACGTCATCGAGTACATGACGATGATGATCGGCGTGATCTACGCGATCGTCCTCGGCCTGGCCATCGCCGGAGTGTGGGAGGCCCGCGGAGCGGCCCAGGAGACCGTGCGGCAGGAGGCGCAGGCGATGCACGAGATCTCGGCCCGCGTCGAGGTCTATCCGCAGGCGGTCCGCGACCGCGTCCGCGCCGACGTCGACGCGTACGTCGCCTACGTGGTCGACGAAGAGTGGGCGTACATGTCCGAGGAGGGCTCGCTGAGCGAGGAGGGCACCGCGCTCCTGGAGCGGGTGCGGCGCAGCGTCACCGACTACCGGCCCGCCGACGACTTCGAGGGGCAGGCCTACCAGCCGCTGGTGGACCAGGTCGCGGTGGCCGACGACGCCCGTGGGGCGCGGGGCCAGAACGCGGGGGCGACCATGCCGGGGGTGGTGTGGTTCGGCCTGATCCTCGGCGGCCTGGTGACCGTCGGCCTCATCTTCACGCTCCAGATCCGCAGGACCGGGAGGGAACTGCTGCTCGCCGGGCTCTTCAGCGTGCTGATCGCCTTCCTGCTGTTCCTCATCTGGGACTTCGACGCGCCCTTCGGCCGGGGCGTCTCGGCCACCGTCGCGCCGTTCACCGATCTGTTCCCGCAGGTCACACGGTGAGATGACACGGCCGAGTGGGGCCACCCGAGGGACATCGGTGCCCCATTCGCACCTCTGGGATCGCGGCTGTGGTAGTGCGCTCCTAGCGTTTCGAACATCGAGGTGTACGCACGGTCTTTCGCGGAAATCCCCTTCCGCGGCTGCCCCTCGGGACCCGGAGGATTCACCATGCGCGCGATACGTGCCGCGTCCACTGCCCTACTGGGGGCGGCCGCCCTCGCCCTGGCCGCCCCCGCCGCACTCGCGGCGGACGGTGCCCCCGCACCCAACCCGCGAGCGGCACGGGCCAAGGCACCGGGCGATTTCGTCGTGTCGCCCTCGCTCGTCGCCCCCGGCGGGCGGGTGACGCTCAGCGCCCCCGGCTGCGCCAGCACGGCGACGGCCTCGGCCGGCATCTTCGACACCGCCGTCATCGCCCCCGGCTCGGTGGCGACCGCCACCGTGGACCTGGACGCCAGGCCGGGCGCCGTCTACACGGTCGTGTTCAACTGCACGGGCGGCGTACAGGAGACCGTCACCCTCACCATCAGCGGCACGCCCACCGCCACCCCGACGATCCGCTCCACGATCACCGCGCTCCCGCGGGGTGTCCAGGGCGGCCTCGGCGGCTCGGTGGACAACGGGGTCGGGCCGGCCGAACTGGCCGCGGGCGGGGCGCTCGTCCTGGCCGCCTCGGGCGGCGTCTTCTACGTGGTGCGCCGCCGTGCCGCCGCGTCCCGCCGGCACTGACGGCCGGTGCGGCGCGGACCGGAGCGGTACGCGGTCGTCCCCGGACGCCCGTCGCCCCCCCGGCCGGGGGGGGACCCCGGGGCGCCCG
>NZ_JBEOXR010000060.1:0-53438 GCF_040296665.1 Streptomyces sp. NPDC002057
TGCCCCTACCCTCCCCCGGCCCGGGGCCCCGCCCCCCCCCCCCCACCCCCCCCCCCGCCCCCCGCCCCCCCCGCCCCCCGAGCCGGGTGGCCAGCTTCCGCGCCAGCGGCCGTACCGTCCGCCGCAGCTCGTCCAGCTGCGCCCGCCCGGCCAGGAGGAAGTCGACGGAGTCCGCCGTCCCCGCGACCGCCCGGCGCGCGACCAAGTCACGGCCCTGCCGCTCGGCGACGCGCCGCCGGGCCTCCGTCCGCACCCGCTCGCGGAAGGCCTCGATCAGGCGCCGGATCTCGTCGTCGAGGAGCCGCTCGGCGAAGTCGGGTTCCGCCGCCCCGGGGGCCGCCCTCAGCCGTTCCCGTACGCGGGCGAGCAGCGTCTCGGGGCGCAGCCTGGAGAGCGTCTGGTACGAGGACCAGCCGTCCGACTCCGGCCCGGAGCCGTACCCGCCGAAGCCGCCCACCGCCTCGGCGGCCAGCCGGTCCAGAGCCGCGCCGTCACCGGCGGTGAGGGCCTCCGCGAGGCGCTCGCGGAGCGCGGCGAGATCCGCCGGGGTGTTCTCGTACGCCCCCGCCGCCCCGGTGTGACCGAGCGGGAAGTACAGGTCGAAGACCCGGTCGAACACCGGGCGCTGTCCCTCGCCGTGGAGCAGGGTCGCCGCCAGCGCCTCCCTCACCCGAGCCCGGTCCGTGAACCCCACCGCCTCCAGGGCCTGCCCGGCGTCCACGGTCTCGCCCGTCCCGATCCGGAAGCCGTGGGCGCGCAGCGCCCCCACGAGGCCGGTGAGCCGTCCGGCGGGCGCCGCCGGTGCGGCCGGGGTGCCCCCGGGGCTCACACCGCGTCCAGATCGAGCTTTGCCGCGGCCTTCACGATGTCCTCCTGGTGCTTCAGGAGGACGCCCAGGGTCTCCCGCACGACCCCTTCGTCGAGGCGGTCCGCACCGAGCGCGAGCAGGGTGCGGGCCCAGTCGATCGTCTCCGAGACGGACGGCACCTTCCGCAGGTCCATCGCACGCAGCGCCCCCACGACCCGCACGACGGACCCGGCGAGTGCGGCGTCGAGGCCGGGGACCTTGAGGGTGACGATCCGGCGCTCCAGCTCCTCCTCGGGGAAGCCGATGTGCAGGAAGAGACAGCGCCGGCGCAGCGCCTCGGAGAGTTCGCGGCTCGCGTTCGAGGTGAGCACGGTGAACGGCCGCCGGGTGGCCGTGATCGTGCCGAGCTCGGGCACCGTGATCTGGAAGTCGCCGAGGACCTCCAGGAGCAGGCCCTCGATCTCGACGTCGGCCTTGTCGGTCTCGTCGATCAGGAGCACGGTCGGCTCCTCGGAACGGATCGCGGTGAGCAGCGGCCGGGGGAGCAGGAACTCCTCGCCGAAGATGTCGGTCCGCGTCTCGTCCCAGGACTCGCCCCGGCCGGCCGTGATCCGCAGCAGCTGCTTGGCGTGGTTCCACTCGTACAGCGCGCGGGACTCGTCGACGCCCTCGTAGCACTGCAGCCGGACCAGGCGGGCGCCCGTCGCCTCGGTGACGGCCTTGGCGAGCTCGGTCTTGCCGACGCCGGCCGGGCCCTCGACGAGCAGCGGCTTGCCGAGGCGGTCGGCGAGGAAGACGGTGGTGGCGACGGCGGGTGACGCGAGGTAGCCGGTCGTGGCGAGCCGTTCGGCGACGTCGTCGACGGAGCTGAAGAATCCGGTCGTCATGGCGGTCCCCCCGGGGAGCGGAATCTCTTACTGGCCAGTAGCCTCTGCTGTACTTGATCAGATCGAGCACCGTCGCACAACCGTCCCGCGCGAGCTCCGTACCGTGCGCGGGGCGCCACCCGCTGGTGCAATGGGGGGACCGGGTACGCCACCCGGGGACCGCGCGGCGGTGGAGGTGTCGTGGCGGAACGGGACACGGAGCGGGACGAGGCCCTCCTGACCAGGGTGAGGGCCATGGAGCAGGCGATCGGCGAGATCGGCACGACGCTCGACGAGACGAGCACCTGCCGGGAACTCGCCGCCTTCGCCGCCCGCCACCTGCGCGCCTCCACGACGGTCGACCTGCTGACGACCCCGGGCACCCCGCCCCGCCGCGCGGCCCGCGCGGATCCCCCGGGCCGGGACCCCGCCCCGCCCGCCACCACCCACCGCCTCTCCGTCCCGCTCGCCGTGCACGACGGGGAGGAGCCGCTCGGGGCGGTCGGCCTCGTCCGGGCCGGCGGTGACCCCTTCTCCACCGACGAGACGGCCCTCCTCCGCCAGGCCGCCCGGCTCGCGGCCCGGCACCTCGAACACGCCCGCCGTCTCGCCGCCACCGAGGACACCGCCCTCCACCTCCAGCGCGCGCTCGTCGCCGAACCGGGCCGGCCGCACCCCAACCTGGAGATCGCCGGCGGCTACCTCCCCGCCGGCCCCCGCGCCCTCGTCGGCGGCGACTGGTTCGAGACCGTGCGGCTCCACTTCGGGCGGAGCCTCCTCGTCGTCGGCGACGTGATGGGCCACGGCCTCGACGCCGCCGTCGACATGAACGCCTACCGCACGGCCCTCCGGGAGGTCGCCGCGACCGACCTGCCGCCCCACCGGGTGCTGCGCCACCTCGACTCCGTGGTCGCCGAGGACGAGTCCCGCCGCCCCGCCACCTGTCTCCTCGTCCGGGTCGACCCGGCCCGCTCCGTCGCGACCTTCGCCAGCGCCGGGCACCTGCCGCCCGTGGTGTTCGGCGCGGACGGCTCGGCGGAACTCGTCGACCTCCCGGTGGGCCCGCCCCTGGGCACCGGGGTCGGAGGCTACGAACCGACCACCCGCCCGCTCGCCCCCGGCGACACCCTGCTGATCTTCACCGACGGGCTCGTCGAGCGGCGGGGGGAGGACATCGACGTCTCGCTCGCCCGCCTCGCCGCCCTCCGGCTCCCGCCGGACTCCGGCCCCCGTCAGGTCGTCGACGAGGTGCTCAGCCGTCTCGGCGCGCACGGAGCCGAGGACGACGTGGCCGTGCTCGCGGCCCGCATCCGCGCGCGTGCACCGCAGTGACATCGCGTCACATCGTCCCCACCCGCCGCCGTGACGAACGGTCACAGCCCCCCTGCCCGCGTCACGTTTCGGCTCTGCGCGGGATTCTTCGGCAGGATGCTTGTGCACGGGGCCCCGGGCCCGGCACGCTCCTCCGTATGAACACGGCCAGGCATGCCAGTGAACGCTTGATGAGCTGGCCCTCGCTGACCCCCGGCCGCGCCCACTGCGGCGCCGAGCTCGGACTGGGCACCGCGACGCAGGAGATCGTGCATTTCCACGGTGAACACGAGGCGGACGTCCATCTCACCCGCGCCATGGTCGCGAAGCTGCGCCCGGCGCTCCTCGGGTCGAGCGCGGTGCGCCTGCGCGCGGGTTCCGGCTGGGTGACGGTCCGCCTGGACATGGGTTCGGACATCGACCTGCTCGCGACCCTGGTGAGCGCGGCGCTCCAGGCCAACGGCGTCCCCGACGTGGCGCCGGACGGCTGCACCCGCACCCGTCCGGTCACCGGGATCCGCTGAGCCGGGATCCGCTGAGCCGCACGGTGACCGAGCCGGACGGCAGCCGAGCCGGACGGCACCGGGGGCGCCGGTCCTCCGCGCGCGCGTGCTTCCGGCGTACCCGAGCGTGAGCCCGGCGTACGCGGACGCCGCCCCGGCCTAACCGCGCGTGCTCCCGGCACCCTCCGCGGGCAGGGGGAACAGCATGCACGTGCTGGTCGCGTGGGCGAGCAGCCGGTCCTCCGCGTCGTACAGGCCCGCCTCGGCGAGCGCGGTCCTGCGCCCGCGCGACAGCACCGTGCCGATCGCGCGCACCGTGCCGGTGGCGGTGGTGACGGGCCGGAGGAAGCGGGTCGACAGGTCCAGCGAGGTGTACGCGGTGCCCTTCGGCAGCGTCGAGTGGACCGCGCAGCCGGCCGCCGAGTCGAGCAGGGTCGCGTACACACCGCCGTGCACGCTGCCGATCGGGTTGTAGTGCTCCTCGCCCGGCTCCAGGACGAACACCGCGCGCCCGTCCTCGACCTCCTCCAGTCCGAAGCCGAGCAGTGCGGCGATCGGGGGTCCGGGCAGCCGTCCCGCCACCATCTCCCGCAGGAAGTCGAGGCCCGCCATCGAACCCGCGGCCCGCGCGGTGGCTCCGGGGTCCTCCCACTCGACCGTGCGCGACCGCCCCATGACCACTCTCCGCCCGCCGAGGCCGGCTGACTCCCAGCTGGCTCTGTACGGCGAAGCTAGCCTTCGTGACAGCTGACTGTCAACGACAGAGTCAGGTGGCTACAGTGTGACGATGAAGTGGCTGGAGACGGACACGGAGAACTGCTCGGTCCGCCGCACCCTGGACCTGGTGGGCGAGAAGTGGACCCTGCTGATCCTGCGGGACGCCTTCAACGGCGTCCGCCGCTACGACGACTTCCGCCGCCACCTCGGGCTGTCCGAGGCCGTCCTCGCCGACCGGCTGCGCAAACTGGTCGCGGCCGGCGTGCTGCGGGCGGAGCCGTACCGCGAACCCGGCGCCCGGACCCGCTCCGAGTACCGGCTCACCCCCAAGGGCCTCGACCTCTGGCCCGTGCTCCTCGCCCTCAAGCAGTGGGGCGACACCCACACGGGGGACCCCGACGGCCCCGTCCTCGACATCCGGCACACCGACTGCGGAGCGCCCGTGCGCGTCGCCGTCCTGTGCGAGGGCGACGAACAGGCCACCCTGACCACCCGTGACGTCACCGTCCGCCCCGGCCCAGGAGCCCGCCCGCTCCGTCCCTGACCCTGGGGACGGCCGGGTGGCCGGGCGAGCCCCCGCCGCCCTCCGCGCCCCGCCCGGCACCCGTTCGGCGGCACCCCTGCGATGCCCCGGCGTCCGGGCGGGTACCTCACGAGGCATGCCCTCCACACCCGGTCCGCCGCACGACGGTGCCCCCACCGAACACGGCCACTGGCTCCAGCGGTGGTACGCCCAGGTCCAGGCGTCGCCCGTCGGGCTCGCCTGGAACCGGGGCCGCGCCATGGAACTCATGCACCGCGCCATGGGCTTCGCGGCACTCAGCCTGCTCACCCTCGTGCCCCTGCTCATCGTCGTCGCCGCGGCCGACCTCGCCAGCGGCCAGGGATTCGCCCGCTGGCTCGTGCAGGGCCTCGGCGTCTCCGACGTCTCCGAGGAGCAGGTCGAGCGCCTCTTCGGGCAGCCGGGCGCGGCCCTGCAGCGCACCACCGCCTTCGGTCTCGCCGCCCTCGCCGCCTTCGGCGTCACCTTCGGATCCGCCGTACAGACCGGGTACGAACGGGTCTGGGACCTTCCCACGGCCCGCTGGCACACCATGTGGCGGCACGTCGTCTGGCTCGCCGTCCTCGTCGCCTGCCTGCTCCTCTTCGTCGCCACGCCCGCCCCCGCCGACTCCCCGGCCGCGACCACCGCCCTCGTCGCGACCGCCGACCTCATCGGCACGTTCTTCTTCTTCTGGTGGTCGCAGCGCTTCCTGCTCTGCGGCCGGATCCGCTGGCGCGCCCTCGCCCCGGGCGCCGCCCTCACCGCGCTCGGACTCCTCGGACTGCGGATCTTCTCCCAGCTGGTGTTCTCCCCGCTCATCGCCTCGAACGCGGTGACGTACGGTCAGTTCGGCACCGTCCTGGTCCTCCAGTCCTGGCTGGTCGGCGTCGGCTTCGTCGTCTACGGAGGAGCCCTGGTGGGGCGTCTGGTCCACGAGCACCTCATCCGGCGCCGCCTGCGCCGCGACCGTCCGGCGGCTCTCTGACCACCCGCCCTGTCACCCCCGGTCGTACACCCCGGGTCCGATGACCGCGGCCCCGCCCTCCCTCTACGATCACCGCATGTCCGCCACCCCGTCCGTACCGTTCCTCAGGAGGGTCACCCCCGGCGGGTGGACCGCGACCGCCTGGCTCGCGGGCCTGCTCTTCACCGCCCTGCTGCGGATCCGGCTGCCCGGCCAGGAGGAGGCCGACGTCCTGCCGGGGATCGTCATCCTGCGCTGGGACGGCCTCACCATGCTGTTGCTCGCCACCGCCCTCGCCCTGCGCGGCAGCGTGCTCCTGACCCGCCGTCCGGCGGCGGCACTCCGGTACCTCCTGGTCGCCGCGGTCATCGGCAGCACCCCGCTGGGCGTCACCGCCATCCCGTTCGCCCAGTACCTCGCCGTGGACGTCGCCCTCTACACGATCGCCGCCTCCCGCCCGCCCCGGGAGGCCGGCCGCGCGCTCCTGCTCGCCCTCGGCCTCGTCGTCGTCTACCTCGCGGTCCGGCTGCTCTCGGGGTGGAGCGTCGGCACCACCGGCGCGCTGGCCGTCGCCCTCACCGCCGCCGTCGCCTGGCTGCTCGGCCGCTCGGAACAGCAGAGCCGGACGTACGCCGAACGGACCCGCGCCCAGACCGCAGCCCGGGCCGTCACCAACGAACGGCTCCGCATCGCCCGCGAGATGCACGACTCGGTCGCCCACAGCATCGGCATCGTCGCCCTCCAGGCCGGCGCCGCCCGCCGCGTCATGGAGACGCAGCCCGAGCAGGCCCGGCAGGCCCTCGTCGAGATCGAGACGGCGAGCCGCGAGACCCTCGCCGGACTGCGCCGCATGCTCGGCGCCCTGCGCACCGAGGAGTCCGGCGCCGCCGGGGCGCGTCCCGACGAGGCCGCGGGGCTCCCCGAGATGCCCGGCCTCGCCGTCCTGGACCGGCTCGCCGAGGTCACCGCCGCCGCCGGGCTCCGCGTCGCCGTCCACCGCGTCGGAGCGCCCCGCGCCCTGCCGCAGGAGATCGACCTCTCCGCCTTCCGCGTCGTCCAGGAGTCCGTCACCAACGTCCTGCGGCACTCGGGCGCCGACTCCTGCACGGTCACCGTCGACCAGCGGGACCCCGAGGCCGTCGTCGTCACCGTCGAGGACCGGGGCCCCGCCCCCGGCAGGGACCGCGAGCAGAACCACGACCGGGCCCGTTCCGGTGACGGGTCCGGCTACGGCCTCGCCGGGATGCGGGAGCGTGTCGGCCTGCTGCACGGAGAGTTCACCGCCGGGCCCCGCCCCGGTGGCGGCTACCGCGTCACCGCCCGCCTCCCCCTTCCCGCAGGAGCCACCGTCCGATGAGCGACACCACCACCGAGCGGCCCGTCCGGGTCCTCCTCGCCGACGACCAGCCGCTGGTGCGCACCGCGCTCCGGATGGTCATCACCGACCTGCCCGATCTCGTCGTCGTGGGCGAGGCGGCGGACGGCGCCGAGGCCGTCCGGCTCGTCGAGGAGACCGGCGCGGACGTCGTCGTCATGGACCTGCGCATGCCCGGCACCGACGGCATCGAGGCGACCCGCCTCATCACCGAGGGCCCCACCGGCGCCCGCGTGGTCGTCCTCACCACCTTCGACGACGACGACCACGTGTACGGCGCGCTCCACGCGGGCGCCTCCGGCTTCCTGGTCAAGGACATGGCCCTGGACGACATCCTCGCCGCCGTACGCGTCGTGGCCTCGGGGGACGCCCTCATCGCCCCCAGCGTCACCCGGCGCCTCATCAAGGAGTTCACCGACCGCCCGAGGGCCGCCCCCGCCGCCCCCGGACGCCGAACCGACGGGATCACCGACCGCGAGCGCGAGGTGCTCACCCTGGTGGGCCGGGGCCTCTCCAACACGGAGGTCGCCGCCGAACTCCACATCAGCGTCGCCACCGCCAAGACCTACGTGACCCGGCTGCTCGCCAAACTGGGCGCCCGCGACCGCGTGCACCTGGTGATCATCGCGTACGAGGCGGGTCTGGTCTCCGCCGGCTGACCGGGGCGGTCCGGACGGCGGCGGCGCCGAGGCGCCCGGCCGGGAAGTGATCACACGATCCGGTGATGCGCCCCCGAGCGGTCGGTCGCGGCCTCCCGGACCGCTTGGATGGAGACGATCCCATCGGCCCGTCGAAGGAGAGCCGCCCATGGCGAACATCTGGCTGCCGCCCGTCGAGTACGTCGCGACCCTGCCGAGAGCGACGGCGTACGCCTGCCTCTACTTCACCGATACCCGGGGCCGCCCCTTCCAGCTCCGCGCCACCTACCGCACCGAGCTGTGGCAGTGGCCCGGCGGGAACATGGACCCGGGGGAGACCCCCTGGGAGACGGCCGTGCGCGAGTGCCACGAGGAGACCGGCATCACCTTCACCGGCGAGCCGCGGCTCCTGGGCACCCACTTCGTCACCGACCGGGGCGAGGACTGGCCCGCCAACCACATCGGCTTCGTCTTCGACGGCGGAGAGCTGACGGACGTGCAGATCGCCGGTGTCGTCCTCGACCCCGAGGAGCACAGCGAGTACAGCCTGCGCACGCTCGACGAGTGGGAGCGGGAGATGGAGCCGCGGGAGTTCGCCCGCCTCGCGGGGATCGACCGGGCCCGCAGGACGGGCACGCCGCTCTACCTGGAGATCGGCTCCGAGGGCGACTGAGCAAGGGGTACGGGGGTGGGGGCCGTCCGTCCGGACGGCCCCCACCCGTCGGTCGAGGCGGTTCAGGTCCGGCAGCCCACGGGATGGGCGACGTCCACCACGAGGCGCTCCGGGGAGTGCAGCCGGAAGGTCTTGTAGGCGGGTTCGGTGTCGAAGGCGGCGCCCACGGTGACCACGCCCTCGAAGTCGCCGGTCAGCGCGACCCCCTTGAGTGCGGGCAGATGGACCTTGAGCAGCCCGGGGCCCCGGTAGACGGACCTTCCGGCCTCGTCGTGGGCGGCGGCGGGGGAGAGGCGGACCTCCAGGAAGTACTTCCCCGCCAACGGGACCTTCTGCCCCGAACCGTCGTAGTGCAGCGCGGGGACCTGGCGCACGGTGACCGGGGGCAGTGCGGCACCCCGGACGTCGATCACGATCCGGTCGAAGCCCGCGTGCCCGCCCCAACGGGCGTTCACGACCAGGGCGGTGGCCGGGCCCGACGCGCGCGTGGACGGGGCGTTCGCGGCGCCCGCCGGGATCGTGGCGCCGATACCGGCGGTCAGAAGGATGCCCGCGGCGACGGCCGCGAGGGTGTGACGGTGACGCATGACGTCCCCCGTTTCTCCGGTGCGGGGACAGTGGTGTCACTGGGAGAGACATCACCCACAACCATACGGTTCCACCCTGAATAGGATAAAAAGTTCGCTATGTGCTGGAGTGCCACGGCCGACCTCTGGGCCGGCCTCGGGATCGGTGCCGTCGGCGTGGCCTCCCTCGCCTCCGTACGCCGGCCGGGGGACGCGCCCCTCGCCGCCCTGCCCCTGCTCCTCGGCGCCCACCAGGTCGTCGAGGCCGTCGTCTGGCACGGTGGCGGCGGAACGGGACCCGCAACCCTCGCCTGGGCCGTGATCGCCCTCCCCCTGCTGCCGCTCTGGGTCCCGGTCGGCGTCCTCACCGCCGCCCGCCCCGACGACCGGCCACGCCTCCTCGCCCCGCTCGTCGCGGGGATCGCGACCGCCGGCTTCCTCGCGTACCGGCTCGCCACCCGCCCCGTGACCGCCGAGATCCGCGGCCACACCCTCGGCTACGCCGTCGACCTGCCCCACGCGCCCCTGCTCCTCGCCGGGTACCTCCTCGCCACCGTCGGCGCGCTGCTCCTCGCCCGCGACCGGCTCCTGCGGCTCCTCGGACTCGTCACCGGGACCGGAGCGGTCGTCTGCGCGCTGCTCTGGAGCACCGAGTTCATCTCCACCTGGTGCGCCCTCGCCGCCGTCGCCTCCCTGCTGATCCTCGTCTGGATCCGGCGACGGCCGTAACTCCTCGGGCGTTCAGTAGTTGACCCGGTCATGAAGAAGCGCAGCATGCTCGCCATCGCCTCCCTCGCCGCAGGCGTCGTCACCGCCCTCGTCACTCCCGCGCCGCAGGCCAGCGCCACCGAGAGCCCCCTGGGCGGCGCGACCGGCCTCCTCCAGGAGGACCAGGGCGTCGAGACCGTCCTCCAGGACACCGTCGAGGGCGCCGGAGGCGCCCTCCCGGCCCCCGCGACCGGCGGACTCCTCTGACCCGTGTCCCACCCGGCGACCGGTGCCCCGCGCCCCCGAAGGGCCGCGGGGCACCGGCACGCTGTGACCCGGGAGGAGGCGGCCCGTGCGCGCGCCGTACGTGACTAATGACAGGATGTCCCCATGAGCGAGAACGTTTACTTCGACATCACCATCAACGACGAGCCCGCGGGCCGGATCACCTTCAAGCTGTTCGACGACGTCGTCCCGAAGACGGCGCAGAACTTCCGCGAGCTCTGCACCGGCGAGCACGGCTTCGGTTACGCCGGCTCCCCGTTCCACCGCGTCATCCCGCAGTTCATGCTGCAGGGCGGCGACTTCACCCGTGGCAACGGCACCGGCGGCAAGAGCATCTACGGCGAGAAGTTCGCCGACGAGAACTTCAAGCTGAAGCACGACCGCCCGTTCCTGCTGTCGATGGCCAACGCCGGCCCGAACAGCAACGGCTCGCAGTTCTTCATCACCACGATCGTCACCGACTGGCTCGACGGCAAGCACGTCGTCTTCGGCGAGGTCGTCGAGGGCCAGGACCTGGTCAAGAAGATCGAGGGCCTCGGCTCCCGTTCCGGCGCCACCAGCGCCACCATCAAGGTCGCCGATTCCGGCATCGTGAAGGCCTGATCGCCTTCCCGAGCTGAGCCGAGGGCGCCGAGCGCCCTCGCTCGACCCACCCGGCCGGGGCGGGGGACACCGTCCGCGCGACGCGCGTCCCCGCCCTCGCCGAGGGCTCCCGAGGCTCCGGATCAGGTGAAGGCGGGCGCGTTGCGCTCCGCCCACGCCGAGAACGGCCGCGGAGCCCGGCCGAGGACCCCCGCCACGTCGGGGCTCACCCGCTGCTCCTCGGCACTCGGCCCGCCCATCACCGACAGCATCCCGTCCACGGCGTCCTCGGGCAGGAACCGCACCAGCTGGGACCGTGCCTCGCCCGCGCTCTGCGCGACGAACGCGACCGGCTCGCCCACCGCTCCGGCGAGCGCCCGCACCTGCTCACGCGGTGATACCGCCACCGGTCCGGTCAGGACGTACGTCCGCCCCGCGTGCACCGGATGGCGCAGCGCCTCCGCCGCGACCCCGGCGACGTCCTCCGGATCCACCACGGGCAGGGCCACATCGGCGAACGGGGCCGCCACGGTACGCGCCGAGCGCACCTGACCGGCCCAGAGGAACGCGTTGGAGGCGAAGCCCCCGGGCCGCAGGACGGTCCAGTCGACGCCCGACTCCCGCACCGCCTCCTCGAAGCCGCGCAGGATCTCGTGCGACACGGAACCGGTCCGCGTCCCCACCAGCTGCGAGGACTGGAACACGATCCGCCGCGCCCCCGCGGCCACCGCCGCCGCCACGATCTCACGCGGCCTCAGCTCCTGCCCGAGGCCCGCGACCAGCAGATACACCGCGTCCGCACCCTCGAACAGCCCCTTGAGCCCCGCCACATCGGCCAGATCACCCGGCCGGTGCGTCACTCCGGCCGGCAGCCCGGTGGCGGGCCGACGGCTCACCGCCGTCACCTGCTCACCCGCCGCCGCCAGCAGCTCCACCAGCGGACGTCCGACGTTTCCGGTCGCTCCGGTCACCACGATCACAGCTGTTCCCCTCCAGGGAGTCCTCGGCGGAGCGCGAGCGCTCCGCCGTCTTCGTGACCTCATCCTGGAAGGCGAACTGGCCATCTCCTGGCCAGTTTCACCAGCGGATCCCGACCAGTGGCCTCAGGCCCCCCTCAGGCCCCCTCAGGACTCAGCTCTCCTCGCCGAAACGCCGCTCGAACCTGGCGATCCTGCCCTCCGAGTCCACCGTCCGCGCCGTGCCCGTGTAGAACGGGTGGCTCTCGGAGGAGATCTCCACGTCGACCACGGGGTACGTGTTGCCGTCGTCCCACTCGATGGTCCGGTCGCTGGTCGCGGTGGACCGGGTCAGAAAGGCGAACCCGGCCGAGCGGTCACGGAAGACCACCGGGCCGTACTCGGGCTGCTTGTCCTGCTGCACGTGTCCTCCTCGGGCTCACGCCCTGACTCGTCCGGCCGCCTGATCGGCACGGCACCCCCAGCCTCCCCGCGCCCCCGTCCGCCGACCAGCGCCACGGGACCGACCGGGTGACCCTCAGCCGTGCTCCGGCCAGCGCGCCGCGAGCAGCAGCGCGATGTCGTCCGGGCGGGCCGTGGCCTGCCGGGCCTCCCGGATCACCCGGTCGGCCGCCTCGGCCAGCGGCAGCGAACCGGTCGCGGCCAGCGCCAGGCGCAGCCGCTCGATCCCCTCGTCGATGTCCCTGCCCGGCCGTTCGATCAGGCCGTCCGTGAACAGGGCCAGCACCGAGCCGGGCGCGAGCCGCATCCGCGTCACCGGGTACGAGGCGCGGTCGTCGACCCCGAGGACCACCCCGCCCGCCAGGTCCAGGAGCTCCGTCGTCCCGTCCGCACGCAGCAGCAGCGGCTGCGGATGCCCGGCCCGCACCGCCCGGATCTCCCCCGACTCCGGGTCGAGCAGGACGTAGCAGCAGCTGGCGAACTGCCCCGGATCCAGGTCGATCAGCAGCCGGTTGGTGCCCCGCATCACGTCCTGCGGCCGGTGGCCGCCCAGGGCGAACGCCCGTACCGCGCTGCGCAGCTGACCCATCGTCGCGGCCGCCGCCACCCCGTGGCCCTGGACGTCGCCGATCACCAGGGCCAGCCGGCCCTGCCCCGTCTCGATCACGTCGTACCAGTCGCCGCCCACGTCCATGCCCTGGGTGCCCGGCAGGTAGCGGCCCACCGTGTCCACCCCGTCCCGCACCGGCAGCCGGTGCGGGAGCAGCGCGTCCTGGAGCCCCCGGGCGACCTTCGCCTCCGTGTCGTACCGCTGCGCCCGCTCCAGGGCCTGCGCGATGAGCCCCGCGAGCGCCGTGAGCACCGTCCGTTCCTCCGGGCTGAAGCCGCGCGGCTGGTCGAAGCCGAGGATGCAGGAGCCCACCGGCCGGCCCGAGGCGATCAGCGGCAGGAAGGCCCTGGCCCCCCTCTCCGCGTCCAGCGGCAGGTCAGGGTACGAGCGTCCCAGCTGCTCCATCGACTCGAAGAAGAGCGGTCTGCCGGTGGTGAGCGTCTCCACGCCCGGCACCCGGGCGTCCAGTGCCACCCCGTCGAAGGGTTCGAGGAAACCCTGCGGGAATCCGGTCTCCCAGGCGAGGTAGAGGCGCCGGTCGCTCAGCAGGTAGATCGCCAGCTGCCGCCCGCCGAAGGCCGGCAGCAGCTCCTCCGTCACCACCGCCGAGACCTGGCGCGCCGTCATCGCCTCCGTGAGCGCGATCGCCAGCGCCACCGGCCGGTACAGGGCCGAGGCCCGGTCACCGGGGGAGGAGAGGTCGTCGTCCGGTTTCCGTCCGGTCCCGGACTTGTGCGCCAGAGCCGCCGGATCCTCCTCGGGGACCAGCACCATCGTGACCCCGTCCCGCCCCGGGTGCAGCGAGACCGACAGCCACCGGCCCTGATCCGGACGGGCCAGGAAGCGGATCGGCTCGCCGGACAGGAGCGCGGCGCGCAGCTGTTCGTCGTGGAAGGGGTGGTCGAACCAGGGCAGCGCCTCCCAGAGCGGCCGCCCGGCCAGCGCGCCGCGCGTCCTGCCGAGCAGTCGTTCGGTGCGGTCGTTGACGTAGGTGATCCGGCCCAGCCGGTCCATGGCCAGAATCGCCCGTGGCAGCCGGTCCGTGGCGTCCGAGCCGACCAGCCCGGTCCCCAGGTCGACGAGCGTTCCCATCAGGTGCCCCGCGCCGAGGGGCCGGCGGACCCCGTCACGCGCGCGCGTGGGGCCGGGCGGGTCCGGGGCCGCCGTGGCCCCTGGAGGATCCCTCCTCGCCCTGGCGGACACCTCCAGGAGGTGCAGGCGGCCGTCGGGGCCCTTCAGCCGGATCCTGCGCACCGCCGTGCGTCCGTCCGGGCCCGTCGCCTGCCGGGCCGCCGCCCACAGCGCGTACCCGTCCTCCGGTTCGAGGAGCGAGGTCAGCACCTCGATCGGACAGGGGGAGCGCACGTCCGGACCGAGGATCCCGAGGAGCCCCTCGTCCAGCGTGACCACGTTCGAGTCCAGGTCCCAGTCGAAGGAACCGAACCGGACCGGCGGCCCGGAGCCGGTGGACAGCTGGACGCAGACGGGATCACCGGGCCACTCGACCGGCGTCCCCTGGTGGACCAGACCGGACAGGGCCCCACCGAGGCGGAGCGCCTCCCGGGTCATCCGGTTCCGGTCGCGCGCGTCCACCGGGACCCCCGGAGTCGGAGCCCGCAGCGCCACGAGCACCCCGTAGCGCTCGCGGCCGGCGACCACCGGCGCGTACAGCGAGGCGAAGGGGAACGGCAGGCTCGCCACCAGCTGCGGGAAGGACCGCATCGCCTCCTCGACGTCGGCGAGGTGGACGGGCTGCCCCGAGCGGTGCACCTCCGCCACGGGGAACGGCCGGTTCGTGTGCATCCGCCACCAGGGGCGCATCAGGGGGCCCGGCAGCCCCACGAGGACCGCGAGCCGCAGCAGCCCGGGGGTTCCCGAGCGCAGGTACACCCCGCCCGCGTACCCCCCGACCTCCTCCACCGCCCGCAGCGCGGACTCCGCGAGCGCCCACGTCAGCGCGCCCGAAGCGAGGCCGTCGACGGTTCCCTTCCCGGACGGACGCCCGGTACCGTCCGCCGGTCCGGGGCCGTACGAGCCGTGCGAGGTCACACAGCAAGGATGCCCCTGACGGGAACGGCCCCGCATCCCGACCCGACGGCCCTCCGCCTTTCTCCGCCGGTCCCCGCGCCGACGAAGATCTCTCCCCCGTCCGACGACGGTGTTGACCGCACGCGTCCGCGCCGTCACACTCGGTCGTCGTCCGGTGTCGCGCGTGCGTGGCGCCATCACCACATGACCAGGGAGCACGATGACGGGCCGGGTTCTTCCGTACGACGTACAAGGCGACGGCCCCCGGCGGGCCCTCGTGCTGCACAACTGGTTCGGCGACCGCACCAGCTTCGCCCCGCTGCGCGCCCATCTGGACGACACCACCGGCTCCTACGCCTTCGTCGACTGCCGTGGCTACGGCGAGGCCGTCGACCACCCGGGGGCCTACACGATGGAGGAGGTCGCGGCCGACGCGCTCGCCGTCGCCGACGACCTCGGCTGGGACTCCTTCTCCGTGATCGGCCACTCGATGGGCGGCAAGGCCGCCCAGCTGATGCTCCTCGACGCCCCCGAACGCGTCCGGTCGATCATCGGCATCTCGCCCGTCTCGGCGGCCGGCTTCCCCCTCGACGGCGACACCTGGGAACTCTTCGCCGGCGCCGCCGAGGAACCCGCCAACCGGCGGGCCATCATCGACAACACCACCGGCGGCAGGTACGACGACTCCTGGCTGAGCACGCTCGTCGATCGCTCCGTCGGCCGCTCCTCGGCCACCGCCTTCCGCGCCTACCTGGACTCCTGGTCGCGCACCGACTTCCACGAGCGCGTCCGTGACAACCCCGCCCCCGTGCTGCTCGTCGTCGGCGCCCACGACCCCGCGCTCGGCGCCGAGGCGATGGAGGCCACCTGGCTGCGCTGGTACCCCAACGCGCGCCTCGAAGTCCTCAAGGACGCCGGTCACTACGCGCCCGAGGAGACCCCGCAGGCCCTCGCCGAGGCCATCGAGGCCTTCCTGGCCGCCTGACGGCGGCTTCGGCCGGGTCGCCGTATCTCATCCGAACGTCGTCGGCGGCGACGACTTTCGAGGACAGCGGTGCGGCCCCCCGCCGCCGGATCATCGTGCTCACGACCTCAGGGGGCGGTCCTTCGACGGACCGCCCACGACCGGCAGGAGCACGTTCGATGGGCCTCGCGCAGACGCAGCACCGCTTTCTCGTCCGGCAGAAGGTGACGCTCATGGCCAACCGCTACCTGGTGCACACCGTCGGCCCGGACGGGGAGGAGGCCGAACTCGTGGCCTTCGCCCACCAGAAGAGGATGGCGCTGAAGGAGCAGTTCACCTTCTACACCGACGAGTCCCAGCGCCAGGTCCTCTTCACCGTCAAGGCCCGCCAGGTCATCGACCTCGGCGCGACCTACGACGTGCACGGCGCCTCCGGCTCCCGGCTGGGCGCCTTCCGCAAGAACTTCGGCGCCTCCCTGCTGCGCAGCACCTGGCACCTGAGCCGGGAGGGAGCCGCGGGGGAGACGACCGGTCAGGAGCGGAGCGAGCTGCTCGCGCTGCTTCGCCGCGCCTGGGAGTTCCTGCCCTTCACCGACCTGCTCCCCTTCATCGTGCCGTACCACTTCGACTTCACCGACGAGGAGCGGACCGTCATGACCGTCGACAAGATCTTCGGTCTGCGCGACCGGTACGTGCTCGACATAGCCGACCCGGAGCTCGACCGGCGTCTCGCGATAGCCCAGGCCGTCGCCCTGGACGCCCTGCAGTCCCGCTGACCTCCGCTCCACCCGACCGCCGCGGGAGAGGCGACCTACCCTGGAGAGGCGGGCAGGGGACAGGACACGCCGTCCCGCCCTCGTCCGGAGCCGTGCGTGCGGATGGGCGGTGGGCCATGTTCTTCAGCGATCGCACCGACGCGGGTCGGCAGCTGGCCGGCCTGCTCGATCGCCTCAAGGGCCATGACGTCGTGGTTCTCGGCCTGCCCCGGGGCGGGGTGCCGGTGGCCGCCGAGGTCGCGGACGCCCTGGACGCCCCGCTCGACATCTGCCTCGTGCGGAAGCTGGGCGTGCCCCGGCAGCCCGAACTCGCGATGGGCGCGCTCGGCGAGGGCGGTGTGCGGGTGCTGAACGAGCGGGTGCTGCGGGAGTCCGGGGTGACCGAGCGGGATCTCGCCGAGGTCGAGCGGCGCGAGCACGTCGAACTCGAACAGCGGACCCGCCGCTACCGGGGCGGCAGACCGTCCGTCCCGGTGGAGGGCCGGACGGTCCTCGTCGTCGACGACGGTCTGGCCACCGGTGCCACGGCACTCGCCGCGTGCCGGGTGGTCCGTGCCAAGGGTGCCGCGCGGATCGTGCTGGCCGTCCCGGTCGCGCCACGGGGCTGGACGGCCAGGCTCGGCGGCGAGGCCGACGAGACCGTGAGCGTCCACGCGCCGGAGCGGTTCTTCGCGATCGGACAGTTCTACCGGGACTTCTCACAGACCGCCGACGCCGAGGTCGTCGCCTGTCTGGACCGGAACCGGGCCGCGCACGACCCGGTCGTCCAGGACTCGGACGTACGGATCCCCACGGCCGCCGGAGTGACGCTCGCCGGGCGGCTCGCCGTGCCCGAGGGAGCCCTCGGCATCGTCCTGTTCGCCCACGGCAGCGGCAGCGGCCGGCACAGTCCCCGCAACCGGGCGGTCGCGGCGGCGCTCAACCGGGCGGGACTCGGCACCCTCCTGTTCGACCTGCTCACCGAGGCGGAGGCGGTCGACCGGGCGCATGTCTTCGACACCCCGCTGCTCGCCGGCCGGCTCACCGACGCGACGGAGTGGCTGGCCGGGCGCCCGGAGAGCGAGGGCCTTCCGCTGGGATACTTCGGGGCGAGTACGGGAGCCGCCGCCGCGCTGTGGGCGGCGGGCGATCCCGCGTCCCCGGTGACCGCCGTCGTCTCACGCGGCGGCCGGCCGGACCTCGCGGCCGACCGTCTGGCCCGGGTCCGGGCTCCCACGCTCCTGGTGGTGGGAGGCCGGGACACGCCGGTCCTGGACCTCAACCGGCGGGCCGGCTCCCTGCTGCGCTGCGAGAGCCGGCTGGCCGTCGTCGACGGCGCCACGCACCTCTTCGAGGAGCCGGGCGCCCTGGAGGAGGTGGCGAAACTCGCCACCTCCTGGTTCAGCGGGCACTTCCGGGGTCAGTAGGCCCCGTTGACCTGGTCCATCGAGCCGTACTTGTCGGCCGCGTAGTTGCAGGCGGCGGTGATGTTGGCGACCGGGTCGAACGGGTCCATCGACGTGCCGGGCACGTGATAGGCCCGGAAGGTCGGGTCGATCACCTGGAGGAGGCCCTTCGACGGGGTACCGGCCACCGCGTTGGAGTCCCACAGGTTGATGGCCTGCGGGTTGCCCGAGGACTCACGCATGATGTTGCGGTGGATCCCTTCGTAGGAACCGGGGATGCCGTGCTGGGCCATGACGGCGAGCGACTCGCGGATCCAGCCGTCGAGGTTGTTCGCGTACTGGGTGACGGCGACCGGGGCGGCCTGGACGGCACCGGCGGCGGAGGCCCCCGCGCCGGTGGCGGCGGGCGCGGCGGCCCGGCGCTCGGAGCGGCTGGCCCGTTCGGTCGTGGAGGCCTTCTTCGCCTGGGCGGGAGCCGCCTTCGCGGAATCCTTACGAAGCGTCAGTTCAAGACCCGGGTGAATGAGTGACGGATTGTCACCCACCGCGCTCATGTTGGCCCGGTAAAGGCCCTTCCAGCCGCCCTGAATTCCCTTCTTCTTGGCGATCAGGGAAAGCGAGTCGCCGCTCACGACGGTGTAGGTGCGGGCGGCGGCCGGGGCGGCGGGAGCCTTGGCGGCGACCGGGGCCGCGGCAGGAGCGGCGGGGGCGGCGACGGCCCGGGCGGTGAATTCCGGGGCGCCGGAGACGGGGGCGGCGCCGGCCGCCGCGGGGGCGATCAGCGGGAGGGCAAGGGCGACTCCACCTGTGCCGACCAGCGCGAGTCCATGGGAGACGGCGCGGCGTCGGGGGCGGCGGTGCTTACCGTGAGCAGGCATGACGGGATTCCTCTCCGGCGCCTGCGGGGTGAGCTGTCGGGTTCGGACGGGAGATGTCCGGCCGCGCGCACGCGGCTGCACCCCGAGCCGTCCCGGATTCCGGGCCGGCGTATTCGTGGGTCCCCCGCTCCTGCCGTCGGGTGAAAAGGGAGGTATTTCGAGCGGTGGCAGGATTCGGCGATCCGCTCGAATGGAGGTGACCGTAGGCCAGTAATGCGACAGAGAACAAGAGGACCGGAGTCCCGGGCCCGGGAATTGGATCACCGAATTCGATGAATTCAAGATCGAACGCGCCGAAGGCTCCTCGAACTTCCTTGTCCGGCCCGGCCTGCGCGGAGTTCTGCCCCGAGGGCCGTGCCGGGAAAGTGAGTCGCGTCACCAGCGCCCTTATGTCCGAATAGGGCTTTTGGCTACGTAAATTCGGTAGTGGGCGGTAAAGGCCGTATCGAAGAGGTGGACACTCGACCCTAAAAGTCGCAAAACCGACATTCGTCGTGAAAGATGAGGTGACCCCGACCGAGGAGCTGCCCGGATGTCCCCCTCCGCCGCCCTGCTCACCCCCGACGGACTCGACCGCGAGGCCGCCGAGCTCTACGAGAGCGCCGCCTGGCAGCGTGCCGTCACGGACTTGACCACCGCTCCGCCGCCCCTGACTCCGTCGCGGCCCGCGACCGTACTGCCGCCCGCGCCCCCGCCCGACGAGAGCTGGCGGGCTCTGCTCACCGTGCCGGTGGACCGCCTCGTCGCGGACGCGCTCGACGCGCTGCCGCCGGCCCCGCCCTCCGAGCACCGCCTCCCCGGCCGGATCGGGGCCGTCCTGCCCGACCGGCTGCACGCCTGGCGCCGTATCGGCCGTCCGGATCTGCGCCCTTCGGTCCACCTCGGCTACGCGCGCCTCGTCCTGACGGAGTGGGGCTGGCAGAACGCCCCGTACAAGCTGCGCGACGCGCGGGGGGCCCGGTGCGTCTGCGGCGCGCTGCTCGCCGCGCACCGGCTCGGCCACGGCAGCGCCACGACCATGAACGAGGCGGCCGCCTGGATCATGGCCGAGCTCCGGTCGCGGGGCTGGAGCGAGCTGATCGGGCCCTGGAACCGGGCCCCGGGCCGTACGGCCGCGGACGCGGTCGCCCTGCTCGACGCCACGATCCACCGCGCGGCGCACGCGGGCCGCTGACGGCCGTGCCGATGAGCCGGGCGGCCCGGAAGCCGCCCCCGGCTCATCGGCGCGGGACGCCCGCCCGGCGTGCCTCAGCCGGTGACGCTCGCGGCGCCGGTCTCGATGTGGCCGGTGTACCGGCGCGACCAGGTCCCGTCGATGTCGACGACGATCGTGAAGTCGTACCAGCCGTTGTGGAGGGCCACCGCGTTGAAGAAGTCCTCCCGCGTGGAGTTCGCCGGCACCGTGTACGTCCACGGGCCGTCCGTGCGATAGGCGTTCGAGCGGATCGTGAAGGTCACCGGTCCCGCCGAGGTGTTGCTCATCCGGAACCAGAGCGCCGTCCGGCCCGAGCCCGCCTCGGGGGCGAACCGGGCCGCCACCTCGACGGCTCTGCCCGCCTTGGACGCGTCCCCGAGGAAGCGGCGCAGGAAGCGGTTGGGGCCCATCATCGAGATGTCGTACTTCCCCGATCCCGACCCCGTGCCGATGTTGAAGTAGTCGGTCGCCGTGGCGCCCGGGTCGACCGTGTACTGCCAGGCGGCCGTGTCGCGGTGCTGGTGCGGGTGGATCGAGAAGTGGGCCGCCCGCCTGGCCTCCGCTCCCTGGTTCGCCATCGAGAACCAGGCCAGGATCTTCCCCGCGGACCCGAACTCGAAGCGGTCGAGGTTGCCGTTCACCTGGTACGGCAGGGCGCGGGCCGGACGGGTTCCCGACTCCTGCGCGGGCAGGGCGTTGTTCTGCGGGGCCGGGTTCGGCAGCGGTTTGCAGGTGGCCTGGCCGATCACCTTCGCCGTGGACGGAAGGCCGGCCGGCACGCCGTACACGGGGTGGGCGAAGTCGAAGACGCCGGTCAGGTCGCCCGTCACCTTCCGCCGCCAGGCGCTGATGTGGGGGCAGGCGGCCGGGGTGCCGAGCGCGGCCGTCCAGGTCTCCATGAAGCGCAGCACGGAGGTGTGGTCGAAGACCTCGGAGCTCACCCAGCCGCCCCGGGTCCACGGGGACATGACAAGCATCGGGACGCGGAAGCCGAGCCCGATCGGAACGCCGTCGAGGTACTCGCCCGGGGTGCCCGGGGGAGCGACCGGCGGCGGCACGTGGTCGAAGAAGCCGTCGTTCTCGTCGTAGTTGAGGAAGAGCACCGTCGAGTCGAACACCTCGGCGTCGGCCGCCAGGGCGCGGTAGACGAGATCGACGAAGTGCGCGCCGTCCCCGGGCGGCGCGTACGGGTGCTCCGAGAACGCCTCGTTCGCGACCACCCACGAGACCTGCGGCAGGGTGCCCGCGACGACGTCGGCGCGGATGGCCGCGGCGATGTCGTCCGGCGTCGACCCGGTGACCTTGGGGACCGATCCCATCCCTCGGTCGTACAGCGGGTCGCCGGGGCGGGCGTCGGTGAACCTCTTGAAGTACGCGAGGCCGTTGTCGCCGTAGTTGTCCTGGGCGTTCTGGTAGAGCTTCCAGCTCACCCCGGCGCGCTGCAGCGCCTCGGCGTACGTCTCCCAGGTGAGGCCCGACTCGTCGCCCCCGTCCTTGCTGGAGGCGTCGATCCTCCCGCTCCACAGGAAGGTGCGGTTGGGGCCCGTGGCGCTGAGCGCCGAGCAGAAGTACGCGTCGCAGATCGTGTAGTGGTCGGCGAGCGCGTGGTGGAAGGGGATGTCCCCGCGGTCGAGGTGGCCGAGGGTCCGGTTGTTGCCGACTCCGGTGACCCAGTTGTCCAGGCGCCCCTTGTTCCAGGCGGCGTGCTGCGAGGTCCAGCTGTGCGGCAGGTCGCCGTTGCACTGGGCGAGGGTCTCGCCGTCCACGCCGCCGGCGGGCGGGGTGTCGCTGAGCTTCCAGGGGTACCGGCGGCCGCCCCGGTCGGGCTGGTTGAACATCCCCCAGCCGCCGGGCAGGTTGCCCGCCGCGCGGTCGCCGAAGCCCCGGACGCCGCGCAGGGTGCCGAAGTAGTGGTCGAAGCTGCGGTTCTCCTGCATGAGGATCACCACGTGCTTGACGTCGGTGAGGGTGCCGGTGGCCGCCCGCGCGGCGGCGGACGCCCGGGCCGTCGGGAGCGCCGCGCCCGCCACGAGCCCCGCGCCGATACCGACGAATCCCCTGCGGCTGATGGGAATCATGCTCCGCCTCTCCTGTCGCGCTGTGCCCCGGCGGCACGTGCGAGACATGATGGGGGAGGGGAGCTTAAAGGTATACATCCGTGCGGTAATTAATGGATTAACTCCGCAGGACACCCCAGGGGCAAGGGAAATAGGGCTTCTGATTGGTCCGACTGCATACCAATGTGAACCGGCGGCTCAGACGGCGAGTACCTTCACGCCGGCCTCGGTGAGCTGCGCGACCGCCTCCGGAGCGATGCCCGTGTCGGTCACGAGGAGGTCGATCCGGTCCAGACCACAGATCCGCGCGAACGCCCGGCGGCCCATCTTCGAGGAGTCGGTCACCACGACGACGCGGCTCGCGCGCTCCGCGAAGAGCCGGCTGATGCTCGCCTCGTCCTCCTGGTGGGCCATCACGCCGAGCGCCGCGTCCACCCCGTCGACGCCCAGCACCACCACGTCGAGCACGACCTCGTTGAGCACCCCGACCGTCAGCGGGCCCACCAGCTCGTACGTCTGGGGCCGGGCCACCCCGCCGGTGGTGACGATCTTGATCTGCGGGCGCACCGCCAGCTCGCCCGCGATGTTGAGCGCGTTGGTGACGACGGTCAGGGCGGGTCCGGACGTCGCGGCTCCCCCCGCTCCCGCCGTCCCCGCCGTGTCCGCGCGGCCGCTCGCGAACCGCAGGGCGAGGGCGCGGGCCACCTCCGTGGTCGTCGTGCCCCCGTTGAGCCCCACGACCTCTCCCGGTGCGATCAGATCGGCGGCTGCCTCCGCGATCCGCCGCTTCTCCGCCGCGTGCCGCGTCGACTTGTAGCGCAGCGGCAGCTCGTAGGAGACACCGTGCGCCACCGCCCCGCCCCGTGTCCGTATCAACAGCTGCTGCTCGGCGAGCTCGTCGAGGTCCCGGCGGATCGTCGCGGCGGAGACGTCGAGGGCGGTCGCCGCCTCCTCGACCTCCAGCTTCCCCGAGGCCGCCAGTAGTTCAAGGAGCGTGTTCCACCGCTCGTGCTTGGACATGTGTCCCTCCCTCGGGCTCGTGCGCGCGTCCGATTCTATCCGTCGGAGGGCGCGGGACCTGGAAAGCTGCTGCATGTTTCTGCTTGAATGTCATCGACTTCAAGCATCTTCCATCATTCCTGTGCACTCTTCTTGCAAGGAGACCGGCATGAGCACCACCCGCACCGCCGTGGAGATCGCCTCCCAGCCGACGACCTGGCGACAGGCTGCCCGCACCCTGCCCCAGCACACCTCCGCCCTGCCCCGGCGGGGCGAGCGGGTCGCGGTCATCGGCTGTGGCACCTCCTGGTTCATGGCCCTGGCCTACGCGGAACTGCGCGAGTCCGGCGGTCACGGCGAGACCGACGCCTTCGCGGCCTCGGAGTTCCCCTACGGGCGCCGGTACGACCGGGTCGTGGCGATCACCCGCTCCGGCACCACCAGCGAGGTCCTTGCCGTCCTGTCCAAGCTGCGCGGCACGATCCCCACGGGCGCCGTCACCGCCGATCCGACGACCCCGGTCATGGACCTCGCCGACGAGGTCGCCGTCCTGGACTTCGCCGACGAGGAGTCGGTGGTCCAGACCCGCTTCGCGACCACGGCGCTCGCCCTGTTCCGCGCGCACCTGGAGTCCGAGGACGCGCTCCCCGAGGGCGTGGCCACCGTCGAGGAGGCCGCCCGGGACGCCGAACTGGCCCTCACCGCCCCCCTGGACGAGAGCGTCCTGACGGCGGAGCAGTTCACCTTCCTCGGCTCGGGCTGGACCTACGGACTCGCCCTGGAGGCCGGACTGAAGATGCGTGAGGCGGCCGGCGCCTGGACGGAGGCGTACCCGGCGATGGAGTACCGCCACGGCCCCATCAGCATCACCGGACCCGGCCGGGTCACCTGGGGCTTCGGCGTCCTCCCGGCCGGCCTCGCCGACGAGGTGCGCAAGGTCGGCGGCACCCTCTCCGAGAGCGACCTCGACCCGCTGGCGGAGTTGATCAGGGCCCAGCGGCTCGCCGTGGCGGTCGCCGAGGCCCAGGGCCTGAACCCGGACACGCCCCGCAACCTGACCCGTTCGGTGGTCCTCACCGACGTCCCCGCCTGACCGCCACCCCGCTCCGCCCACTCCCCGGGAGAAGAACGACCATGCCGTTGACGCCGACCGATGAGATCGTCCGCCGCGCCCGCGCGGCGGGCACCGGTGTGGGGGCGTTCAACGTCCTCCAGCTCGAACACGCCCAGGCCATCGTGGCCGGCGCGGAGCAGGCCGACCGACCCGTCGTGCTCCAGATCAGCGAGAACACCGTCCGCTACCACGGCGCCCTGGAACCGGTCGCCCTCGCCTCGCTGGCCATCGCCCGCGCCGCGAAGACCTCCGTCGCCGTGCATCTGGACCACGCCGAGAACCCCGACCTCGTCCGCGAGGCCGTCGTACTCGGCCTGGGCTCCGTCATGTTCGACGCCTCGAAACTGCCCTACGCCGAGAACGTCGCCGCGACCCGCGAGGTCGTGGAGCACTGCCACCAGCACGGCGTCTGGGTCGAGGCCGAACTCGGCGAGGTCGGCGGCAAGGGCGGCGCCCACACCCCGGGCGTCCGGACCGACCCCGACGAGGCCCGCGCCTTCGTCGAGGCCACCGGCGTCGACGCCCTCGCGGTCGCGGTCGGCAGCTCCCACCAGATGCTGACCCGGGACGCCGTCCTGGACTTCGAGCTCATCGCCCGTCTGCGTGCCGCCGTGGACACCCCGCTGGTCCTGCACGGCTCGTCCGGCGTCTCCGACACGGACCTCACCGCGGCCGTCGCGGCCGGCATGACCAAGGTGAACGTCTCCACCCATCTCAACAAGGCCTTCACCCGGGCCGTCCGCGAACACCTCGGCGAACACCCCACCGCGGTCGACCCGCGCCACTACCTCACCCCCGCCCGCGCGGCCGTCGCCCGCGAGGTCGCCCACCTCCTGGCCGTCCTGTCCCCGGCCTGACCCGGAGCGGCCCGGGGCCGGGCCGCTCACACCTCCTGAAGCGCCCTGAGCAGACCGCGCACGGCGGGCAGGGCCAGTGAGGACTCTCGCACCGCCGCGTGGATGGCACGGACCGGCTCCGGCCCCCGGACCTTCCGGACGACCACGTGCGGGTGCCGGCCGCCCAGGCCCGTCAACGGGATCAGGCTGACACCGAGACCGGCCGCGACGAACCCCTGCGCGGTCGCGTACTCCTCGCACTCCACCGCGATGTCCGGGGTGAACCCGGCGGCCGCGCAGGCGTCGAGGACGGCGTCGAGGCAGGGGCCGGGACGCTCGCTGCCCACCCATGGTTCGGCGGCGAGCTCCGCGAGGTCGACGGCGGTCCGGCGCCCCGCGAGCGGATGGCCCCTCGGCAGCACCGCGCGGTAGGGGTCGTCGAGCAGATGGACCAGACGGAGGCCGTCGCCGAGCCCGCCCGGGCCGCCGCCCCGGGGCCGTACGACCAGGGTGAGGTCGGCCTCCTCGTCGGGCGCGCCGTCGGCGATCCTCAGATCGACCCGAACCCCCGGGTGCTCGGTACGGAACCGGGCGAGGGCGGGGGCGACGAGGTCGGCGCCCGCCGTGGCGAAGTACCGGACCACGATCCGCCCGGTGCGCCCCGCCCGCAGATCGGCGAGGGCGGTCTCCGCCTCGGACACCTGACGTCCGATGACGGCGGCGTGCTCGGTGAGCAGGCGTCCGGCGGCGGTCGGCCGCACACCACGCCCGAACCGTTCGAGCAGCGCGATGCCGGCCTCCTTCTCCAGGACACCGATCTGCTGACTCACGGCGGAGGGGGTGTAACCGAGGTTCGCGGCAGCGGCGGTGACGGAGCCGCTGGTCACCACCGCCCGGAGCACCTGCAGGCGTCTCACATCCAGCATGTAGCAGAGCTTAACGCCGCATGCATGATCCTTCGCTTGTCCTGTCGGATCGCGCGGAGGACGGTGGGTGACATGACATCGGCGATACGCATGGGTGTCCTCGCCCTGCTCTGGGGCTCGGGCTTCCTCTGGATCAAGATCTCCCTCAACGAGGGCCTCACACCGGGGTGGATCACCTTCGTACGGTGTCTGCTCGGCGCCGCGGTGCTCCTCGCGCTGGCGTTCGGCGCGGGGCAGCGACTGCCGAGGGACCGCGCCACCTGGGGGCGGCTCGCCGTCGCCGCCTTCTTCTGCAACGCCCTGCCGTTCCTGCTCTTCTCCATCGGCGAGCAGACCGTCGACAGCGGAGTGGCCGGCGTCCTCAACGCCACCACCCCGCTCTGGGCCCTCCTCATCGGTCTGGCCCTGGGCTCGGAACGCCCCCTGAGCGTCCCCCGCCTGGCCGGCCTCGGGCTCGGCTTCGCCGGAGTCCTGCTGATCTTCGCGCCCTGGAGCCACGGCTCCGGCCTGATGAGCTGGGGCGCCCTCGCCCTCCTCGGCGCCTCCGCGAGCTACGCCGTGGCCTTCGCGTACATGGCCCGCCACCTCACCGGCCGGGGCACCGCGCCGCTGGCGCTCTCCGCCGCGCAGCTGACCACCGCGACCGGCCTGAGCACGCCCGCCCTGGCGGCCGGCGGAGCGGCGACGGTGACCTGGGCGGGCGTCCTCGCGGTGGTGGTCCTCGGGGTGTTCGCCACCGGGCTCACCTTCCACCTGAACTACCGGATGATCGCGGAGGAGGGCCCGACCGCCGCCGCCACGGTCGGCTATCTGCTGCCCGTGGTGTCCGTGACCCTGGGCGCCGTGGTCCTCGGCGAGCCCCTGACGGCACGGGTGGTGGCGGGGATGGCGGTCGTCCTGGTGGGGGTGGGCCTGACGCGATCGAACCGGACGCCGCCCGCCGGCACGGAGCCGCGCCCCGTCGCTCCCCCGTCCGCACGCGATCGGCTCGGCACCCCCTAGGGCGCGTCCTCCGGGTGGGCCCCTAGCCGACCCGCTCGACGACGAAGACGGGGATCTCCCGGTCGGTCTTGCGCTGGTAGTCCGCGTAGTCGGGGAACGCGGCGACCGCGCGTTCCCACCAGGCCGCGCGCTCCTCGCCGGTGACCAGACGGGCGTCCATGTCCCAGACCTCCGTGCCGTCGCGCAGTTCGACGAGCGGCGCGGCGACGAGGTTGTGGTACCAGACGGGGTGCTTCACCGCCCCGCCGTTCGAGGCGACGAGCGCGTACGCCCCCTCGTGCTCGACCCGCATGAGCGGGGTCTTGCGGATCTTGCCGCTCTTCACGCCGACGTTCGTGACCAGGACGACCGGCATGCCTCGCAGGGTCGTGCCCTTGGTGCCGCCGGACGACTCGTACAGCTCGACCTGGTCACGCACCCACTTCGTCGTGCTGGGCTCGTACTCACCTTCGAGTGGCATGGGATGTCCTTTCGGTGGTGTGCGGTGGCACCGGCGGACGGCCCCGTCCGTTCGGCGCCGTCCGGGTCCGTCCCTCGGAAGGCGGCCGGGACCGGTGCGTTGTCAGTGCCGACTCCTAGGGTGGCAGCTGACGTGACGACAGCGGTGTGTGACACAGGGGAGAGCGGGCGGCATGCGGGAATTGTTCCTGACGGACCAGCAGGCGTACATCCGGTGGATCGACCTGCCCGGAGACGGGCCCGTGCGGGTGTTCGTGCACGGGCTCGGCTGCACCGCGGCGTCGGACTTCGCCCACATCGCCGCCCACCCCGCCCTCGGCGGCGGCCGGGCGCTGCTCGTGGACCTCCTCGGCCACGGGCTCAGCGACCGGCCCGCGGAGTTCGACTACCGCATGGAGTCCCAGGCGGCGGCCGTGGCCGCCGTCCTCGACCACCTCGGTCTCACGGGCGTCGACCTCGTCGGGCACTCCATGGGCGGCGCGGTGACGATCCATCTGGCGGCCGCGCGCCCCGAGCTGGTGGGGAGGCTCGTGGTCGCGGAGCCGAACCTGTACGCGGGCGGGGGCGCGTTCAGTTCCCCGGTGGCCGCCCAGGACGAGGAGGCGTTCGTGGCGCGGGGGTTCGCCCGGATGCTGGCCGTCGCCCAGCGCGCCGACTACGCGGCCCGGCTGCGCCTCGCCGACCCGCTGGCCGTGCACCGCAGCGCGGTCGCCCTGGTCGAGGGCAGCACGCCCGCGCCCGGCGACCTCCTCGCCGCGCTGCGGGCGCCCAGGGCCTTCCTGGTGGGGGAGTCGAGCCTGCCGGACGCCGACGCGGAGAAGGTGGCCGCCTTCGGCGTTCCGGTGATCGAGGTCCCGCGCGCGGGGCACAACCTGATGCTGGACAACCCGGAGGGGTTCGCCCTGGCGCTCGCCCAGGCCCTCGCGACCGCCCCGGCTTCCGGCCACGACGGAAGCTGATCCGGCCACTTCGGGTGGGTGGGACGGGGGTTCGATTGCAAGCGTATGGCAGATGCATGACAAAGCCTCAACTTCCTTGAGCCACGCCCGTGGAGCGGCCAGGCTGCTGAGCACGCCAGGACCGGACCCACCCGTCCCGGCCGTGCGCGTGGCCCCACGCGCACCCCCACTGTCGTGCCGCCCCACCCCCCACCCGGCACGACGCTCATGAGGAGGACTCCCTCGCCATGGCACTCCCGCAGAGCACCAAGACCCGCTTCGCCGTGACGGCCTCCGCCGTGACCGCCGCCGCCCTGCTCGGCACCTTCGCCGCCGTCCCCGCGCAGGCGGCCCCGGCCGAAGGCGTCGTCCTCGCGGCGGGTTCGGCCGACGCGGTACCCGGCAGCTACATCGTCACCCTCAAGCAGGGCGCGGGCTTCAAGGCCGCCTCGGCCAAGGGGCGGAGCCTGATATCCGGCTACGGCGGCACGGTCCGCACGACCTTCGGCTCCGCCGTCAACGGCTACACCGCCGCCCTCGACGAGAAGGCGGCCCGCCGCCTCGCGGCCGACCCGGCCGTCGCCTCCGTCGAGCAGAACCGGATCGTCCGCGCCGACGCGACGCAGACCAACGCCCCCTGGGGCCTGGACCGCATCGACCAGGCGAACCTGCCGCTCTCCGGGACGTACACCTACCCCGACACCGCCGGCGGCGGCGTCACCGCGTACGTGATCGACACCGGCGTCCGGATCAGCCACTCCCAGATCGCCGGGCGCGCCGTCAACGGGTACGACGCCGTCGACGGCGACACGGTCGCCCAGGACGGCAACGGGCACGGCACGCACGTCGCCACGACGATCGCGGGCTCCACCTACGGCGTGGCCAAGGCGGCGCGGATCGTGGCGGTCCGCGTGCTCGACAACAACGGCTCCGGCACCACGGCAGGCGTCATCGCGGGCATCGACTGGGTCACCGCCCACCACACCGCCGGCGCCCCGGCCGTCGCCAACCTCTCCCTCGGCGGCGGCGCCTCGACCGCTCTCGACAACGCCGTGAAGAACTCCATCGCCGACGGCGTCACCTACGCGGTCGCCGCCGGCAACTCCGGGGTCAACGCCTCCTCCACCTCGCCCGCCCGGGTCCCGGCGGCCATCACGGTCGGCGCCACGAGCAACACCGACGCCAAGGCCAGCTGGTCCAACTACGGCTCCGTCCTCGACCTCTTCGCCCCCGGCGTGTCCATCACCGCGGGCTGGAACACGAGCGACACCGCCACCAGCACCATCTCGGGCACCTCGATGGCCACCCCGCACGTCGCCGGCGCCGCCGCGATCTACCTCGCGGGCCACCCCTCCGCGACCCCCGCCCAGGTGGCCACCGCCCTCGTCAACGGAGCCACGACCGGCAAGGTGACCACCCCGGGCAGCGGCTCCCCGAACCGGCTCCTGAGGATCGTCCCGTAACACCGTCCGGCGGAACCGTGCGATGACCGCACCGCCCCGGAGGCAGCCGGCGCCTCCGGGGCGGAGTCACGCCCGGGCCCGGCGACGGAGGCGGGCCCCCGCGTCCCGCGAGCCCCCGGCGCTGAGAGGATCGACCACATGACCGATCCGTTCCGCCAGGAGTCCCCGGTGACCAGCCTCCTCACCTACGCCGACATCAAGACCGCCGCCGACCGGATCGGCGGCCACGTCCGCCCCGTCACGATCGCCCGCGCCGACACCGGCGACGAACCGTACGCACTCCACTTCGCCCTGGAGCTCATGCAGCACACCGGCTCCTTCAAGGCGCGCGGCGCGCAGAACTTCCTCCTCGCCCACCGGGAGGAGGGCACCCTCCCCGACGCCGGCGTCACGATCGCCTCCGGCGGCAACGCGGGTCTCGCGTGCGCCTGGGCGGCCCTCCGGCAGGGCGTCCGCGCCACGGTCTTCCTGCCGACGACCGCACCGAAGGTGAAGGCCGACAAGCTCCTCGGCTACGGCGCCGACGTCCGTCTCGTCGGCACGGAGTACGCCGAGGCGCTCGCCGCCTGCGAGGCCTTCGCCGCCGAGACCGGGGCGCTCGCCTCCCACGCGTACGACCATCCCCTGATCGCCGCCGGGGCCGGCACGCTGCTCGACGAGATCCAGGAGCGGATCCCGGACCTCGACACCGTCGTCGTCGCCGTCGGTGGCGGCGGACTCTTCGCCGGTGTCGCCACCGCCGCCCGGCACCACGGCATCAGGACCGTCGCCGTCGAACCCGAGAACTGCCGCGCCCTCGACGCCGCCCTCCGGGCGGGACACCCGGTCGACGTGACCGTCGACTCCGTCGCCGCCGACTCCCTGGGCGCCCGCCGCGCCTCCGCCACCGCCGTCGCGGCCGCCCGGGAGGACGGTGTCCGCACCGTCCTCGTCACGGACGCCGAGATCACCCGCGTCCGCCGGTTCCTCTGGGACGACCGCCGTCTCGCCGTCGAGCACGCGGCCGCCACCGCCCTGGCCGCCCTGACGTCCCCGGACCCGTCGGACGGGACGGGGCGCGGCTACCGCCCGGCCCCCGGTGAGAAGGTCTGCGTCGTCCTCTGCGGCGCCAACACCGACCCCGCCGACCTCGTGCCCGCCCCGGCGGAGGGTGCGAGATGACCGGACCGACCCCTCCGGCCGCCGACGCCCGTCCGGCTGCTCTGCCCTGACCATCGCGTCGGCGTCCGCGCCCCCCCGGACCCCCACCGGACCGGCCCGGGTCTGCGCGGCCGGTGCCCTCGTGGTGGAGTGGTCGACGGACCGACCCCGCCGGAGGAAGGTGCGCAGGTGGCCGGTGGTGTGGAGGGGGCGTCCCGTGCGTCAGGATGGGGGCATGACCGAAATTCGTACCCCCCGTCTCCTCCTCCGACGCTGGACCGACGACGACCTCGTCCCGCTGTCCGAGATCAACGCCGACCCGGAGGTCATGCGCTGGATCGGTGACGGCTCGGTCCGGGACCTGGAGGAGACCGCGGAGGACATCGAGCGGTACGAGGAGGAGTGGGACGAGGAGGGCTTCGGCCTCTTCGCCGTCGAGCTCCTGGCCTCGGGCGAGCTGATCGGCTTCGCCGGCCTGTCCCTGCCGGAGTTCCTGCCCGAGGTGATGCCGGACGTCGAGATCGGCTGGCGCCTGGGCAGGCCCTTCTGGGGACAGGGATACGCCTCCGAGGCCGCCCACGCGGTCCTGGAGTTCGCTCTCCAGGACCGCGGTCTCGACCGGGTCGTCGCCATCACGCACATCAGCAACCAGGCCTCCGAGAACGTCATCGGCAAGCTCGGCATGTCCGAGGAGCGGGAGACGAACCACCCGGTCTTCGGCCTTCCCCTGCGCGTCTACGCGATCGACCTCACCGAGTACGAGGCCTGAGCCCCGCCGGCGACCCGGTCTCAGCGGGTCGCTCAGTGACGCTCGGGCAGGTCCCGCTCGGCCGGCAGCGACGTCAGGTCACGGGCCGCGGACGGGGCGGCGGCGCGGGAGGACGCGGCGGGCACGGGCTTCTTGCCGCAGAACGCGGCCTCCAGCACCCCGCCGAGCGCCGTGTTGGCGACACCGCGGTTCGAGGTGTTCGCCATGGCCGAGAGGCTGCGGCGGCCGTCACGGGTCGAGAAGGTGTACGTGTAGAAGCCCTGCACGGTGCCGGTGTGACCGAACACCTGCGTACCGCACGACAGGTTGTACCGGCGCAGGCCGAGCCCGTAGAACCGGGTGTTGGTGGCGTCGGTCGGCGTGACCGTCGTCATGGCCTCCATCATCGCCGGGGACAGCAGCCGACCGCGCAGCAGGGCGCTGGTGAAGGTGTTGAGATCGGCGGGGTTGGAGATGACCGCACCGGCGGACTGCGCCCAGGACACGGTCTGCTCCGTGGAGTCCACCAGCGCGCCGCCGGCCTCGTCGGGGTGCAGGTAGCCGCGGACGTGCGCGCCCTTGATCCGGGTATCGGGGTGCACGTACGAGGTGTTGCGCAGCTTCAGCGGCTTGAAGATGCGGTGCTCGTACGCCTTGGCCACGGGCTTGCCGGTGAGCTTCTCGATGAGCATGCCGACGACCACGAAGTTGGCGTTCGAGTACTGGTAGGAGACACCGGGCTGGGTGGTGCGGGGCTCGCTCAGGGAGAGGTCGACGAGCTCCTGGTAGCTGAACACCCGGTTCCGCACGGCCTCGAAGCCCGGCACGGTGTGGGCGAACATCGCGTTGGTGTAGTCGGCGAGACCGCTGCGGTGGGTCAGCAGGTGACGGACCGTGATGCGGTCGTCGGGAAGCAGGCCCGGGAGGTAGGTGTTCACCGGCTGGTCGAGCTCCAGCCTGCCCTCCTCCACCAGCTGGAGGAGCACGACGGTGGAGAACGTCTTGCTGACGCTGCCGATCCGGAAGCGCGACCGGATGTCCATGGGCGTGCCCGCGACACGGTCCAGGACGCCGGCGGTGCGGCTCTGGACCCCGGTGGGGCCGGAGAAGCGGGCCATCGCTCCCGGTGCCCCGTTGGCCATGGCCGCGTCGAGCGCTGCGGCGACGCCGTCCATGTCGGGCGCGGGGACGGCGGGCGTGGTGGTGGCCGGGGTCGCTGCGGCGGGGGTGCTGGGGGCGGCGAACGCGCTGGTGGCGGGAGTGATGCCGGCGGCGAGCGCGGCGATCAGGGTGGCGCTCACGGCCACACGGCGGTGCGACGACAGGGGCACGTTGGTTCCTCGACTTCTTCCGGGACGTTCGGCACGGCACACGGCAGAGGTGTGCCGAGGGGTACGGGAACACCCGGCCGCCCGGCCCGGTCCCCGGTACCCATGGATCATGAGTGCCAACGCGCGACTTCGGTTCCTGACACGGCACGCGCCTTTGCGGAACCCGCAGTTCCGGGGCGTGCGGGAACGACCGGGGGCCCGGCCGGCCGACGGGGTGTCGGCCGGCCGGGCCCCTGAGGGTCGACCGCGATCCGGACGGGGTCCGGAGGGGGATCAGACGGTGTCGAACCGGTCCAGGTCCATCACACGGCTCCACGCGGAGACGAAGTCGTTCACGAACTTCTCCTTCGCGTCGTCGCTCGCGTAGACCTCGGCGAGCGCGCGCAGCTCGGAGTTCGAGCCGAAGACCAGGTCGGCGCGGGTGCCCGTCCACCTGACCTCGCCCGTGGCGGAGTCGCGGCCCTCGAACGTGTTCGCGTCCTCGGACGTCGCCGACCAGGTCGTGCCCATGTCGAGCAGGTTGACGAAGAAGTCGTTCGTCAGGGAGCCCGGGGTCGTGGTGAGGACACCGTGCGCGGACTGCTGGTGGTTCGCGCCCAGGACGCGGAGGCCACCGACGAGGACCGTCAGCTCGGGCGCGCTCAGGGTCAGCAGGTTGGCGCGGTCGACGAGCAGGTACTCGGCCGGGAGGCGGTTGCCCTTGCCCAGGTAGTTGCGGAAGCCGTCCGCCTGCGGCTCCAGGGCGGCGAAGGACTCCACGTCCGTCTGCTCCTGGCTCGCGTCCACACGGCCCGGGGTGAACGGGACCTCGACGTCGAAACCGGCGTCCTTGGCGGCCTTCTCGACCGCCGCGGAGCCCGCGAGCACGACCAGGTCGGCGATCGAGACCTTCTTGGCGCCGGTGGCGTCGAAGGACTCCTTGACGCCTTCGAGGGTGCGCAGCACCTGCGCCAGCTCGTCCGGGTTGTTGACCTCCCAGTTGCGCTGGGGCTCCAGGCGGATGCGGCCGCCGTTGGCGCCGCCCCGCTTGTCGCTGCCGCGGAAGGAGGAGGCCGCGGCCCAGGCGGCGGAGACCAGCTGGGCGACGGTGAGGTCCGAACCGAGGATCCGCTCCTTGAGGGAGGCGACGTCCGCGGCGTCGAGCAGCTCGCCCTCGCGGGCCGGCAGCGGGTCCTGCCACAGCAGGACCTCGGAGGGGACCTCCGGGCCGAGGTAGCGGACGACGGGACCCATGTCACGGTGCGTCAGCTTGTACCAGGCGCGGGCGAAGGCGTCCGCGAACTGCTCGGGGTTCTCGTAGAAGCGCCGCGAGATCTGCTCGTACGCCGGGTCGAAGCGCAGCGACAGGTCGGTGGTGAGCATCGTCGGGAGGTGCTTCTTCGACGCGTCGTGGGCGTCGGGGATGATCGCCTCGGCGTTCTTCGCCACCCACTGGTGAGCACCGGCCGGGCTCTTGGAGAGCTCGTACTCGTACTCGAAGAGGTGCTTGAAGAAGTCGTGGCCCCACTGCGCGGGGGTGGTGGTCCAGGTGACTTCGAGACCACTGGTGATCGCGTCGGCGCCCTTGCCGGTGCCGTACGAGTTCGCCCAGCCGAAGCCCTGCGCCTCCAGGGGGGCGGCCTCGGGGTCGTCGCCGACGTTCTCCGCGGGGCCGGCGCCGTGGGTCTTGCCGAAGGTGTGGCCACCGGCGATGAGGGCGACGGTCTCCTCGTCGTTCATCGCCATGCGGCGGAAGGTCTCGCGGATGTCGCGGGCCGCGGCGACCGGGTCCGGGTTGCCGTTGGGGCCCTCGGGGTTGACGTAGATGAGGCCCATCTGGACCGCGCCGAGCGGGTTCTCCAGCTCGCGGTCGCCGGTGTAGCGGTCGTCGCCGAGCCAGGTGGTCTCGGGGCCCCAGTAGACGTCCTCGTCGGCCTCCCACACGTCGGCGCGGCCGCCGGCGAAGCCGAAGGTCTCGAAGCCCATGGTCTCCAGGGCGACGTTGCCGGTGAGGATCATCAGGTCGGCCCAGGAGATGTTCTGGCCGTACTTCTTCTTCACCGGCCACAGCAGACGGCGGGCCTTGTCCAGGTTGCCGTTGTCCGGCCAGCTGTTGAGCGGCGCGAAGCGCTGCTGACCGGCGCCGGCGCCACCGCGGCCGTCGCTGATGCGGTACGTACCGGCGCTGTGCCAGGCCATCCGGATCATGAGCGGGCCGTAGTGGCCGAAGTCGGCGGGCCACCAGTCCTGCGAGGTGGTGAGGACGTCGGCGATGTCACGCTTCACGGCCGCGAGGTCGAGGGCCTCGAACGCCTCGGCGTAGTCGAACTCCGCGCCGAGCGGGTTCCCCACGACGGGGTTCGTGGCGAGGATCTTCAGGTTGAGCCGCTCCGGCCACCACTGGCGGTTGCCGCCGCCCTGGGTCGGGTGCGCGGCACGACCGTGCGCGACCGGGCAGCCGCCCGTGCCCTCGGGGGCGGGGTCGGTGACGATTGCGTCGTGGTTCTCGGACATGCAAATCCTTCCGGACGGGGCGGATCGTGGTGCTGCTCGGCCGTGGCGGGCGCCGGCGGGGGGGTCTTGCGCCCGACCGGCACCGTGGTGTCCCTTGGCTACTGCCGGAACCGATCCTACGATGGACAGAGTCCAAGTCAAGAACCCCGCCAATTATCCGAAGAGGTGAGCCGGAAATGAGTGACCTGCTGGAGCGGCTGCGTGTGCGCGGCTGGCGGATGACGTCCCAGCGGCGTGTCGTCGCGGAGGTCCTCGCCGGCGAGCACGTCCACCTCACGGCCGACGAGGTGCACGCGCGTGCGGTGGCGCGGCTCCCGGAGATCGCGCGGGCGACGGTCTACAACACCCTGGGGGAGCTGGTCGCCCTGGGGGAGGTGGTGGAGCTCTCCACCGACGGCCGGGCGAAGCGGTACGACCCGAACGCGCACCGGCCTCACCAGCACCTGGTCTGCTCGAACTGCGGGATCATCCGCGACGTCCACCCGACCGGGGATCCGCTGGCGGTCCTGCCGCCCGCGGAGCGGTTCGGCTTCACCGTCGCGAAGGCGGACGTGACGTACCGCGGGCTCTGCCCCGCCTGCGCCTGAGTCGGCGGCGGGAAGCGGGAACGGGAAGAGCCCCTCCACCGGGTCGGTGGAGGGGCTCTTCCCGTGCGGCGTTCGCCGCGGGTGCTGTTCCGGGACGCTTCTCGTCCGGGGCGCCCCCCTGGCGGGGCGTCCTGGACCGGGGCGTCCCGCTCGGCGTCCTACTTCAGGACCGCGAGCGCGTCGTCGTAGCTGGGCTCCTCGGCGATCTCGCCCACGAGCTGCGCGTGCAGGACCGTGTCGTTCTCGTCGAGGACGACGACGGCGCGGGCGGTGAGGCCGGCCAGCGGGCCGTCCGCGATCTCCACGCCGTAGTTGGTGTGGAACTCACGGCCGCGGAGCGTCGAGAGGTTCTTGACGTTCTCCAGGCCCTCGGCGCCGCAGAAGCGCGCCTGGGCGAAGGGGAGATCGGCGGAGATGCAGAGCACCACCGTGTTGTCCAGCGCGCCGGCCTTCTCGTTGAAGGCGCGGACGGAGGACGCGCACGTCGGGGTGTCGACGCTGGGGAAGATGTTGAGGACCTTGCGCTGACCGGCGTAGTCCTTCAGCGACGTGTCCGCCAGACCCTCGGCGACGAGCGTGAAGTCAGGAGCCTGGCTTCCCGGGGTCGGGAGGGCGCCGTTGACCTGTACGGGGCTGCCCTTGAGCGTGACCTGGGCCATGGGGGATCTCCTTCGGGCGAAGTAAGTGACAACGGGGGGAATCGTACGGCGTGCGGACTCGTCCGCCGGACACGGCCGTCCGGAGGTCCGGGACGAGGCGGGCCTGAGGGGATTCATGGATATGAACATCAGGATCCTGGTGCAGGGCACCTGAGCTGCTGGAACCGTTCATTCGGCACCGAAATCGCCTTCTTGACGCGCCTGGTTCAGACCTTTAGGTTCCAGCCTCAAGGGTCACCGACCGTTCACATACATGAAGAAGGGGCACCCCCATGTCCTTATGGCGCGAAGGTTCCGCCGCCCGGCACTCGCGAAGGAGTGTGCCGCTCGCCGTCCCCCTGCTGCTCGCCGCTCTCCTGGCCACCCTCGTCGCCGGCCCCGGAGGCGGCCGAGCCGAGGCCGCCCCCGCCGCGTTCGTCCACCCCGGTGTCCTCGTCTCCCGGGGACAGCTCGACTTCGCCCGCGAGCAGGTCAACGCCGGGGCGCAGCCCTGGAAGGGTGCCTACGACCAGATGGCGGCCGGCAAGTACGCCTCGCTGTCGCGCGTTCCGAAGCCGCGCCCGGTCGTGGAGTGCGGCTCCTACTCGAACCCGAACAACGGCTGCACCGACGAGCGGGAGGACGCCATCGCCGCGTACACCCTCGCGCTGGCCTGGTACGTGACCCGGGACAGCCGGTACGCCCAGAAGGCGATCGAGATCATGGACGCCTGGTCCGGTGTGATCACCGACCACACCAACTCCAACGCGCCCCTGCAGACGGGCTGGGCCGGCTCCTCCTGGCCGCGCGCCGCCGAGATCATCCGGTACACCTACACCGGCTGGCCCCAGGCCCGCGTCGACCGTTTCAAGACGATGCTCCGCACGGTGTACCTCCCCGAGGTCGCCAACGGCTCCCACTCCAACGGCAACTGGGAGCTCAGCATGGTCGAGGCCGCGATCGGCATCGCCGTCTTCCTGGAGGACCGCGCCGCCTACGACAAGGCTGTGACCACGTTCCGCGGCCGTGTCCCCGCGTACATCTACCTGGCGAGCGACGGCGCGCTGCCGAAGGCCGCGCCGGGCAGCGGCCTCGACACGCGCGACGAGATCGTCCGGTACTGGCAGGGCCAGACCACCTTCGTGGACGGCCTCACCCAGGAGACCTGCCGCGACCTCACGCATACCGGATACGGTCTGTCGGCCATCTCGCACATCGCCGAGACGAGCCGCATCCAGGGCCAGGACCTCTACCCCGAGGTCGCCGACCGGCTGCGCCACGCCCTCGGCCTCCAGGCCAAGTACGAGCTGGGAACCGCCGTTCCGGGCTGGCTCTGCGGCGGCACCCTCAAGGATCACCTCGGACCGGTCACCGAGGTGGGCTTCAACGCGCTCCACCATCGCATGGGGTACGCGATGACCCACACGCAGAACCTCACCGAGTCCCGGCGTCCGGCCGGCACGAACAACCTCTTCGTCGCCTGGGAGACCCTCACCCACGCCGGCAACCCCCGCTGACCGGAGGGCGCGGGGGAGTCCGTACCTCTTGACGCCCCCTTACTTCACTTCTTAAATCATGGAGGCCAGCAAAGCGGTTCGCGCGGAGTCATGTCATGAGCATGGCATGACTCCGCGTCTCCCCCCACACCCGACGGAAGAGAGAGTCATGCCCTCCTCCCGCTCAACACGGCGCCCGCTGTTCACCGCCGTGACGGCCCTCGCCCTCGCCGTGGCCACCGCCGCCCTCGGCCCCGGCGCCCTCGCCGGTCCGCCCGGCGCGGGCGAGCGGCTCGCCGCTGTCCAGCCTGCCGTCCAGCCCGCCGCCGAGGCCGCCGCCGTCACCTTCTCCGACGACTTCGACGGCGCCGCCGGAGCCGCCGTCGACGGCGCGCGGTGGCAGATCGAGACCGGCGACAACGTCAGCAACCACGAGCGGCAGTACTACACGGCCGGCAACCGGAACGCCGCCCTCGACGGCCAGGGCCACCTGGTGATCACCGCCCGCAAGGAGAACCCGGGCAACTACCAGTGCTGGTACGGACGGTGCGAGTACACCTCCGCCCGGCTCAACACCGCCGGAAAGTTCACCACCCGGTACGGGCACGTCGAGGCCCGTATGAAGGTGCCGCGCGGCCAGGGCATGTGGCCGGCGTTCTGGATGCTCGGCAACGACCTCGGCCAGGTCGGCTGGCCCGCCTCCGGCGAGATCGACATCATGGAGAACGTCGGTTTCGAGCCGTCCACCGTCCACGGCACCCTGCACGGCCCCGGCTACTCCGGCTCCGGCGGCATCGGCGCCGGATACACCCTGCCCGGCGGTCAGGCCTTCGCCGACGCCTTCCACACCTTCGCGGTGGACTGGTCGCCCGGCAGGATCACCTGGTCGGTCGACGGGACCGTCTACCAGACCCGCACGCCCGCCGACCTCGGCGGCCGCACCTGGGTCTTCGACAAGCCCTTCTTCCTCATCCTCAACCTCGCGGTCGGCGGCTACTGGCCCGGCGACCCGGACGGCTCGACCACCTTCCCGCGGCAACTCGTCGTCGACCACGTCCGCGTCACCACCGCCGACGGCCCCACCACCGGCGGGCCGATCACCGGGATCGGCGGCAAGTGCGCCGACGTGGCCGCGGCGAACAGCGCGAACGGCACCCCCGTCCAGCTCTACGACTGCAACGGCACCGGCGCCCAGCAGTGGACCGTGGCGGCGGACGGCAGCATCCGGGCGCTCGGCAAGTGCCTCGACGTCACCTCCGCCGGAACCGCCGACGGCACCCCCGTCCAGCTCTGGGACTGCAACGGCACGGCGGCCCAGCGCTGGACCGCCAACGCCGCCCGCGACATCGTCAACACCGGGTCCGGCACGTGCCTGGACGCCACCGGCAACAGCTCCGCGAACGGCACCAGGCTGCAGATCTGGACCTGCGGCGGCACACCGAACCAGAAGTGGACGGTGACCCGCTGACGGGCTGCCCCGCTGACGCGCTGACCGGCCGGCTGACCGGCCGGTCGGCCCACCCCCCTCACCCGGACGAGTCGCCGGTCCCCGCGTCCGGCGGCCCACGTACGCTCGTCCCGTGCCACCCACCCTCCGCCTCCACCGCGTCGCCGTCCTCGTACTCGAAGGGGCGAAGCCGCTCGACGTCGGGATTCCCGCGCAGGTCTTCACGACCCGCGCGAGCATGCCGTACGAGGTGAGGGTGTGCGGCGCGGAACCCGGACTCGTCGCCGGGGGCGACGGCCTCTCGTACGCCGTCGCCCACGGCCTTTCCACGCTCGCGTGGGCCGACATCGTCTTCGTCCCCGGCTACCGCTTCCCCGACCGCGAGGACCCGCCGCGCGCGGTCGTCGAGGCGCTGATCGCCGCCCACGACCGGGGCGCCCGCCTCGCCGCGATCTCCACGGGCGCCTTCGCGCTCGCCGCGACGGGCCTGCTCGACGGCAAGCGCGCCACCACCCACTGGCACTACACCCAGGCCCTCGCGGCGAAACGCCCCCTCGTCCAGGTCGACGAGAACGTCCTCTTCGTCGACGAGGGCAGCGTGCTCACCTCCGCGGGCGCCGCCTCCGGCATCGACCTGTGCCTGCACATCCTGCGCGGCGACCTCGGGGTCGCCGCCGCCAACCACGCGGCCCGACGTCTCGTGGCCGCCCCCTACCGCAGCGGCGGCCAGGCGCAGTACGTGCCGCGCAGCCTGCCCGAGCCGCTCGGCGAACGGTTCGCCGCCACCCGCGAGTGGGCGCTCCACCGGCTCGGCGAACCGCTCACCCTCGACGTCCTGGCCCAGCACGCGGCCGTGTCGGCGCGCACCTTCTCGCGCCGCTTCGTCGAGGACACCGGGTACACGCCCATGCAGTGGGTGATGCGGGCGCGCGTCGACCTCGCCCGCGAGCTTCTGGAGCGCTCGGAGCGGAGCGTCGAGCAGATCGCCGCCGACGTCGGGCTCGGCACCGGCGCGAACCTGAGGATGCACTTCCAGCGCATCCTCGGCACCACACCGAGTGACTACCGGCGGACCTTCACCAAGGGCGAATAGCGCGCTCCGGGACCGTCCCGGAGACGCTTGGCGCGATCCTTGCGGACCGTGGCGATCCCGCCTCTGTCGAGACCCGTCCCACGGAGCGAACCTGGTGGCGACGCAGAAAGGGACACCTCATGACTCGCATCGCCATCAACGGATTCGGCCGCATCGGACGCAACGTGCTGCGCGCGCTCCTGGAGCGCGACACCGACCTGGAGGTCGTGGCCGTCAACGACCTGACGGAGCCGGCCGCCCTCGCGCGGCTGCTCGC
Organism: Streptomyces sp. NPDC002057; assembly: GCF_040296665.1. Lineage (NCBI taxonomy): Bacteria > Bacillati > Actinomycetota > Actinomycetes > Kitasatosporales > Streptomycetaceae > Streptomyces > Streptomyces sp. NPDC002057. The sequence goes on from NZ_JBEOXR010000060.1 coordinate 40,818, forward strand.
CTTCGACTCGACCTCGGGTCGCCTGGGCCGTCCGGTGAGCGTCGACGGGGACACCCTCGTCGTCGACGGCCACCGCATCAAGGTCCTCGCCGAGCGCGAGCCGGCGCAGCTTCCGTGGGCCGAGCTCGGCGTCGAGATCGTCCTTGAGGCGACCGGTCGCTTCACGTCCGCCAAGGCCGCCCGCGGCCACATCGACGCCGGGGCCAAGCGCGTGCTGGTCAGCGCGCCCGCCGACGGTGCCGACGTCACGCTGGCGTACGGCGTCAACACCGACGCGTACGACGCGGACCTGCACACCATCGTCTCGAACGCCTCGTGCACGACCAACGCGCTCGCGCCGCTCGCCAAGGTCCTCGACGACCTCGCCGGCATCGAGCACGGCTTCATGACGACCGTCCACGCCTACACGCAGGAGCAGAACCTGCAGGACGGTCCGCACCGCGACCCGCGCCGCGCCCGCGCCGCCGGCGTCAACATCGTCCCGACCTCGACGGGTGCCGCCAAGGCCATCGGCCACGTGCTGCCGAACCTCGACGGCAAGCTGTCGGGCGACTCGATCCGCGTACCGGTCCCGGTCGGCTCGATCGTCGAGCTCAACACGACGGTCGCCCGTGACGTGACCCGCGAGGACGTCCTCGCGGCGTACCGTGCCGCGGCGGAGGGCCCGCTCGCCGGCGTCCTGGAGTACTCGGAGGACGCTCTCGTCTCCTCCGACATCACGGGCAACCCGGCCTCGTCGATCTTCGACTCGGAGCTGACCCGCGTCGAGGGCCGCCACATCAAGGTCGTCGCCTGGTACGACAACGAGTGGGGCTTCTCGAACCGCGTGATCGACACGCTCCAGCTGCTGGCCCGCTGACCCGGACGCCACCACCCGCCCACCGCCCTCGCCGAACCACGGATTCGGCGGGGGCGGCGTGCGTGCGCGCGGGCCGGGGAGCGCGGTCGTGGGCAGGTGCCCAAGCCGGCCCCGGAAGGTCTGGGCTCCTGCGGACAGACAGCCGCCCCGGCGCGCTCGATCATGGCCTGGTCACGCTTGCGAGGACGCGCAACGTGCCCGATCCGTGAAGGAGTTCGTATGCCAGGGAGAATTCCGGGGAGAACGAGCCGTGTGTTCGGCGGTCTCCTGCTCGCCGCTCTGATGGCCGTGTGCGCCGCACCGGGCACCGCCCGCGCGGCGGTCGACGAGGGGGCGGCGGGGAGTGTCCCGTCCGTCGGCACCGACTGGGGCCGGCCGGGCCCGTACGAGGTGGGCGTCGACATCGAGGCGGTGCACACCTTCTACTACCCGAAGGACATGGGGCGGTCGGGGGAGCGGCACCCGGTGATCATCTGGGGCAACGGTACGGGCGCGGTGCCCGGGTTCTACGGCTCGCTGCTGCGGCACTGGGCGAGCCACGGTTTCATCGTCGCCGCCGCCAACACCCCCACGTCGAACTTCGCGATCAGCATGCGCGCCGGGATCGACGTCCTGGAGCACCGGAACGCGGACGGCTCCAGCCGGTTCCACGGCAAGGTGGACCTCGACCACATCGCCTCCGCCGGGCACTCGCAGGGCGGTGCGGCCGCCGTCAACGCCGCCGTCGACCCCCGGGTCGACACCGCCCTCCCCATCCAGCCGGGCCCGCTGACCGATCCGGACCTGATGGACGAGCCGGTCTTCTACCTGGCGGGCCAGCGCGACCTGACGGTCTGGCCGGCCCTGGTGAAGGCCCTGTACCGGGATTCGGACCACGTGCCCGCCGTGTACGGCGAGGTCCGTGGCGCCGGGCACCTCAGCTCCATCGGGGACGGTGGGGACTTCCGCGCCCCGACCACCGCGTGGCTGCGCTTCTGGCTGCTCGGTGACGAGAACGCGCGGGGCGTGTTCTTCGGCCCGGGGTGCGGTTACTGCGCCGACGACGACCTGTGGTCCGGCTGGGACCGCAACTCCGGGGCCCTCCGGATCCCGGGCCCCACGAGCTGACGCCACCCCCGCGGGTACCCGTTCAGCGGCGGGCGGCGCGCACGAGCAGGGTGCCGCCCACCGCCGGGACGACCAGGGCGAACGCGAGGATCAGCAGGAGCTCCGTCGGGCCGAGCCGGGACGAGGCCCCGAGCAGGCCGCCCGCCAGGACCAGCACCGGCACGGCCACGGCGGTGACGGTCCCGAGGAGCTTGTGGCGCGTCTCCCACTGGGGGGCGGCCCACAGCAGCGCCAGGCCGGCGATCAGGGCGATCGTTCCCACCACGGAGCTGAACAGGATCAGCACGCCGGAGACGGCGAGCAGGACCGCGGTCAGCTTCGTGCGGCCGGGCGCGGTCGTGGCGGCCGTCCCGGCGGGCGCCTCCTCGGCGAGCGCGGAGGCGGCCACGGTCCGGGGCTCGCCGAGCCCGGCCAGGACTGCGCGGAGCCGGGTGTCGTCCTCGGCCCCGCTGACCTCGATGTGCTCGCGGAGGTCCGCGAGGAGCTCGGCCCGGCGCTCGGCGGGCAGTTCGGCCGTCTCGCGCGCGACGGCGTCGAGGTAGGCGGTGACGAGCGGGTGCCGGTCGGTGGTGTTCATGCGGAATCCTCCTGTGGGTCGGTGAGGAAGTGGTCGACGGCGTCCCGGAACAGCGGCCACGCCCCGGCGAACTCGGCGAGCGAGGCCCGGCCGACGCGCGTGAGCGTGTAGTAGCGGCGTGGCGGCCCGCTGGGCGACTCGCGGAGTTCGGTGTCGACGAGCCCTTCGCGCCGCAGTCGCGACAGCAGGGGGTAGATCGTGCCCTGACTGGTGGTCATGACGCTGACCGCGGAGAGCTCGGCGACGAGTTCGACGCCGTACTTCGGCTCGTCCCTGAGCAGCGCGAGGACGCAGTACTCCAGCACTCCCTTGCGGAGCTGACTGGGGACCCTGTCGCCCCCGCCGTTCATTGCGTTACCAGGAACCATGCAATGCAAGATACCCACGGAAGTGATCTCCGACAAGACCGGCTCCCGGGGACGTCCCTCCCCGGGAGCCGGTCTTGAACGCGTCAGCGTGCGGCCCGGTACGCCTCCGTCAGCTTGCCGACCGCGCCCGCCGGATCACCCGTGAGCAGCAGATGGTCCGCGTCGGCGAACGGCTTGGCCGTGGCCTCCGTGATGTTCTGGCCGATCTTCCTCTGCACGATCTCCCGCGCCACCGCGACGAGCTTCCGGCTCTCGTACGACCCGCCGAGCCCCGCCGCCCCGAGCGCCTTCGCGGTGACCCGCAGTCCCCACAGCGCCGCCTCGCCACCGGACGGGGCCGGGGTGAGAGTGGTCAGACCCCAGCCGTACGGGTACTGCGGGTCGTAGCGACCGTCCCCCACGTTGAGCGGGAGCTGCGCCTCCGACCTGGGCCAGGTGACCGGCAGCTGTCCGGTGAACGGCCGCTTGCCGTAGAGGACGTCGGCGACGCCGTCGCCCTCCGTGCCGGGCAGCCAGGACGCCACCAGGGCGTCGACGGCGGGCAGCCGGTCGCCGATGAGCTGCGGCCGGCCGGACACGACGAGCACCGCGCAGGGCATCGCCGCGCAGACCCTGTCGACCGCCGCCCTGTCGGCGGCCGTCAGTTCGAGGTCGTTGCCGTTGCCGACGTCACCGAACCCCTCGGCGTACGGGGTCTCGCCGACCACCACCACGCCCACGTCGTAGCCGTCGACCGGGGCGGAGGCGTCCTTGGACCAGGCGATGTCCGCCCCCGGCGCGGCCTTGCGCATCCCTTCGAGGATCGTCGTCCCCGTCGTCGTACGTCCCGAGGCGCCCTGCCAGCTGATGGTCCAGCCACCGGCCTGGTTGCCGAGGTCGTCGGCGTTCGACCCGGCCACGTACACCTTCTGGGACGGCTTCAGCGGCAGGACCGGGCCCTCGTTCTTCAGGAGCACCTGGGACTTCGCCACGGCCTCGCGCGCCACCGCGCGGTGCGCGGGCGAGCCGATCGACGGCAGGTTCGTGGTGTCCGCGTACGGCTTCTCGAACAGGCCGAGGCGGAACTTCTGGGTCAGGACGCGGGACACGGCGTCGTCGATCCGCGCCGTGGGGATCCGGCCCGCCTCGACCTCGGAGGTGAGGGTCCGGGTGAACTCCTGGTAGTTCGTCGGCACCATGATCATGTCGAGGCCGGCGTTGACCGAGGTGCGGACGTCGCTCGGGTAGTCGCCGGGGATCTGGTCGATGGCCTGCCAGTCGCTGATCACGAAGCCCTCGAAGCCCATCCGGTCCTTGAGGACGCCGTTGATCATCTCGGCGTTGGCGTGCATCTTCACCGGACCCCGCTCGTCACCGAGCACGTCCAGGGAGGAGTACGAGGGCATGACGGTGCCGGTGCCGCGCTTCACGGCCTCGGCGAAGGGCGCGAGGTGCACCGCCTCCAGCTCCGCCCGGGTGACCTCGGTGACACCCTGGTCGATGGTGTACGAACCGGTGGTCGAGGAGCCGAAGGTGGTGCCGCCGTCGCCGACGAAGTGCTTGGCGCTGGTCAGGACCTTGTCGTTGCGGTCGAGGTCCTTGCCGCTGGGCGCGCCCTGCATGCCGTTGATGACCGTCTCCATGGCGGTCACGAGCGCCGGGTCCTCGCCGAAGGCCTCGTAGGAGCGGCCCCAGCGCTCGTCACGGGTCACGCACACGCACGGGGCGAAATCCCAGGGGACGCCGGTGGCCCGCACCTCCTTCGCGGTGACGGCGCCGGTCCGCGCGGCCAGCCCGGGGTCGCGGCCCGCGCCGATGCCGATGTTGTGCGGCATGATCGTGGCGCCGATGACGTTGTTGTGGCCGTGGACCGCGTCCACGCCGTAGAGCAGCGGGACCTGATAGCGGGTCGTCTGCGCGCGCAGCTGGTACGCGTCGACCATCGCGGCCCAGGCCTCGGGCGTGTTGGGGGTGGGGACCGAGCCGCCGCCGGAGAGCAGGGACCCGAGCGCGTACCCGGCGATGTCGCCCGGCGCCCGCAGCGCGTTGCGCTCGGCCTGCGTCATCTGCCCGACCTTCTCGGCCAGGGACATCCGGGAGAGCAGATCGGCGACCCGCTTCCGGACCGGCAGCCTGGTGTCGAGGTACGGCAGTCCGTGCGCGTTCACGACGACGACGGGGTTCTCGGCGGGCGCCTTGGCGCCGTCGACCGTCAGCCTGAGCGGAATGGTCTCGGCGGCCTCGGCCGCACCGTCCTTCAGCGTCCGCACGGTGATCGAGCGGGTCGTGCCGGAGGGCGTACCGGCGGGGAACACGACGCTGCCCGTGACCGGCAGGTAGTCCTTGCCCGGCTCGGCGCCGTCGCCGCTCTCCGTCTCGTACGCGACCGTGACGGGTCCGTCGGTCGGCCCCGAGCCCGTCGTGGCCACCGAGACGTCGACCCGGGCACTGCCCCCTTCGGCGACGGGGTGCACGACGGACTCCGTGACGACCTTCGTGTTCAGGGCGGGCTCCGCCCGGCCGTACAGCTCCACGCCGTCGAGGGCGAAGGCGCCCGGCCCGCCGGTCGGGAGCGTGACCGCGTACCCCCACATCCGGTCGAGCCCGAGGACCTGGTCGATGCCGCCGACGGGCTGGTAGTCGGTCCGGTACTGGAAGGTCGAGAACGGGATCTCGACGAGGTGCCAGCCCTCCCAGTCGTCGGTGAAGGAGGTCGTCCACAGCTCGGACGCCTCCCCGTTCGCACCGCCGTCCTTGATCTCCAGGGCGATCCGCTTGCCCGATCCGGGCGGCAGCGGCGCCGTGTTCTGGCCGTACCACCAGAAGCGGATGCCCCTGTACGCCGTCCAGTCGTGGGCCGGCCGGTCGAAGGCGAAGTCGTGGGTGAAGCCGCCCCAGCCGCTGATGTCGTAGCGGCCTTCGAGGACCTTGCCGCCCTCGGGGGCGTCGGCGCGCTCCCTGAGCTCCAGCCGGGGATGGGACTCGGTGGCGTTCCCCCAGGTGAAGATGCCTTCGGCGGGCGGCGGGGCGAAGGGGACCTCGCCCTCGAACCGGTCGACGGCTCGGGGAGCGGGTTCCTGGGCTGCGGCGGTCGGCAGACCGCCGGTGAGCAGACCGGTGAGTACGGCGGTGGCGGCGACGACCGCCGCGCTCACCGTCCTTCGGGGACGAGCGGGTGGCATGCGGGCTCCTTGGGACAGGTCATGGCCTGCCGGCGGGGTGCGGGGGAGGACGGACGGGGGCGGGGATCAGGCCGCGTTGTGGGTCCACTTCTGGTTGGCGCCGCCGGTGCAGCTCCAGATCTGTGCCCGGGTCCCGTCGGCGGAGGAGTTGCCGGTGATGTCCAGGCACTTGTTCGCACCGGTGTTGACCACGTCGTGCGTGGCGGCGTCGTAGGTCCAGCGCTGGGCGGCCGTGCCGTTGCAGGCGTACAGCTGGACCCGGGCGCCGTCGGCCGTGGAACCGCCGGTGACGTCGAGGCACTTGCCGAGCGCCCGGACGCTGCCGTCGGCGGCGAGCGTCCAGCGCTGCGCCGTGGTGCCGTTGCAGCCGTACAGCTGCACCGGCGTGCCGTCGGCGGTGGCGCCGCCGGCCACGTCCAGGCACTTCCCGGCCAGACCGGTCAGCGTGCCGGACCCGGTCCCGCCGCCCGTCGTACCGGCCCAGGTGAAGGTCGCGGTGGTCCGGGCGGGCAGGGTGTACGTGAAGGACTGGTCGCCCCACACCACCCGGACGGACTGCGCGGAGGCACCGCCGTTGTGGGCGATCAGCGCCTTCGAGCCGTCGGAGTTGCGCCAGGCCACGTTCTGCACCGTGCTGTTGGCGGTGGAGGCGATGCGGTACGCCCCGGGCCGGACGAACTTGGTCAGATGACCCGTCGTGTAGTACTCGACCGTGTAGTCGACCTGACCGGCCCGGGCGCCGCCCTCCTGCACGGTGATCAGTCCGGTGCAGGTGCCGCAGCCGCCGTTGTGCGGGCCCATGGTCTGGTTGAGCGCGAGGCTCCACTTGACCAGGCTGCCGCTCCAGTTGCGGGCGTAGTTCACGATGTCGGCGAGGTCCTCGTTGTGCTGGTTCCCGATCCAGGTGCCGCCCGAGTGCTCGGTGCTGAACTGCTTCACCGCCGGGTACCGGTCGTGGACCTGGGTGCCGACCGCCGGGTCGCCGAAGTAGCCGTGCCAGGCGATGCCGCCGAAGAGCGGGTCGTCGCGCACGCCCGCGTCGTTCAGGATCCCGGCGCCGAAGTTCGCGTAGTCGCCGTAGTTCCAGTCGTGGACGAGGATCTTGGTGGTGAGGCCCGCCGCCCGGAAGGCGGGGTAGACGTGGTTCTTGGTGAACTCGACGAGGCCCGCCGGGTTCCAGCTCATGCCCGGGTAGTTCATGGCGGTGGGATTGCCGGCCTGACAGCAGTTCGGCTCGTTCTGCACGGAGAGGTAGTCGACCTTCACCCCGGCGGCCTGGTAGCTCCGCACGTACCTGACCAGGTACTGGGCGTAGAGCGGGTAGTACTCCGCTTTGAGCCAGCCCATCTGGTCCATCCGGCCGTTGTCCTTCATCCAGCCCGGGGCGCTCCACGGCACGCCCTTGACGCGGAGGGCCGGGTTGAGCTGCTCGGCCTGGGCGGTCAGCAGCCGGACGTCGGTGTCGTAGCCGTTGGAGCCGAAGTCGTTCAGGTCGCAGCAGGTGTCGTCGAGGGAGACGTTCCCGGGCCGCGAGAGGTCGGAGGCGCCGATGGGGTTGCGGACGAAGGAGAGGCCGATGCCGTCGGTGGGCGAGAACAGCCTGCGCATCACCTCGTCGCGGGTGGCGGCGCTGATCGCACCCCCGCGCAGGAGGTGGGCGGTGGTGTCGGTGATCGACGCGCCGCCGCCCTCGAACTGCTGGTACGTGGTGTTCTCGTCGACGGTGATCGTGTGGTTCGCGGTGCCCCCGGCCGGGCCGAACGCCAGGGGTGTCTGCGGGGCGAGCCCGCGCGTGACGGTACGGCCGCCGGAATCGGACGTGGTGGTGAGCCAGACGTCGACCCGCTCGCCGGCGGCCTGTGCCGTGCCGGGCCCGGTGAGGAGCAGGCCGCCGGCGACGAGGGCGCCCGCGGTGAGGGCGGTGATCGGGCGGAGGCGGCGGGCGCGACGGGCGTGGCGGCGGGGCGGGGTGCCTCCACCGTGCGCCCCGGCCCCACCTCCTCGCCGGAGGAACGTACGTGCACGCATCAAGGTGTTATGCACCTGACAACCCTTTCGCCGTTTCGCGCCTCGACGGACAACAACAGCAAGCCTTTTATCAAGTCATGAAGTTATGAGGCACCCTCGGACCCGTCAAGCCTTCAGGCGTTGACGGCTAGGCGCGGGTTGCGTTCGCTCCTCGCAAGGGGATGAGAGCGACGCAACTCGCTTGCGAAGTTTGCGATACTCTTGCGCTCATGACGCGACGACTTGCTCAAGTGGCCAAGAAGGTGGGAGTCAGCGAGGCGACGGTCAGCCGTGTCCTCAACGGAAAGCCCGGTGTCTCCGAGGCGACACGGCAGTCCGTCCTCACCGCGCTCGACGTGCTCGGATACGAGCGCCCCACCCAGCTGCGCGGCGAGCGCGCCCGCCTCGTCGGCCTCGTGCTGCCGGAGTTGCAGAACCCCATCTTCCCCGCGTTCGCGGAGGTGATCGGCGGCGCCCTCGCCCAGCAGGGACTGACCCCGGTCCTGTGCACCCAGACCAAGGGCGGCGTCTCCGAGGCGGACTACGTGGACCTCCTCCTCCAGCAGCAGGTGTCCGGCGTCGTCTTCGCCGGCGGCCTGTTCGCGCAGGCGGACGCCCCGCACGACCACTACCACCAGCTGGCCGAGCGCAACATCCCGGTGGTCCTGATCAACGCCTCCATCAAGGGGCTCAACTTCCCCTGCGTCTCCTGCGACGACGCCGTCGCCGTCGAGCAGGCCTGGCGCCACCTCGCCTCCCTCGGGCACGAGCGCATCGGCCTGGTCCTGGGCCCCGGCGACCACGTCCCCTCCCGCCGCAAGCTCGAAGCGGCCCGTGCCGTGGCCGAGGCCGCCGGTGGAGACCTGCCGGACGAGTTCGTCGTGCGGTCGATCTTCTCGCTCGAAGGCGGCCAGGCCGCCGCCACCCGCCTCCTGGAGCGCGGGGTCACCGGGATCGTCTGCGCGAGCGACCCGCTCGCCCTCGGCGCCATCAGGGCGGCCCGCCGGCGCGGACTCTCCGTCCCCTCCCAGGTGTCGGTCGTCGGCTTCGACGACTCCGCCTTCATGAACTGCACCGAGCCGCCGCTCTCCACCGTGCGCCAGCCCATCGAGGCGATGGGCCGCGCTGCCGTCGAACTGCTCTGCGCCCAGATCCAGGGCACCCAGACCGACCCCGGTGAGCTGCTCTTCGAGCCCGAGCTCGTGGTGCGCGGGTCGACGGCGCCGCCGCCGGCCGGCTGACCCCCGGGGGGCGTCGGACCCCTCCGCCCCCGACCCCCTCTCCTGATCGTTCCTCGGCTCCGGGCCGGGGAGGCCACACGGCCTCCCCGGCCCGGAGCCGTTTCTCGTTGACCTGCGCGGATGTGACACCCCAAGTGCCGGTTCTGCCGGGGCTGTTGACAAAGCGGTGACCTGATAGAAACCTGACACCCCGGCGGCGCAAAAGATTAACGAAAACGCTCAATAAGTCTGTATCCAGCCGTCATTCGTTGTCAGAGTTCCGCTGGGTTCCTGGCGAGAGTCACTGTGCCGGTGCCGAGCCGCGGCCCCAGCAGTCGGAGAGGCTCCTATGAGAGGCAAAATCCTGAGCTGGCGGCTGACCGTCGGCGTGCTGATAGCCGGACTGATCGCCGTCGGACTGATGCCGGTCACCGCCTACGCGGCGGCCGGACCCAACCTGGCCCTCGGCAGGACCGCCACGGCGAGCGCCGCCCACGGCGCCTACCCGGCCGGCAACGTCACCGACGGCGGCCAGCAGTCCTACTGGGAGGGACCCGTCGGTTCGTTCCCGCAGTGGGTGCAGATCGACCTCGGCGCGGCGACCCGCGTCGACAGCGTCGTCCTCAAGCTCCCCACCACCTGGGAGGCCCGCTCCCAGACCGTCGCCGTGCTCGGCAGCACCGACGGAGGCAGCTTCACCTCCCTCGCCGCCGCTCAGTCACGGGCGTTCAACCCCTCGGCGGCGAACACCGTCACCATCGGCATCACCCCCGCCACCACCCGGTACGTCCGTGTCCAGGTGACGGCCAACACCGGCTGGAACGCGGCCCAGCTCTCCGAGGTCGAGGTGTACGGCGACGGCGGTCAGGGACCGGTCGACCCGCCGCCCACCGGCACCAACCTCGCGCGCAACAAGCCCATCGAGGCCACCTCGACCGCGCAGACCTATGTCGCGGCCAACGCCAACGACGACACCACGGGCAGCTACTGGGAGTCCGCCGGATTCCCGTCCAGCCTCACGGTGAAGCTCGGCGCCAACGCCGATGTCACCGGAGTCGTCGTCAAGCTCAACCCCGACCAGATCTGGGGCCCGCGCACCCAGGCGATCCAGGTCCTCGGGCGCGAGCAGGCCGCCTCCGGCTTCACCTCGCTCAAGGCGCGCGCCGACTACGCCTTCAGCCCCGGCACCGGACAGAACACCGTCACCATCCCGGTGACCGGGCGCTACGCCGACCTCCGGCTGACCTTCTTCTCCAACACCGGCGCCCCCGGCGCCCAGGTCGCGGAGTTCCAGGTCGTCGGCGCGGCCGCGCCCAGCCCCGACCTCACCGTGACCGACCTGAACTGGACCCCGTCCTCCCCCTCCGAGACGGACTCCGTGACGGTCGACGCGACCGTGCGCAACGCGGGCACCGCCGCGTCCCCCGCCACCACCGTCGAGGTCAGCGTCGAAGGCGCCGTGGCCGGCTCCGCCCCGGTCGCCGCGCTCGCCGCCGGCGCCTCGGCGACCGTCCCGGTCACCGTGGGCAAGCGGCCCATGGGCTCGTACACCGTCTCGGCGGTGGTCGACCCGACCGACACCGTCCCCGAGGGGGACAACGGCAACAACAGCCGTACCGCCACGGCCAAGCTGGTCGTCGGCCAGAGCCCCGGGCCCGACCTGCGGGTCACCGGGATCGCCACCAACCCGACCAGCCCCGCCGTCGGCTCCGCCGTCACCTTCACGGTCACGGTCCACAACCGTGGCACCAGCGGCGTCGCCGCCGGCACCGTCACCCGGCTGACCGCCGGGGGCACCACCCTCAACGGCACCACCGGAGCGATCGCCGCCGGCCAGACGGTCACCGTGCCGATCTCCGGCAGCTGGACCGCCACCACCGGCGGCGCCACCCTCACCGCGACCGCCGACGCCACCGGCACCGTCGCCGAGACCGACGAGACCAACAACGTCTTCTCCCGGTCGCTCGTCGTCGGCCGGGGCGCGGCCGTTCCGTACACGGAGTACGAGGCGGAGGACGCCCGCTACCAGGGCACCCTGCTCACGGCCGACCAGAAGCGGACCTTCGGGCACACCAACTTCGCCACCGAGTCCTCCGGCCGCAAGTCGGTGCGTCTCAACTCCACGGGCGAGTTCGTCGAGTTCACCTCCACCAACCCGTCCAACTCCATCGTCGTGCGCAACTCCGTGCCCGACGCGGCGGCGGGTGGCGGCGCCGAAGCCACCATCAGCCTCTACGCCAACGACGTCTTCGTCCGCAAGCTGACGCTGACCTCCAAGCACAGCTGGCTGTACGGCAGCACCGACGACCCCGAAGGGCTGACCAACCGGCCCGGCGGTGACGCCCGGCGCCTCTTCGACGAGTCCCACGCCCTGCTCGCCCAGTCGTACCCGGTGGGCACGAAGTTCCGCCTCCAGCGCGACGCCGACGACCGCGCCTCCTTCTACATCGTCGATCTCATCGACCTGGAGCAGGTGGCGCCCCCGGCCGCCAAGCCCGCGAACTGCGTCTCCATCACGAACTACGGCGCCGTCCCCAACGACGGCATCGACGACACCGACGCCCTCCAGCGCGCGGTGACCGCCGACCAGAACGGCCAGATCCCCTGCGTCTGGATCCCCGCCGGACAGTGGCGCCAGGAGCAGAAGATCCTGACCGACGACCCGCTCAACCGCGGTCAGTTCAATCAGGTGGGCATCAGGGACGTGACGATCCGGGGCGCGGGCATGTGGCACTCCCAGCTCTACACCCTCACCCCGCCGCACCAGGCGGGCGGCATCAACCACCCGCACGAGGGCAACTTCGGCTTCGACATCGACCACAACACCCAGATCTCCGACATCGCCATCTTCGGTTCGGGCGCGATCCGCGGCGGTGACGGCAACGCCGAGGGCGGCGTCGGCCTCAACGGCCGCTTCGGCAAGGACACCAAGATCAGCAACGTCTGGATCGAGCACGCCAACGTCGGCGTCTGGGCCGGCCGCGACTACACCAACATCCCCGAACTGTGGGGGCCCGGCGACGGCCTGGAGTTCACCGGCATGCGGATCCGCAACACCTACGCCGACGGCATCAACTTCGCCAACGGCACCCGTAACTCCACCGTCTTCAACTCGTCCTTCCGCAACACCGGGGACGACGCGCTGGCGGTCTGGGCGTCCAAGTACGTCAAGGACACCTCGGTGGACATCGGCTCCAACAACCACTTCCGCAACAACACCATCCAACTGCCCTGGCGGGCCAACGGCATCGCGGTCTACGGCGGCTTCGGCAACACCATCGAGAACAACATCATCTCCGACACGATGAACTACCCCGGCATC